>JBGTGC010000029.1:0-11741 GCA_041746935.1 Dermatophilaceae bacterium
GAGAGGTTCTCGATCGCTGCGGCTGCGTCATCCATGCGGTCCACTTCGGCCACCGTTGCCGTGACCAGCATCGCGAACTCGACCACACCGGCACCCCGGGCCTCTTCGGTGGCCATTCGCTTGGCTGCACCGGCCGCGGCCTGCGCACGAGCCGAAGGGCGGTTGGACGTGGACACCCGGAAGTCAGCGGCGTCCTTGTCGGCCTCCACGGTCTGCGCGGCCTTGGCCGGGTCGTAGGGCTGGTAGATCATCGTGACCCGTTTGCGGTCACACGACGGCACCGGAGCGAGCAGGCGCTGCAACACGTCGGAGTACACCTCCCCGCGAGGGGGAAGCGTCATCTCCCACGTCCGGGACACTCCGGAGTCGTGGCGGTACAGGTCCCACCCGGTCTGGAACGCGACCGGGCCGACCTCGCTCCACTCCAAATCGGGCGTCTCGCTATCGGCCCTGGCCTGCTCGATCAAGCCTGTGGACGCCGGGTCGTAAGCCATCCGGATGGTCTCGCACAATTCTTGTGCCGGCAGGGGGCGGGCGGTGCCCGCGCCTGCTTCGGACAACCCGGCCGTGAGGGCTGGAAGACGGGAGGCCAACTCGTGGGCCATCGCCTCGGCGTTGCGCCGGCGTTTGCTGTCTGCGCGATACGTCAACGCGATGTAGGCCCTGGTCAGAGCCGACCCCGAGGGGTAACGATCCATCACTTCAGCGAACATGGCTTTGGCCAGTTCGGGCGCATCTTCAGCGATGTTGCTGGCCACCTCCCGGCGTAGCCGGGTCCCGGAGTCAGGGGCGGTCTCGACCGTGACCGAGGCACCGGCCAGACCGGGTTCGTGCGCCAGGTTCGCCAACCACTGACCCCAATACGACACCTGATTGTCAATGTGGGACTGGTCGACCAGGCTCATGCCGTCCGGGTCCGTAGCGAGCACCACGGTGTAGTGCCGGGAGGACGGGATATAGATCAGCGCGAACGGGCGACCGTAGGAATCGGTGGCCTCGCTCAGCCGTGACTGAGCGAGCAGCCCCGGCAGCTGGTGCTGCCCCCACGGGATGCGCGACAACGGGCCGGACCGGTAGGCCGTTCCTCCGCCCACGCGCGCCCAGGCATGCCCCACCCGGGCACCGATGCGATGGGCGGTGGTGCGGTTGTGCCGGTCCTTGATCGTGAACAAGACCAGCGTTACCGCGCAAATCAGGACGTAGCCGATCAACGGGGGCGACCATCCAAACGCGATAAAGATCAGGATCGCGAAGATGGGCATGATGACGAGCATCATCGTGACCAACGAGGACAGGTTGCCGATGCCACCGGAGTCCGGCCTGCGCCAGTTCCCGTAGGTCGGGATCTTCTGAGTCTCAACAGCGGGCATGAGGCCCTCTTCCTATGTCAGTACACGTCAACGTCATTTGCCGGCACCTGATGGGCCGTCGTCACCGGCAGGATCGGTGGCGTCCACCTGCTCTGCGGTCTGGCGTCCCATGTGCGCCCCGCGAGCAGCCGCGGAGGCGTACCCGGCCCCGTTAGGGCTCTTCGGCGGTGCCCCAGAGGGACCTGTGGTCCACGGATTGCTCCGCTCGGTCTCCCTGGCACCTTCCGGGCTCGAGTCCACGGGGCCAGACCCACCCGCCTGACGATCCCCGGCCCCAGTAGGGCCACTGTCGCCGCCGGATGAAGACCCGGCACTGGCAGCGCTAGCAGCTGCACCGTTCACCGATGACCCTGACTTGGTCTCGCCACCAGAAGGGCCTCCTGATCCTGACTCCTGCTCGCCACCCGGGGCCGGACTAGCACTAGCGCCAGCACTAGCGGGCTGAGTAGAAGAGGACCCGTTACGTCCAGCACCAGAAGGACCCGAACCATTCGCACCACTAAACGCCGCCCCTGTAGCAGAGCCAGTAGGCGCAGATGCCCCATTAGGTGACGAACCCGGCCCCGGTGCATTTCCACCCCCGCCACCACGGCCACCGCCCCCGACCGGGCCGGACCCCGATGGGGCTGACCCTGAACCACCAGACGCCTTTCCTGCTTTCATGGCGGCCGAGCCGACAGGGGCTGCAGCCCCCGCGCCACCGCTGCCCAAACTCTTAACCGCTACCGCACCCGTAGCCAGGGCTGCGCCGGTACCGGCCATCGCCAGACCGCCTGAGCCACCGCCGGAAGCTACCGCAGATGTCGCCGGGACCAGCAACCTCAACAGCGCCGGCAACATGAACAGTGCGGCGAGAAAAATCGTAGCCCCACTCAGCACCGTCAGCACGGATTCGTCTGACGCACTGGTCGTTAACTGGAAGGCAGCGGCGTACAAGATTGCTGCCGCCGGTTTGTACAAAATCAGGGCCAGAATCCACGCCAGATACTTCGCGATCATCTGCTTCCCCACCTGAGTGGAACCAGCTGCAGCGGCGACCGGGAGCATGGCGACCATCACGACCAGCAGAGCACCGCGGACCAGGAGCAAGACGACCTGGGCGATAAAAACCACGACCGAGAAAGCCAGCAGCAGGATCGACAGAACAACGGGCACCGCCTCGGAGGTATAGAACGAGTCAGTGGGCGCGTTAGCTGCGGGGAGCAGCAAGACGCGGGCGATCGCGTCGCCGAACTCCTCCTGGGTTGACTTCTGCAATATGTGCGCGGAGAACTTGTCTCCTGCCTCGATTAGCCCGAAGACCGTGGCCACCCCAAGACTCGTCAGCGCCACGTAGACCAAGATCGCCTTGAGTGCCTCCCGCAGCTCGGCACCGTCTTGCTTCCACATGATCCGCATCCCGGTCAGCACCAACCCCAACGTCACCAGAGCCAGGGACCACCACCGCAACTCATACTGGAAGAACTGGAACACCGCGCTCTCGATGAATACGGCCTCCGTGCACTGACCGGTGACAGGATCACAGACACCCCCGCCCGTCCATGTGCCCAGACTTGGCATCAGCGGCAACTTCACCCACGCAGTCGCTATGTCGGCAGACAACTGCACCAACGAAGTCACCATCATCTGCGCCAGCGCTAGCACCTGATCGTTAAACCAGTTTCCGGCCGCATCCTGCACACAGCCCTGAGGGTCAGTGAGTGCGTTGCACACCAGCTACTCCAGATCCTCGGCCGCAGGGCTCCAACGGACATAGTCACCGGGTAAACCGTCAACCTGCTCCGGCTCCAGAACGCTCATCACTTGCCAATCCGAACCGTTCCACTCGACCAAGACCTCATCACGCAGGAACAGAGCGTCAGCTGTTCCAGGTAGCGACGACACCAGCGAGACTGTGTAGCGCGCGTTATCAGTTGCAAGGAATCGATACCCCTGCACCGTCATAGACGTGAGGTTGCGCTCAGCCTGTGAATCGGCCAACAGTTGGCCGTACCCAGCAGCTTGCTTAGATACCCGCGCCGTAACAACTTCGGTTGGGTCCGAGGTGCTCGTCCTCACATCCGCTAGGAAGTTGTAAGCCGCCAGCAATGCGCCTTCGGGGGTTTGCGCAAAACACTCTTTGACCCCGTCTCGTCTCGCGGGTCCGTTGTCGTCAGAGAACGCGGCAGCAACCTCGCCGACGGGGCTCCACTGCACGTCTGGTGCTGTGGAGATCGCGTCTTCCCCGCCACGCCCGGAAAGAGCAGGACAGTCACTGTCCGGATCGGGTGCTGCGGTCGGGTTACTGGTTGGTGCAGCGGATTCGCTCGTCTGGGCGGGATCTGCCGCAGTCGCCGACTCTGTCGCTGCCGGCGGCTCCGCGACAGGCTCGTCCTCTCCGCCGTTCGCGCGGAAAGCGAGGACGACACCTAGAAGTGCGACCGCGGCCAGCGCGAGGGCAGCAAGGATGAAGCCAGGCTTGGCCCAGAACGGACCACCGTCGGCGTCATCTGACTCGGCCGCAGAGACCATCGGTTAGGCGAACTGGTTGACGAGTCCGGAGGCTGCCGAGACGATCACGCAGCCGACAGCGACCCAGCCCACGCGGGCTACTGCTTCGGTGCCGTCGCCGCCGCGACCGCGGGACTGCATCATCATCATCACGCCGGCGATGACGAAGCCCAGGACGCCAGCAAACAACGCGATCCAGAAGACCCAGGACAAGACGAGGGTGAAGTCGTCAGCACCGGGGGGCGCTGATGGGCCGGGGTTGGGGGCCTGGGTGTTGATGTAGGCAGCAGCGTAGGCGGGGACATCGGTGATGGTGGTGATCATGATTCCTACTTTCTGGTGAGGTGATTTGCGATGGCATTCAGAATGGGCCGAACTTCAACGGGCGGTTCGGCGGCGAGGGTGTCCTCGAAGCGCAAGGTCTGGCTGTACGGCATAAGCCACGTGTACGGCACGCCGCCGGCGACGTGCCGCGCTTGCTGTCGCAGTTGTTTCGGGAGGCGACCGGGCATGTCTTCGATGAGGACGAGTCCGATCAGCGTTACCGCGACTTCACTGCTCGCCCACTCCCGAGCGGCCATACGAGCTGCGGCCATGCCGCTCGCGTTGGTTCGTGCACATAGCAGGACATCGGGGGCTGCGCCGTCGCGTACCGGCCAGCAGTGGTTGGTGGCTCGGCCAACCAACCAGCGAGCGAGCGTAGATTCCCCCGAACCTCCGTGCACCCCGACCACCGATAAGACCCCGAGAGCCGGTGCGGCTACCCGGCCAAGACGGTCGGTGTGGTCGGGAACGGGGATGCCCCGTTGGGGCAAATCGGCACCCGACCATTCGGCGTCAGCCGAATGCCCTTCTAGGGGTAGAGGATTCGGCGTCACTGGATCGAGCACTTCGTTCGAAGTGGTAATCCATGGATTCTGGCCCACGATGAATTTCCCCTTTGGAGACCCCTGGACTGACTGAGAGGCCACGGTAACCCAATGTGGAGACATAAGTAAATTATGCCCTATCATGGCGATATAGAGTAGAAACACCGTAATTAGGAGGGGCGTTGCCATCTGTGATGACCTGGCAGGCTACGCCTATGAGCCGCCTGGACGACCTTCTCGACAAGTACCCGCCACAGATGAGCGCCAGCGACGTGGCTGAGGTTCTAGGCGTTACCTACAAGACCGTCCTCGGGTGGCTCGCCAACAACGAGCTCCCAGCCATACGTCTACCGAATCAATGGCTCGTACTCCGCGAAGATTTGCGGCAGTACCTCAAAGACGCTTACAACATCAAGACCACCGAGGAGGACGCGCCACCGCGCGACTGACCTATGGGAAGGACCGGGGGGATAACCGCCACAGCGGTACTAGGGGCATCAGCGCTGATCGTGACGGCGTGTTCGGCACCACCGGAGATCATGGACCCCGCCACGGCGCAATTCGCAGGGGGCAGTTCCTTGCTCCTGGACGCCTCAAAGATCCCTGATCCGGCGCTCGTGCCTCTGCTCGAACAAGCAGGGCAAACCTGCACCGGCGTCGACGCACCCACCCTCGCCGCACAGATTGAGACCGAATCCGGCTGGAACCCCGACGCCGTTTCCCCTGCAGGCGCACAAGGCATCGCCCAATTCATGGCCGGCACCTGGGCCACGTTCGGTGGCGACTACAACGCCGACGGCGTCGCCGACCCCTTCGATCCCGCCGATGCGATCGGCTCTCAGGCTGCGCTGATGTGCGACACCTACGCCCAAGTCACCCAAGCCATCGACACCGGGACCATCAGCGGTGACCCGATGGCCCTGACCCTGGCGGCATACAACGCGGGTTACAGCGCGGTGCTCGACGCCAGCGGAATCCCGGACTTCAGTGAGACTCAGAAATACGTGGCCGCGATCATGGACCGGCGCACCGCATTCGCCGTCGCGGGGGCCGGCGGCCCGCCGGTGGACGGGTACTTCGAGGCAGGCCCGAACTGCCCAGACCAAAGCGACCCCAAGGAAGCCGGGCTCCAAGCATCCACCGTGTACGGGCTGCGCTGCGTCCGGCAGACGTTCACCTCCTCGAGCATCTCCAGCGGCTGGCGGGCGCGGGGGTCCGTCTCCACATCGGACCACCCCGCTGGCCTGGCGATCGACGTCACACCCAGCACCGCCTCGTGGGAAAGCGCCGAAGGGAACCGCATCGGGTGGCAGATCGCTCACTGGTTCCAGATCAACGCCAACCGACTCGGCGTCAAATACATCATCTGGGACAACTACCGCTGGCCTGCCTACGACGGTCGCCGCGGATGGGTCGCCTACGACCACTCAACCGGCCGCACCGACCCATCGGCCAATCACCGCGACCACGTCCACGTCAGCTTCAACAGTGCACCCGGGGACCCCAACGCCGCCCTCATCGGGCACGACCCCCAACTGGAGCAACACCGCCGGGGGCAGTTCCTGAGCCCAGAGCAAGCACTCCCACCCAAGGAGAACCCATGAACCCCCGCCAGAGACTGGTGCTGCTCACACTGCCGGTGTTCGCCCTGGCCGGGTGCGCCGAGGATTCTGCACAACCCAACGGCGACCCCAACCCGGCCACCCAGAGCGCGAACCCGACTGACTCCGAGGACTCGGCCCCCAGCACCCGGCAGCCCGGCACGGTCGACCTCAGCACCTTCAGCGACCCTGCCCCCACGGGTAAGGCCGGACAACCCCGCGGGCTCTACATCGACGCGGATACCGTCGACCGCACTGACGCTGACGAAGTGGCCAGAGTGTTCGCTCTCACCAAACTCAGTCCAGACACGCGAATCGACGTCACGCCGGCCGATGCCGACCGGCGAGCGGCCGAATGGATGACCGACGAATATGCCGAAAGCCAGACCAAGCCTAGAGACAGCACCGGGGGCGCAGACTGGATCGCTCTGGCCGCCAACGAGGGCTACCAGAGCGCGGAACTGGCCGATACAGCCGCCATGCAAGACGGGCTGATTACCACCGGACCCGAAGACCTCACCGCGGAACGTCCGTACATCGCCACCATCAGCGAAAACGGCTACGACATGCCCAAGGAAACCTTCGCCGTCGTGGTGTACCTCACGCGAACCCAACCAGGCGCCGACTGGGGCGTCTACGACTGGTATCAGGAGACCACCTATGAGTAAGACTTCAGCGCCCTGGCCACACGTGACCGTCAGCCTGGACCCCACCGGCCGAGCCGAGGTCGATCGGATGGGAACCGTGCACACCCTGACCGAAGACGGGCCAGATCAAGCCCGAGCCGCCGTCACGCACTGGATCGCGGAACACGTCGCCACGCCCTACGGGCGTCCGGTGGCGGTCACCGTCACCGACCCAGACGGGATCTGGCACGTCGCCATCAGCCCCGATGCCACCGTGGCCGGCTCCGAACACGGCAAGGACCAACAACACAAGAGCAAATCCAACCGGGCACCAGCAGCGGTCGCGGCAGAGCCTGTTGAGGAGCCCACGACGGTCGAAGATCTCGCCGCTGAGGCGACCCAAGACCCAACGCACGCATCGGAACCTCACCCGGACGACTCTGCGGGAGTGTCAGACACCCCACCCTCGGCAGACGAGGCCGTGGATCAGGAGGAGTCATCCTTACCCGACCAGTTACCGCCCGATCCCGAGCCGGTGCTCACCGGTGGCATCAACGGTGCGCGACATCGGGAGCCGAACCGTGCACGGCACTCCTTCCTCGACACCACCAAGCCCGTGGAGATCGCCGACAGCGGATGGCGAGGCTTCCTCGCCAAACTCGGCATCAAAGTCGCCCCCAGCGCCGAGGAAATGAGCCGGCGGACCGACGAACGGGCTATCTCCCGCAACTGGCCCGGCCCACGCACCATCGCCGTCGTCAACGGCAAAGGTGGTGCCGGCAAGACTCCCACCACCGTCATCCTCTCCGCGCTCTTCGCGCGGTACGGCGGCTCTGGGGTGTTGGCCTGGGACAACAACGAGACCCGAGGCACCCTCGGCTGGAGAACCGAGCAAGCCCCACACGAAGCTCACGTGCTCGACCTACTCCCGCACACCGAGCAACTCATGGCACCCACCGCTCGGGCTTCCGACCTCGCCGCGTACGTCCACCACCAGATCACGGACAAATTCGACGTTCTGCGCTCAAACCCCACGATGCTTGCCTCACAGCAACGTTTGACCGCGGAGGACTTCGACGCAGTGCACCAGGTCGCGTCCAAATACTTTCGGATCATCGTGGTCGACTCCGGTAACGACGAATCGGCCCCGAACTGGCTGCGCATGATCGACCAGGCTGATCAGCTGGTGGTGGCCACCACCACTCGTCCCGATCACGCCGAGGCAGGCATCCTGCTGCTGGATGCGCTACGCGATCGCGACGAGCACAGCCGGGCCCTAGCCGATAACGCCGTCGTCCTCGTCTCCCAAGCGGACAAAGAAGAAGCCGCCGCCGACAACATCGCCGCCGGCTACGACGGTGCCTCCCGCATCGCTGTCACCATCCCCTACGACCGCTCCATGCGCTCCGGGTGGCTCCAATTCGACCAACTACACCCCAACACCCAACGCGCCTACCTCCGCGCGGCCGCCGCCGTCTCAGACGGGCTCTGATCTGCTGTGTGCCTCACCAGTCACACGCGCAACACGCCGAAAAGATCGGACGAACCAGGTTCATGTCATGTGAGGATGTGGCATGCCACAAGCACACAAGGGTGACCGCGTCTACACGCCCGCCCGTCTCGACGCCGAGCTTTCTCAACTGCTCCGGGCAGAAGCACAGCGTCGGCACATGGCTGCCGGCGACCTCATAGCGATCGCCGTGGGCGACTACTACGGACGGCCAGATCTCGCGCCACCGCTACGCGATGAGAAGGAGTTGCCTTTGACTGGCTGACCCCCAGACATGACGAAGGCCCGCCTGCAAGCGGGCCTCTGTCGATCGAAACCGAACTTCCCCGTTCGGCTCCTGTAAACCATCTCCACACCAGGAGGTAGGTGGCTTTGTGCTGCCCACTATAACTGATACAGAAACCTCACGGAAGCCACGCCACACCCATCTTTCGGCTGACCGCCCTGGGCCGTACCGATACCGGGATGCGGTGCGCAAAAGAACCGGTGAAGACCCGCGCCCTGTGGCGCGGGCCGAACGGTGCGCCACGCCGCGGGACACGATCAAACCGCCACCCACACCCCCGGAGTTGCTGGCGGCCCTACCCGCGTGGTCCTCACGCGCCAACTACCTAGCCGTTGTCCACGAGTTGGCTGAGCTCCCCGAGGTCAAAGCGGCGTGCACACAGCGCGGTGTCGCGCGCGACGTCTGGCTGGAGGTCGTCATCAACGACGCTTTGAACGCTGACACGGACACTGGGCACAACATGATCACCACCCAAGACACCGCGGCCCACCGGCTCGGCCGTAGGGCAAAGCAGGTACAACGTGCACGCAGGGTTAGCCAGGATCTCGGCATCATGGTCGAGGTCTACCGCGGCTACACGCTCTCTTACGACCAGAGGATGGACCTCTTCGCCACCGATCCACACCACCCGCAACGTGGTGTGGCGAACTCCTACGCCATGGTTCTCTGCCCGCCCCGCCAACGGGCCAGGATCGCGCGTATCCCCGCCAACGTAGGGGCTGTGTTCGCCCAGGTCTACACAAACGTCCACCTACCCACCTTTGGTGGGCTTAGTCCCTTATCTCACCTACTAGAAACTATCTCCATCAAGCCCGCTAACGCGGTCAGGGAAACGGAGCCGCCTCCGGCGGCGCAGCCTCGACGACGAAGGTGTCTCGGCACCTCCTTGGCTCATGAAATTCTCGCCCATCCAGGGATGGCACTGTTCCAGAACGTGCGTGCCGGCCGCCTGGCGCCGCAGCTTGGCCCACACCAAGCAGGAGGATGGCACGGCCTAGACCTCGGCGAAGCCCTACTCAAGGAAGCCGCTCTTCGTGGCATACAGATCGCTAGCCCAGCCATTCGACCGTGGGGACTGTTGAAAACGTTGCTGGCCAGCATCGACCCGGTCTACGAGGTCTACGCCGGCACCGATCCCACGCAGCAACCCCCGGCCGAGCCCGAACCATGCGGACTTCCACCTTGCGATGGCCACGGGTGGATCAACCTGCCTGGTGCCGCCGCTAAGTGTCCTCACTGCCCACCTGCCATCAGAGGCCGCTCCCCCTTCCCCGAGGCGGACTGGTCAGAGCCAGGGCCTCTGGATGAACCGCCGTTTTAACGATGGCCACCCCTGACCCGGCTACTCCCCCAGGCCGGCGAAGCGGCTTATCACCCTCTGCACCGGGCCCCGCGGCACAATGAAGGATATGCCTACCCACGCCGGCCAGGCACGCGACGCGGCAGCGGCACCCGCTCCGCGCGCTCTTGCCTACGGTGATCCAGATGGCCACGGCCACTACGGAATCCTCGAAGAAACCGCTGAGGGACTTCGGTGTCACGAGTGTGAATGGGTCGGCGCCCATCTGGGTTTGCACGTCGCGAAGACCCATAATCTGCCAGCGGCTGACTACCGGGTTGAGCACGGGCTGCGCCGCTCTAAGGGCCTCGTCGCTGAAGCTACGAGGGCCACGATTCAGGCTAACGCCACCCGCCGCTACTCGGATAACGGGCCGCTTGCTCGCTCCCGAGACCTCAGCAAGGCCAACGCGGCAAGGCTTGCCGCTGGGCGACCTGCGTCGGTCGAAGAGGCTGCCCAGCGAGACATGCGCATGTCGTCAATGGCCCGGGACCCGCACGCACGGCGGGTGGTGACGTGTGAGTGGTGCGGCGTCCAGTTCTGTCCCATCATCACCAACATCAGCAAGCGACGGTTCTGTTGCCGGTCATGCGCGAACACGCATAACCGTTCCGGCCGCACGTAACCACTCCCCCACCTGAGTTCGGTTACCGCCACTTAACTCCACCGCCGACTCGCGAAACTGGCCCCGTCAACCGACCCCCACCGTGCTCTCGAGCAACGAGGACACCAGACCCAACCATCTCGGGGCATTCCCCTTCCTCCCAAGCCGTAGTGCCCGGGGCCCGCGCTCTGACGGCACCGCTGACACGCGGCCCGAATGTGTCGCATCGCATTGGTTCGTACACACGTTCGGGTGACGATAGGTCGGTGGCCGGGCGGATGAGCAAGGGAACCGGGATTCCCCTTGCTCTGCGGGGAACGCAGGCACGGCCCGACCCCACCGATCGTCCATGGGAGCGACCGACCATCGGTCGCCGGCACTGTTGGGTCACTCCGACCGGACTGAGCCAGCGCGAAGCGCTGATGCTCGACTGGAACCGCACCGAAACGACCTGGCTCGGACTCGTGAGCTACCTCGACGACCAGAGCCACCACATCACCGAATGGATGCCCGCCAGCCGCATCTCCCCGGCCGGCTAAGTAACCACCAATCAGGAGACGACCTGGCGGCCGTCAACACGTTTGTTCCCTCCACCTCCGGGGGCTTCCAGTGTGCGACCGCGCGCCCGACGTGCAAGCGGCAAGCCGCCGGCACCTGGCCCGCAGCTGCTCGGCGCTTCGCTTATTTCCTCCCACCTGCTCCCCCAGGTGCCGCCCTACGGGTTGCGCTCTGGGCGCTGTGAACGGTCGCCCATCCTCTGGATGCCCCGGAGGGGGCGGGAAATGGTCGACAAGGCCAACACCAGCACCGCCAGTAACGCTGGCACTATCACCCAAGGAGAACCCGATGACCGATCAGAACACCACCCAGACCCCGCAGGCCACGATGGAGTACCTCGACGCGAACACCGTGACCATCGGCGCGAACATGCGCACCAGCGACGCTGACAGCGTCCAAGCCGACACCGCGTTTATCGAATCCATCAAGGCACAAGGAATCTTGGTGCCGGTCCTGGCCTACCGCGACGGCGAAGACATCGTCGTCAT
>JBGTGC010000030.1:0-15028 GCA_041746935.1 Dermatophilaceae bacterium
GCCCACCCTTGCGTGGTGAACGTTTGCGTCCCGGTCGCGGTGAGATAAACCAGCACTGCGAGGGCCAGCGGAGTGACCACCATTGTCTCGGCGGTCAAGGACTGGATGGCCGACAACGAGGAGCCCACCCGCTTCTTGACCAGGCCGTAGCTGGCGAAGCTCAATGCCAGACTGATCGAGATCCAGGGCGGACTCCCATAGTCGACGGTGAGATAGATAGCGGCGATTGCCCCGATGCCGACCGCAACCCACTGGGCGACGCGAAGTCGCTCGCGCAGCACCAGCACGCCGAGCCCCACGGTCACCAGCGGATTGAGGAAGTAGCCCAGAGCCGCCTCGGTGACGTGTCCGGTCAGGACCGCGAACGTGTAGATGGTCCAGTTAGTGGCGATCAAGGCACCTGCGATCGAAACGGCGGCCAGCATGCGCGGACGGCGGAGCAGCTGACCGAGCCATCGCAGCCGACCCAGCACAGCGAGGATAATCAGGCATAACAGAAAAGCCCATAGCACCCGATGCACCAAGATCTCGATGGCCCCAGCGGGTCTCAACTGCGCGAAGTAGAGGGGAAACAACCCCCACAGCGTGTAGGCCGTCAGGCCGTATGCCGTCCCGGTCCCGGCCCTTTTGCGCTCAGCTCCGGACTCACGTGGCTGCGGACCCGATGGCCGCAGGCCCGAGGTGGTGCTCACGCCTGGACGGTCCAGGTGTCCTTGCCGTGCAGCAGGTCCTGCAGGTCAGCGTCGGAGGTGGTGCCGCCAGCGCTGGCCCGGGCACCCTCGACCTGGGCCCTGACCTGGTCGTCGTAGGTCGGCCGGTCGACTTGGCGGAAAATGCCCATCGGCACGTGCGCCATGCCCGGGTCGTCCAGTCGGGACAGCGCGAAGGCCTGGGTGGGATCTTCGGCTGACATGTCGTGCCTCACCAGGTCTGCCTCGCTGGCCTGGTCCCTTGGCACGACGGTCATCCCCGAACCGTCCCGGACCACGACGTGGTCTTCGCCGACCCGAATCGACTCACCGTCGTGCAGGTAGGCGATCCGGGCCTTGCCCTGATCGCGGTCCTTGATCAACTGGAAGGCACCGTCGTTGAAGATCGGGCAGTTCTGGTAGATCTCCACTAGGGAAGTGCCGCGGTGCGAGGCCGCCGCGCTGAGCACTTCCATCAGGTGCGCGCGGTCAGAATCGAGCGTGCGCGCCACAAAGGTCGCTTCGGCCCCCAGCGCCAACGACACCGGATTGAACGGGTGGTCCACGGAGCCGACCGGCGTAGATTTCGTGACTGTTCCGACGTCGGAGGTGGGCGAATACTGACCCTTGGTGAGTCCATAGATCTTGTTGTTGAACAGCAAGATGGTGAGATTGACGTTGCGCCGCATGGCGTGGATGAGGTGATTGCCGCCGATGCTCAGAGCATCACCATCCCCGGTCACCACCCACACCGAGAGATCGCCACGTGAAGTCGCAAGTCCGGTGGCAATCGCTGGTGCGCGACCGTGGATCGAGTGCATTCCGTAGGTGTCCAGGTAGTACGGGAAGCGCGAACTGCAGCCGATGCCCGAGACGAAGACGATGTTCTCGCGGCGCAGACCCAGATCGGGCAGGAAGCCTTGGACGGCAGCCAACACCGCGTAGTCACCGCATCCGGGACACCAGCGCACCTCCTGATCGGAGGTGAAGTCCTTTTTGGTCTGGTCCGGGGCACCGTCGGCGTGGCGGGGCACGCCGGAGGTGCCGGAGGTCGGCATACCCAGGGAAGTGGCGCTCATCGGATCATCTCCTCGGCGATGATGGCTTCTTTGTGCAGGATCTCAGCCAACTCGCTCGCAGTGAAGGGCAGGCCACGCACTTGGGTGTGCGACCGCACATCGACGAGGAAGTGGCCGCGCAGCAGGAGCGCGAGCTGCCCGAGATTCATCTCCGGGACGATGACCCGGTCGTATCGGCGCAGCACGTCCCCGAGGTTGGCTGGGAAAGGGTTGAGGTGGCGCAGATGAGCCTGTGCGACGAAGGTGCCCGCGTTGCGCACGAGACGGGCACCGGCAGAAATCGGACCGTAGGTCGACCCCCAACCCAGCACCAACACGCGCGCGGAGCCGCTCGGGTCATCGACCTCAATGTCCGGGATCGTCTCGGCGATCTTGTCGATCTTGGCCGCCCGCAGGCGCACCATCTTGTCGTGGTTGTCCGGGTCATAGGAGATGTTGCCGGTCACGTCAGCCTTCTCGATACCGCCGATGCGGTGCTCCAGACCGGCCGTGCCTGGGATGGCCCAGGGCCGAGCGAGCGTGGCCGGGTCACGCAAGAAGGGGTGGAACACCGGCTCGCCCTTATCGTCCGTGCCGTTGGGCTGGGTGGCGAACTGGACCTCGAGCTCAGGAAGGTCAGCGACGTTCGGCACCGACCAGGGCTCGGAGCCGTTGGCCAGGTAGCCGTCGGAGAGCAGGATCACCGGGGTGCGGTATGTCGTGGCGATGCGCACTGCCTCAATCGCGGCGTCGAAACAATCCGTAGGGGACTTCGCGGCTACCACTGCGACAGGTGACTCCCCGTTGCGTCCGTAGAGGGCCTGCAGCAGGTCGGCCTGCTCGGTCTTGGTCGGCAAGCCGGTTGAAGGTCCGCCGCGCTGGATGTCGATGACGATCAGCGGCAACTCGGTGGCGACTGCCAAGCCGATGGTCTCGGCCTTGAGCGCGAGGCCGGGGCCTGAGGTGGTGGTCACGCCCAAAGCACCACCGTATGCGGCGCCGAGGGCCATGCCGACCGCGCCGATCTCGTCTTCGGCCTGCAGCGTCGTGATGTTGAACCGCTTCAGCGCCGAGAGCGCGTGCAGCACGTCGGACGCTGGGGTGATGGGGTAGGAGCCGAGCACCAACGGAAGGCCGATGCGGTGGGCCGCGCTCACCAAACCCAAGGCCATCGCCTGACCGCCGGTCATGGTGCGGTAGGTTCCCGGCGTCATCGGAGCGGCAGCCACCTCGAAGCGAACCGCGAAGTCTTCGGTGGTTTCGCCGTAGGCGTGCCCGGCGCGCAGTGCGGTGAGGTTGGCCTCCAGCACTTCTGGTGACTTGGCGAACTTGGCGCGCAAAAAGGCCTCGGTGCCGTCCAAGGGTCGCGAATACAACCAGGACAGCAGCCCGAGAGCCAACATGTTCTTGGCCCTTTCCTTCTCCTTGCGGCTCAGCGAGAACTTGGCGAGCGCTTGGACGGTCATCGAGGTCAAGCCCAGGGAGTGAACGTGCCAGGACTCGAGGCTGTCATCCTCCAGCGGCGAGACGGCATACCCCACCTTGGCGAGATTGCGCTTGGTGAACTCATCGGTGTTGGCGATCACCGTGGCCCCGCGCGGCAGATCGGCGATGTTGGCCTTCAGCGCAGCGGGGTTCATCGCGACCAAGACGTCCGGCGCATCGCCTGGGGTCATCACGTCGTGATCAGCGAAGTTCAGTTGAAAACTCGACACCCCGGGAAGCGTCCCCTGGGGTGCGCGGATCTCGGCCGGGAAGTTTGGCAGCGTCGAGATGTCGTTGCCCATCGATGCGGTTTCCGAGGTGAAGCGATCGCCGGTCAGCTGCATACCGTCACCGGAGTCCCCGGCAAAACGGATCACGACACGGTCTAATCGGCGAGATGGCTTTTTACTCATACTCAGTCCAATGTTACGGGACCGTAGGTTAATCCCCCGAACTGACTCGCGCCCGTTGGTCGCTACGTGGGTCGGATGGGCCAAACTGGGCGGATGCGCATCTGTTTTGTCTGTCTGGGCAACATCTGTCGATCCCCCGCCGCTGAAGCTGTCTTCGTGGAGCTGGCTGCGGGAAGGTCGGACGTGCGCGGGATCGTGGTGGAATCCGCTGGCACCGGCCCGTGGCATGTCGGCAACCCGCCGCACGCCTCGACGGTGATGGAGGCCCAGCGACGCGGCATACCGATCGATCACCGAGGCCAGCAGTTCGGCGTCGCCGATTTCATCTGATTGTGGCCATGGACGGCGGCAACGTCGCTGATCTGGAGTCGATGGCCCTCGATGCTACGGCCCGGTCGCGCATCGTGCGGTTTGGGTCCTTTGCGCCGGGGTCAGACGGAAGCCGATGGGCCGGCGCCGCAGGTCTGGACGTGCCGGACCCGTATGGCGAGCCTCAGGAGGGGTTCAGTGCAATGTTCGACCAGGTCGAGGTCGCCTGTCGGGGGTTGCTCGACTGGATCGCCGACGGCAATGCCACCTGAGCGCCGGGGTGCCTCCCTGGTGCTGCAGTTTCCCGCTCGGAGCTGCGTTGTAGTGCAGCACCAGGGGGGAAAGCGAGCTCCCGGTCCGCCGCCCTGTCCGCGGCGTCGCCGAGTGCGCGAGACTAGGAACCGTGCGACCTGTGACCCTGCCTGCGGACCTCACTGAAGGCTTTGCCGTTGGTGAAATTCGCCCGGTCGCAGGCGGCTCGATCTCTCAAGTTTTTGTCGGACAAACACCACGCGGCCCCATTTTCTTCAAGAGCAGGCCCAACCCCCCGGCGGATTTCTACGAGCGCGAAGCGGCAGGTTTGCGGTCGCTGCGTGCCACCGGGACGGTGCCGGTGCCCGAAGTGCTGAGGCAGCGCACCTCCGGCCTCGCCCTGGAGTGGATCGAGCATGAAGACCGGCCCGCGGACGATGGAACCTCCCTGGGTGCCGAAGAGTTCGGCCGGGGCTTGGCAGCCCTGCACAGCCGCACCGGTCCACACTTTGGCTCGATCGACGATCGTCCCCACGGCTACCTCGGCTCGGTGGACCTCGACCTGCGGGCACACGAGGAGTGGTCGGTTTCCTACCTGCAGGGTCGGGTGCTCCCGCTCGCGCGCCAAGCGGTGACCGTCGGGCGCCTGGAGCCAGCGGCGCTTCCGATGGTAGATCAGCTGATCAACCTCGGACCGGAGGTATGCGGCCCGCCTGAGCCGCCCTGCCTGGTGCACGGCGATCTATGGTCCGGCAATCGCGTGATCGGCGACGACGGGCGGCACTGGCTCGTCGATCCCAGCGTTCACTATGGGCACCGCGAGATCGACCTGGCGTTGATGCGCTTGTTCGGCGGCTTCGCGGAGGCCACCTTCGCGGCATACATGGAGGCGTATCCGTTGGCTTCTGGGTGGCAACGACGGACCGCTGTGCATCAATTGGCACCATTGTTGGCCAACACGTTGATGCATGGTGCCAGTTTTGGGGCCAGCGTGATGACGCGCCTCCGTTGGGCGACCGGTGCCGGCTAAAACCCGGTTGGTTGGACCGTCTCGGTAGAGGCCTGAGGATCGCTGACGCGCATCATCACTGAGGCGGCGGTGGCGTCGACGACCAAGCCATTGATGAGCCCTCCGCGGATGGCGGCGACGATGGCTGGCGCCTTGGCTCCACCCTCGACCACTGCCGTCACGCGAGGGATCTGCGCCAAGTTTGCCCCTGACAAAGTGATCAGTCGCTCGGAGAAGGCGGAGGTGATGATGCGGCCCTGGTCATCGAAGAAGACTCCGGCGATCTCGCCGATCACACCAGCCTCAGTGAGTTCCTCATGCTCTGCGGGCGTGGCCATGTCGTGCACCGTGGACAGGCCGGGTCCCCAGAGCCCCAGGCCGACCACCGCGTGAGTCACGTCCCGCACAGCGCGCAACCCGTCGCTCACGCTGGATTGACGCCGCATCGCCGTCGCGCTCGCCGCATCATCCAGGATGAACGGAGCGTGGAAGATCACCGATGAGCCACGGCTGACCCGAGCCGTTTCCCGGACGATATCGACGGCACTCGCGTTGACCCCAGGCAACTCCATCGCCCCACTGAGCTGGACCACTTGGACGGCAGGGACATCCCGCAAGGCGGTCGTCATCGCCAGCACCGACCGTGACCAAGGCAGACCCAAGACGTCGTCCTCGGTCAAGATTTCGCTCATCAGGTCTGCCGCCGTGCTGCCCAGAGCGGTGCGGGTGTCTGCCTGCGTTGAGTCGGTGCATGCCACGACCACACAGCGGCTCAGGCCAAAGCGCTGCGCGAGCTGCGCCGAAGCGTCGGTATCGACGTTCCCGACGGTGGAGATCGCGATGGTGACCAGGCCAGTCTCCAAGGCGTTCTCCAAGAGGCGTGCGACCTTGAACCGGTTGATGCCCAGGTCGTCGGCAATGTCCTTTTTCGACTCGCCCTGCAGGTAGTAGCGGCGCGCGACGGTGGCGGCCAGGACCGACTCGGCGGGTCCCATCGACGCAACCATTGCGCACCCTCTTTCTGCAGTCGCCTCAATCGGATAACGGCCGACGATGAGGCCCACCTTAATGGGCCAAACCCTTGACACTCAGGCTCTCCGGCCAGCACACTCATTTGTGCACCGCATTGCTCATTTGAGCAAACCGACATTGGGGTCCGCGCGGCGGGCCCGAACCATAGGGAGTAATAGATGCGTCAACGACGATGGATCGCTCTGGCCATGACCGCCACGACAGGTGTGGCGCTTTCTGCGTGTGCTGGTGCTGGGGGAGGAGGAGGTAGCAGCGAAGGCGGAGAAGGCGACGGCGGTGGAGGCGGCTCGATCAACGTGCTTCAGGTCAACAACCCGCAGATGGTGGATCTGGAGAAGTTGACAGCAGAGTTCTTCACCGAAGAGACCGGCATCACGGTCAACTTCACCACGTTGCCGGAGAACGACGTGCGGGCCCAGATCAGTCAGGAATTTTCCAGTCAGGCTGGTCAGTACGACGTGGCGTCGCTGAGCAACTTCGAGATCCCCATCTACGCCGAGAACGGCTGGGTCGCCTCGATGGACGACTTCATCGCCGAGGATGACGACTTCAACGCGGACGACATCCTCGGGCCGATGACCGAATCGCTGTCCTTCGAGGACTCGGTCTACGGCCAACCCTTCTACGGCGAGTCTTCCTTCCTGATGTACCGCAAGGACATCGTGGAGCAAGAAGGCCTGACTGTCCCGGATAACCCGACCTGGGACGAAGTTGCACAGTTGGCGGCCGACCTGGACGGGGCCGAGCCCGGAATGTCCGGCATTTGCCTGCGAGGCTTGCCCGGGTGGGGGCAGGTGCTGGCCCCGATGACCACCGTGGTCAACACCTTCGGCGGCACCTACTTCACCGAAGACTGGGAAGCTCAAGTGGACTCCCCGGAGTTCACCGAGGCAGCGACCTTCTACACCGACCTGGTCAAGGAATACGGACAGAACGGTGCTGCGCAGTCGGGCTTCACCGAGTGTCTGAACAACGTTACTCAGGGCTCCTCAGCGATGTGGTACGACGCCACGTCCGCCGCCGGCTCGTTGGAGGCCGATGGCTCCCCGGTGCAGGGCAAGATGGGCTACGTCGCCGCACCGGTCGAGCAGACGGACGCCTCGGGGTGGCTCTACACCTGGGCATGGGGCATCGAGGAGGCCAGCCAGAACAAGGACGCTGCCTGGGAGTTCATCTCGTGGGCCTCCAGCCAGGAGTACGAGGAGCTCGTAGGGACCGAGCTCGGCTGGGCGAAGGTCCCCGCTGGGAAGCGGGCGTCGACCTACGAGAACGAGGAGTACCTGGAGATCGCGAGCGCCTTTGCCGAGCCGACGCAGGCAGCCGTCGAGGCGGCTGACCCGATGAGTCCCGGGGTGCAACCCCGGCCGGCACCGGGCATCCAGTTTGTCGGTATCCCCGAGTTCCCGGACATGGGCACCCAGATCAGCGAGGACATCAGTTCGGTGATCGCTGGCCAGATGACCGTCGAGGAGGCCTTGTCCAACGGCCAGCGTCTGGCCGAAGGCGTGGCCGAGTCGTACAAGGAGTAGAGATGGCAACCCAGCAAAGCGAGGCTCCACCGGTGGAGGGCAAGACTTTGCAGCCCTCCACCGGGCTGAGCCGGTCGGCGAAATGGGCGCGCCGCGCCCCCTTGCTTCCGGCACTGCTCTTCGTCATCCTATTGACGCAGATCCCGTTCGCCGTCACCTTGGTGCTCTCCTTCACGGACTGGATCGCCTTCCGTCCCAACGATCGCGGGTTCGCCGGTTTCGACAACTACGTCGACGTCTTCACCGACCCCTCGGCACGGAGCGCGGTCATCGTCACCGTCATCCTTACCGTCACGGTGGTGCTGATGTCCCTGCTCCTCGGGCTCGGTATCGCGCTGCTGTTGGACCGTGAATTCTGGGGTCGAGGCATCGTGCGCACCATGATGATCGCGCCGTTCCTGGTGGTCCCGGTTGCGGCCGCGCTGGTGTGGAAGCACGCGCTTTACAACCCGGACTACGGTCTGCTCAACGGGCTGTTGCGCTTGGTCTTCGGTGACAATGCCCCCACCCGGGACTGGATCAGTCAGAATGCGCTGATTGCCATCGAGGTCTCCCTGATCTGGCAGTGGACGCCGTTCATGATGCTCATCCTGCTGGCCGGCTTGCAGTCACGCCCCATGGACGTGGTGGAGGCCGCCCGCATCGACGGGGCCAACTCCTGGCAGATCTTCTTCCACATGACGCTGCCACACCTGCGTCAGTACATCGAGCTGGCCGGACTGCTCGGTGCGATCTACATCGTGCAGACCTTCGATCATGTCTTCACTCTCACCGCTGGCGCGCTGGGCACGGCCAACCTGCCCTATCACATCTACCAGAAACTGCTCGTCGCACAGAACTACGGAGAGGCCTCGGCAGCCGGCGTAGTCACCGTGATCGGCACCATCATCATCGCGACGTTCGCCTTGAAGGTCGCCTTCAGCCTGTTCCAGGAGGAGCACCGATGAGCACCACCGACAAAGACGTCACGGTTGCCGCCGGGGAGGGGCAGACCAAGCGGATCGGAGCTCCGCACCAGCTGAACCGTAAGCCCAAGAGTCGTGGCAATCTCCTGCTCGGCTTGGCCGCGTGGGTGATTGGCATGATCTTCGTGGCCCCGGTGCTGTGGATGCTGCTGACCTCCTTCCACGCCGAGACCGATGCGGCGACCCGGACTCCGAGCTTCTTTGCTCCCCTGGTGTTGGACGGGTATCGCAGCTTCCTGAACGCCGACCCTTGGCCGCCCATGATCAACTCGGCCATGGCCAGCCTGATCTCAACAGGGCTGGTGATCCTCCTGGCTTTTCCGGCGGCCTATGCACTGTCCATCAAGAAGGTGGACAAGTGGACGGACGTGATGTTCTTTTTCCTGTCCACCAAGATGCTCCCCATCGTGGCAGCGATCCTGCCGCTCTACCTGATCGCGCTGGAGTTCAACCTGCTGGACAACATCTTTACGCTGGTCCTGCTCTACACCTCCATGAACATGCCGATCGCGGTGTGGATGCTCCAGTCGTTCTTGGCCGAGGTGCCGGTGGAGATGTTGGAGGCCGCCCAGGTGGACGGCGCCGGTTTGATGCGCACCCTGATCTCCGTGGTGGCACCCGTCGTGGCGCCCGGCATCGCCGCGGTGGGTTTGATCTGCTTCATCTTCAGCTGGAACGAGTTGCTGCTCGCTCGGGTGCTGACCAGCACCGTGGCGGGCACGGCACCGGTCTTCCTGACCGGGTTCGTCACCAGCCAGGGTCTTTTCCTGGCCCAGGTCTGCGCCGCGTCCGTGGTCATCTCACTGCCGGTGCTCATCGCCGGATTCACCGCTCAAGACAAGCTGGTTCAAGGCCTGTCCATGGGCGCCGTCAAGTGAGCCAGCTGACTCAAGCCACGCTGACCGCGGAGACTTCTGCGGTCAGCGTGCCCACCTACGATCGAAGCGCCGTGCGCCGCGGGATCGTTCACTTCGGCGTCGGAGGCTTCCACCGGGCGCACGAAGCAATGTATACCGACCGCGTGATGGAGTCCGGTGGTGATCTGTCCTGGGGCATTTGCGGAGTGGGCGTGCTGCCGCACGACCGCAAGATCGTCGAGACTCTCAATGCTCAGGACGGTCTCTACACCCTGGTGGAGAAACACCCCGATGGACGGCGCGAAGCTCGGGTCATCGGGTCGATCATCGAGATGCTCCTCGCGCCCGATGATCCGGATGCCGTGGTGGCGGCCATGGCTGATCCGGCCACCCGGATCGTCTCGCTGACGATCACCGAGGGCGGTTATCTCGTCAATCAGGTGACCGGAGAGTTTGACGCATCCGACCCCTCGATCCAGCATGACCTGGAAGATGGCGCTACTCCCTGCACCGCCTTCGGCTACATCATCGAGGCCTTGCGGGTGCGCCGCGAGGCCGGGGTTGACCCCTTCACCGTTATGTCCTGCGACAACCTGCCGGGCAACGGTGACGTCGCGCGCAAGATGATCACAGCGTTCGCTGACCTCAAAGACCCCGAGCTAGCCGAGTGGATGAGCGAGCACGTTCCGTTCCCGAACTGCATGGTGGATCGGATCACCCCGGTCACGACGTCACAGGACATCGAGGCGTTGACCGAGAGCACCGGGATCGAGGACGGATGGCCGGTGGTGTGCGAGCCATTCACGCAATGGGTCCTGGAAGACAACTTTGCCGCAGGTCGACCCGCCTGGGAGGAGGTGGGTGTGCAGATCGTCGAGGACGTCGTGCCGTTCGAACTGATGAAGTTGCGACTGCTCAACGCTAGTCACCAGGCGTTGTGCTATCTCGGAGTGCTCGACGGCTATACCTACGCTCACGAGGTGTGTCAGGACGACCTGTTTGTGAAGTTCTTGCTGGGATACATGGAGCACGAAGGCACCCCCACCCTGCCCCCTGTTCCAGACACCGACCTCGCCGACTATCGGCGAACCCTGATCGAGCGGTTCGCTAACCCCGAGGTGCGCGACACCCTGGCTCGGTTGTGCGCAGAGAGCAGCGACCGCATACCGAAGTGGTTGATCCCGGTCGTGCAACACAACTTGGAGCACGACGGATCGATTGAGTACTCGGCGCTGATCGTGGCGTCATGGGCCCGGTATGCCGAGGGTCGCGACGAGCACGGTGAGCCGATCGAGGTGGTGGACCGGCTCAAAGAACGAGTCATGGCAGCCGCAGACCAACAGGACGAAGATCCGTTGGCTTTCCTGCGCGATCGTGACCTCTTCGGCGACGTCGTCGACAACGAACGGTTTGCCCGGATCTATCAAGACCATTTGTCCTCTCTGCATACACAGGGCGCACGCCGCACGCTGGAAGACCTCGTCCGCAGTTAGGCCCCGGAAAGGGGAAGTCAGTGCAACAGCTTGTCGCAGGGATCGACAGTTCGACGCAATCGTGCAAGGTCGTCGTCTGCGACGCACAGACCGGCAACATGGTGCGGCAGGGCCGGGCCACTCATCCAGATGGAACCTCCGTCCATCCGGGTCGGTGGTGGGAAGCCGTCGAGCAGGCCACTGAGGGCGGGCTGCTCGACGGCGTCGCCGCGATCGCGGTCGGAGGCCAGCAGCACGGCATGGTGGCTCTCGACGAGGATGACCACATCGTTCGAGACGCCCTGCTGTGGAACGACACACGCTCGGCGCCCGACGCCAAAGAATTGGTCGAGGAGCTGGGCGGCCCTCAGGAATGGGCCAGCCAGATCGGCAGCGTGCCGGTGGCGAGCTTTACCGTCTCCAAGGTGCGCTGGCTCGCTCGCTGCGAACCTGAATCAGCGAGTCGTGTCGCGAGCGTCGTCTTGCCACACGACTGGCTGACCGGCCGGTTGCTGCAGGAGCGTGGCGGGTTCGACGGCTGGACCACGGACCGGGGGGATGCTTCGGGCACCGGTTATTGGTCGGCCCACACGGGCACGTACCGCGAAGACATCATGACCTCGGCCTTGGGACACCTCTTTGCTGGACCACGTGTCCTGGGTCCGGCGCAAGCAGCTGGCACGACCAGCGCCGGCATGATGGTCGCGGCCGGCACCGGCGACAATATGGGGGCAGGGTTGGGCCTCGGCCTGCAATCTGGTGACGTGGTGGTTTCTCTTGGTACGTCCGGCACCGTGTTCACCGTCTCGGAGGTCTGCCCCGCTGATCCGACCGGCACAGTGGCCGGCTTCGCTGACGCTACGGGTGCCTTCCTGCCCCTGATGTGCACGTTGAACGCAGCTAGGGTGATGACCGCAACAGCCGCGATGCTGGGGGTCGACCTGGCCGAGCTGGACACCTTGGCCCTCGCGGCAGCCCCAGGTGCTGGCGGGCTGACCTTGCTGCCGTATCTCGACGGAGAGCGGACGCCAGATCTTCCCGAGGCCACGGGCATCCTGAGCGGCCTGACCAGGGACAACGCCACGGCAGAGAATCTAGCCAGGGCGTGCGTCGAGGGCATGCTGCTCAACCTGCGGGGAGGCATCGAGGCGTTGCGTGGGCAGGGCGCACGGGTCGAGCGAGTGCTCCTCATTGGCGGCGCCTCAGCCTCCCGGGCCGTGCAAAGCGTGGCTACGTCCCTCTTTGAGGTCCCAGTAGTCGTGCCCGAGCCGGGCGAATACGTCGGCATTGGTGCCGCTCGCCAGGCCGCCTGGGCGTTGTCCCAGGCACAAACGCCCCCTGACTGGCCGCTGCGGCTGTCCCCCCAATCGGCCGACGGCTCGACGGCACCCGCCTCGGGTGTGACCGATGAAGTGGTCGGGCGCTACGAGAGCCTCCTGAAGACGGTCCATGGCCTGTAGCCAACGTTGGGTGCGCAACGCGCGCTGACCTTCGCCACATTCCTCGTATGACGAATCGTGGGGGATCCGGACGGCTCATCGGGTGCCTCTGAGCGCCCTGGTGGTGGCTTCGGGTAGCGATAGCGGCAACGGAAGAAGGGGCAGCGACGTCGCAGCCACCGTGGGGTGAGGCCTCAGCTTCCCCCGCATCGCCGGGGTCCGAGGCCTCACCAGCGGATCGCCCGTCATGGAGTTCGCCGAAACCCGACTAGCACCCGCATTCCTCGAGGCTGTCCCTGCAGAGCAAGTGCCGTGGTCTTCGAGCAGCTCCGCGGTCAGGGACCACTGGTCGTGACCACCCTCGAGGAAGGTCCGAGCGCTGAGCGGCACGGTTGAGGCCGCCGAGCCACTCACCCTCAACCCCTCGGTGAACGAAGACGGACTCATCGACGGATTGACGCTCAGCCCGGACCCGCTGGCCAACAGGCCGGACCCGAGCAGTTTCAATGATGTCGAGACTGAGCTGAGCGAAGTGTCGGATGAGCGCCACATCCTGGCGGCCCGGGTTGAGGCGGGTGCGTGTGTGCCTGTCTATGAGTATGAAGCCGAGGACACTGCGCCCATTGGCAGTGCCTTCACGTTGTATGTACTCGGTGCGCCGGTCGATGCCGTCGACAGTGGGGTCCTGGCCTGGGACGACGAGCTCACGAACACTCCAGAGTTGAAGTCGTTGCCGTCCGGCAAACTGCAGGATGAGCCGGACGGGACGACGGTCACCGTCGACGAGGCGGCGACGTGGATGATCTCGATCAGCGACAACACGGCCACCGACATGCTGATCGATGCTCTCGGAGTCGATTCGGCCGAGGCCGTCTACGACGACATGGGGCTGCGCGAACCCGACGGATTGACCCCGCTGCTGAGCACGGCCCAACTCTTCCAACTGGGCTGGGGCCCCGACAACGACGCGCGCACCCAATGGGCTGACGCCGACACCGACGAGCAGCGTCGGATTTTCCCGACCTGCCACCCGGCGTCGAGGGCATCGACCCCCCTGCCGTGACTGACCCGCGCCGGCTGGACGGGATCGATTACTTGCCTCCGCCACGGAGCTCTGCGCCGCGCACGTGGCCCTGCAAGAGCCCGCACAGAACCCGGCGGGAGAGCCCGTTCGCGGCATCCTGGCCGAAAACCGTGGCCTGCCCTCCTCGGCGCAAGACTTCGACCACCTCGGCTTCAAGGGAGAGTCGGCCCCGGGCCAACTCACGCTGACTTGGTACGGCGAGGCTGGTGAGGGCGGGTTGGTGACGATCATCCAGGTCGCTTCGGCCGAGCCGGTCGACCCCAACCTCATCCTCGGGCCGGCCGCCGACACCCTGCAGTTGCTCCGCGAAGGCAGCGCCGGCGGATAGAGCCGCGGATCGCCTAGGCTGACCGGGATGACCGAATACGCGGTAGTGCTGGTGGTGGCCCTGCTCGGGGTCGCCCTTGTCGCGTCGGCCGCGGGAGTGCGCCGGATGCTGGCCCCGAGCCACCTCACCGCAGCCAAGGTGACGACATACGAGTCGGGTGTCGATCCCATCGGGGACGGGTGGAGCCAGGGGAGTTTGCGATATCTGATCTTTGCGTTCTTGTATGTCGTGTTTGCGGTGGATGCCGTCTATCTCTTTCCCTGGGCGCTGATCCTGCGTACTGAGCTGGGGTTGGCTTCGCTCATCGAGATGGGTATCTTCATCGGGGTCCTCGCGCTCGGTTTGGCCCACGCGTGGCGTCGCGGATTGTTGCGGTGGTGGTGAGGTGACGGACCTTCCTATGCCGCGCGTCGGTCCAGCCGCTGATCGCGCTCCCACCGCTGTGCGCATCGTGCTGAACTGGGGTCGGCGCTACTCGCTGTGGGTGTTCAACTTCGGCCTCGCCTGCTGCGCCATCGAGTTCATTGCCGCCTCGATGGCTCGGCACGACTTCATTCGCCTCGGTGTGATCCCCTTTGCTCCTGGGCCGCGCCAGTCCGACCTCATGGTGGTCTCGGGCACCGTGACCGACAAGATGGCACCGGCCATTCGCCGGCTCTACGACCAGATGCCCGAGCCGAAGTACGTCATCTCCTTCGGCGCGTGCTCGAACTCGGGCGGCCCTTACTGGGACTCCTACAGCGTGACCAAAGGTGTGGACCAGATCGTCCCGGTCGACGTCTATGTCCCTGGCTGCCCCCCGCGCCCCGAAGCGCTGCTGCACGGCATTGTCACTCTGCAAGACCAGATCAAGGCCGAGCGGCCGGGGCGGGCGCGTGATCCGCGGGCTGCCACCGCCGCGACTCTGAGTCGTGGCACGGTAGCGCCACCGGTGAAAGTGGCGAAGTGAGCGGCAGCGAGCTCGAGCGCGGAGTGCAGCACATCGCGGTGGAGTGCTCTGACTGGCTCACCGAGGTCGAGGCGAGTCGGGCGGCCGGATACGACTTCTTCGACTGGTTGTCGGCCGTCGATCGCAAAACGCGGGCACGCGGCAAAGTGGCGGCGACT
>JBGTGC010000031.1:0-5167 GCA_041746935.1 Dermatophilaceae bacterium
GGCACAGCGCGGATCTCCCGATACAGCCAGCGGTTGAAGGTCCAGCGGCTCCCTATCGAGCCCATCTCTCAGGCCAGCGCCAACCAACGGTCCGGTCGATGCGGGCGGCTTGGCGATGGCATCGCTATCCGGTTATATGCCCAAGAGGACTTCGAGAATCGTCCCGAGTTCACCGACCCGGAGATCGTGCGGACCAACCTGGCCAGTGTCATCCTCGCGATGACCGATCTGGGACTGGGTCGGATTGAGCGGTTTCCGTTCCTGCAACCCCCGGACTCGCGGCAGATCGCCGATGGGGTGCGCCTGCTCGAAGAGTTGCAGGCCATCGACCCGGATGCCCCGGCGCACATCCCACGCAAGCGCCTGACGGCATACGGCAAGGCCATCGTGGCGCTTCCCGTTGATCCGCGACTGGCCCGAATGCTGGTCGAAGCTGATCGCAACGGCGCGCTGGCCGAGGTGCTGGTGATCGCGAGCGCCCTCTCGATCCAGGACCCTCGCGAACGGCCTAGTGAGAAGCAGGCTCAAGCCGACCAACAACACGCCCGGTTCAAGGACGACGACAGCGACTTCATCACCCTGCTCAACCTGTGGAACTACCTGAAGGAGCAGCAGAAAGCCCTGTCGGGCAGCGCGTTCCGGCGCATGTGCAAGCGCGAATACCTGCACTATTTGCGCGTCCGAGAGTGGCAGGACCTGCATACCCAAGTGCGGCGAGCCACCAAACCACTGGGCCTGGGCATCAACTCGACACCCGCGACCCCCGATCAGGTCCATCAGTCCCTGGTGCCCGGGCTGCTGTCGTTGGTCGGACTGTATGACCGGGACAAGCGCGAGTATCTGGGCGCGCGCAACGCCAAATTCCACCTGCAGCCTGGGTCCACGTTGCACCGCAAGAACCCGGACTGGGTGATCACCGCGGAACTGGTCGAGACCACCCGGTTGTGGGCTCGGGTCAACGCACGCGTCGACCCGTCGTGGATCGAGGCCGCCGCCGCCCACCTGGTCAAGCGCTCGTATGCCGAGCCGCGCTGGTCGCGCAAGCGGGCAAGCGCCGTGGCCAACGAGCGCGTCACGCTCTACGGCGTACCGCTGGTCGCTGGCCGACCTGTGCCACTGGGCAAGATCGACCCACAGACCGCCCGGGACCTCTTCATCCGGCACGCACTGGTCGAGGGTGACTGGGACAACCGGCACGAGTTCTTGGCGCACAACCGGGCCCTGCTCGGTGAGGTCAGCGACCTCGAAGCCCGCGCCCGTCGGCGCAACATCGTCGTCGACGACGAAACGCTGGTCGAGTTCTACGACCAGCGCGTGCCCGCCCACGTCGTCTCCGGTGCCCACTTCGACCGGTGGTGGAAGAAGAACTCCCGCTCGGAGCCAGATCTGTTGACCTTCACCGAGGACCTGCTGGTCGCCGGGGACGGCGTGAGCGACCGGGACTTCCCGGGCACCTGGCTCCACCAGGATCTCGAGTTGAGATTGACCTACCATTTCGAGCCCGGCGCGTCCGATGACGGGATGAGCGTCCACGTGCCGCTGGAAGTCCTGAATCGGGTGGACGGATCAGGGTTCGACTGGCACGTGCCGGGCATGCGCGAGGAACTCGTGGTGGCGTTGATCAAGTCCCTGCCCAAGGACATTCGCCGCAACTACGTGCCCGCGCCGGACCACGCGCGGTCGGCGTTGCGCCAGATGCATCCCGATGAAGGCCCGATCGCCACGTCACTCGCACTCGCGCTCAGTCGGGTTGGCCCCGCGCGTGTGCGGCCAACCGACGTCGACTGGGATCGGGTGCCCGGTCACCTCCGGCCCACATTCGTGATCGAACGCTCCCTGACCAAGCAGTCCCGAGGCGGTCAGGGCGCCATGGGCCCGGAGGTGCTGGGCCAGGGCAAAGACCTGTCTGCCCTGGCCGAGAACCTCGCCCCCGACGTGCGCTCGACGATGGCGGCGGCAGCCTCGTCCATCGAACGAACCGGTCTGACGACGTGGGACTTCGGCACGCTCGCGGCCACGTTCACCCAGCAGGTCGGCGGCCGAACGGTGCAAGGATTCCCAGCTGTGGTCGACGCGGGCAGCGCCGTGGACGTTCGGGTCTTGGCGAGCCGATCCGAGGCGGATCGGGCCACTGCGATTGGCGTGCGCAGGCTGCTGTTGCTGGCTACCAACCCACCGTGGAAACGGGTCCTGGCGTTGCTGGATAACCAGCAGAAACTGAGCCTGGGCCATAACCCGCACGGCTCCGTGCCCGCCCTGCTCGACGACGTGCTTGCCGCGGCGGTGGACTCGATTCTTGTGGCGATGCCCCAGGGCACCGTGCGCTCCGCGCAGGACTTCGATGCGGCCGAGGCCACGGTGCACCAACAGAGCACGCCCCGGGTGCTGGACATCATTGGCAGTGTGGCCCCGATCCTGGATCACGCACGCGAAGTCTCGACGCGATTGGAACGGCTCAGCGCACCGGCCGCCACAGCGATGAAGGGGGACCTCTCGCGGCAGCTTGCCGCGCTGATCCGACCGGGCTTCGTGGCGGCGACGGGGTATCGGCGCTTGCCCCGACTCTTGGTCTATCTCTTGGCGATGCGTGAGCGGCTGGATAAAGGGGTCCAGGATCTGGCTCGAGATGGCGAACGGATGGAGCAGGTCCACGTCGTGCGCGAAGAGCTTGATGCGCTGAAGGCTGGCCTTCCTCCGCACCGCCGCCTGGACTCCGACGTAGTCGAGATCGGGTGGCAGATCGAGGAGTTGAGGGTCTCGCTGTTTGCTCAGCGGCTCGGCACGCCCCAGCCCGTTTCGCCGCAGCGGATCTACGCTGCGATGGATCGGGTCGAAGACGTCTCGTAGCCACGTCTCCTAGGGTGTGAGCATGCTGAAGGTGGGTCTGTCCGGTGGGATCGGGTCGGGCAAGTCGACGGTGGCAGCTCACCTTGCCTCCCGCGGAGCCGTACTGGTGGATAGCGACGTCATCGCGCGCGAGGTCGTCGCCCCGGGAACGCCTGGTCTGGCCGACATCGTCAAGGACTTCGGAGAGCGGGTCCTAGCCGGTGACGGCAGCCTGGACCGGGCCGCCCTGGGTGGCATTGTCTTCGCCGACGCAGCTGCCCGTCGAGCGTTGGAAGCCATCACTCATCCGCGGATCGCCGACCGCACCGCCGAACTCTTCGCACAAGCGCCCGCCGACGCGGTGATAGTCCACGAGGTTCCGTTGCTGGTCGAAAAGGGCATGGGGCCGGCGTACCACCTGGTCGTGATCGTCGGCACGCCGCAAGCAGTGCGCCTCCGGCGGCTCGTCGACCTGCGGGGGATGGATCCTGAGCAGGCGCAGTCTCGGATTGACAGTCAGGCGCAGGACAGCGAGCGTCGCGCCGCTGCAGACGTGTGGCTGGACAACGACAGTGACCTCGGGGCGCTGACCCGGCGGCTCGATGCCCTCTGGGACGAGCGGTTGGTGCCGTTCGAACACAACCTGCGCCACGGCATACCGTCGCGTCGTCCGGAAGCGTTGATGATCAGCGATCCTGATCCCACGTGGCCCGACCAAGCCGAACGAGTGATCGGCCGGCTGCGCCGCGTGCTGGGGGAGCGTGTTGTGGGTATCGAGCACATCGGGAGCACGGCCGTCGCTGGTATGCCGGCCAAGGACGTGATCGATCTGCAGGTCGCGGTCAACGCGCTGGTTGACCTCGACGACGAGTCCCTGCAGCGCGACCTGGGCCGGTCGGGATTCCTGGAGCTGCCCGGCCCCTGGTGGGATTACGTGCCGGGGGCCGGGGAAGACGTGACGGCACCCAAACGCTTCCTTGCTGGTGCCGACCCCCAGCAGTTCCTGCATATCCACGTCCGAGAAGCCGACGGTGCCGCGCGCCGTCGCGCCCTGATGTTTCGCGATTGGCTGCGGGCCGAGCCATCGGCCCATGCCGAGTACGCCGAGCTCAAGCGCTCACTGGTGCGTGAGGGCCTGACCAGCACGCGGTATGCCGAGGCCAAGGAACCATGGTTTTCGCAGGCGTTCGTTCGTGCCCAGGTGTGGGCGCAACGGAGTGGCTGCGCGATCAGCTGAGAGCTGTGCCGCCCCCCAGAACCGACGGTGGCGGGACGGCTGGTGTGCCCAACACATGCTCACTGAGGAACGCCATCACCACCTCGTACCAAACCTTGGCGTGCTGCGGGGTGAGCACCCAATGGTTCTCGTTCGGGAAGTACAGGAATCGGTGCACCGTCGATCCGTCTTCGGCGGCGGGGAGGCCCGACTTTGCGAGCAGTTCATACCAGAGGCGCAGACCTTCGCCGATCGGCACGCGGTAGTCCTTGTCGCCGTGGATGACCAGCATGGGCGTGTTGATCTGCTCCACGAATCGGTGCGGAGAATTGTCGAGGGCCATCTGCTCGGTCATCTCCCGCGACCAGTAGAACGAGGCATCCGTCGTGGGGCCGAAGCCGTCCAAGGCCCACAGCGAGGCGTGCGTCACGATCGCGTCAAACCGATCGGTATGGCCGGCGATCCAGTTGGCCATATAACCCCCGAACGAACCGCCCAGGGCCGCGGTCCGTTCGGCGTCGACATCGTCGCGCTGCTCGACCTCATCGGTCAGGGCCATCACGTCGGTGTAGGGCGCGTCACCCCAGGCGCCCCACCCGCGCTGCACGAAGTCTTGGCCGTATCCGGTGGACAATGCGGGGTCAGGCAACAGGACGGCATACCCCTGGGCCACGAGGATCCACGGATTCCAGCGCCACGTCCATGTGTTGTGCGAGCTCAGCGGCCCTCCGTGGATGAACACCAACAGCGGGGCCGGGCCGTTGCCGCCCTCTGGCAGGGCCAGCCACCCGCGCACGGTGCTCCCATCCTCGGTTTGGGTGTGCACGTCCTCCAACCGGCCGGGCAGGCTGGGGCGCTCGACGGGGCCGGCCAACGCAGCAACCTGGCCGGAGGTCAGGTCGATCCGGACGACCTCGGCGGGGAAGGCGGGGCTGCTCCGCACGGCATAGGCCACTGACGCCTTGCCCTGGCGCGGCACGACGACCGCCGAGTAGGTCGCGTCGTCAGAGGTCACCGCGTGGATCTCACCGGTCGTCACATCGATGGCGAACACCGGCCCGCGGCCCGCTTCGTCCGCCGTCACCAAGACGGTGTTGCCGTCGGGGAGCCACGCTGCGGGAGATC
>JBGTGC010000032.1:0-8246 GCA_041746935.1 Dermatophilaceae bacterium
GAAAATCTCCACGAATGATGACCAGACGAGCGAAAGCGTCTCCAGCGGGTTGTAGTCGGCCACGATGAAGGCAGCCGACAACACACCCGCTCCGAGGCTGAGCAACACCTTCTTGGTGGTGATGACCAGCACGATCGCAAGAACCGGCGGCAGAATACTGAGGATGGATGCGTCCATGGCTTAAGCCTTCCCTGGTCGAAGGACCCAGGGTATTCCCAGATTCGCGGACCAACAACCGCTGAGCACGGCAAGACAGCCTAAAGCCTGCGAATCCCCCGCACGAGCGACGGACCGCCGTAGACCAGACCCGTATACACCTGCACCAGTGAAGCTCCCGCGTCCAGCAGCGCCGCGGCGTCCTGGACCTGCATCACGCCGCCGACCCCGATCACCGGGAAATCGGTGATCCGCGCGATGCGGGCCACTATGGCCCGCGAGCGCAGCGTCAACGGAGACCCACTGAGGCCACCGCTCTGCGCTGCCTGCACGGCGTCGCGCGCATGCAAAGAGTCCCGACTCAGCGTGGTGTTGCTGGCGACAATCCCGACGATCCCCGCGTCGGTGGCCACCTGCAGGGCTTCGTCGGTGGCGGCGTCACTGAGATCTGGGGCCAACTTGACCAGTACCGGGGTGCCACAGGCCGCGGCAACCAGGGTGGTGAGCAACTCGCGAAGTGGTGCCGCATCCTGCAGTGAGCGCAACCCTGGGGTGTTGGGGCTGGACACGTTGACCGCGATGTAGTCGGCCACGTCGCAGACCGCGTCCAAGGAGACGAGGTAGTCCGCAGTGGCTCGCTCGACATCGGTGACCTTGCTCTTGCCCAAGGACACCCCCACCGGTATGCCGACCAGCCCACGCTTCCGATGGGTGCGTAACCGCTCCGCGAGCGCCGCCGCGCCCTCGTTGTTGAAACCCATCCGGTTGATCAACGCCCCGCTGCGCGGCAGCCGGACCAACCGCGGCTGCGGGTTGCCCGGCTGAGCGATTGCCGTCACCGTGCCTACCTCGACGTGGCCGAATCCTAGGGCCTGCCAGGTGGGGACTGCGACACCGTTCTTGTCCATCCCCGCGGCCAGTCCCAGCCGGTTTGGGAAGTGCAAACCCCATAGATCAACCCCTGGTCCCGCTCGGTCATCCAGCGCCATCAGCGCGGACAACGCATGCCGGGTCGGCGCGAAGGTGCCGGCAGCCGCTGCTGCCCTCAGGGACAGGTGATGCGCGCGCTCGGGATCCAGGCGAAACAGGACCGGCTTGGCCACACGCGAATATGCCGTCGAAACGACCCGGCCACGGGAAGTGCTCACAGGCCCTCACTGTACAAGTGTTGACCCACTGATCCTCGACCTAGACTGACGCGATGGGCTTCCAGGCGTGGGGGGAATGGGTCGGGGAAGCAGCCGACCTTCCGGGCTTCTATGCGGTCGTTCCCGCGGGGGGTTCCGGAACTCGCCTATGGCCCCTGTCGCGTGCAGGCCGACCGAAGTTCCTGCACGACCTGACGGGCTCAGGGCAGTCGCTGTTGCAAGAAACCGCCGCTCGGCTGGAGCCCTTGTGCGCAGACCGGCTCCTGGTGGTGACCGGCCGGGCACACGCACCTGCAGTTGCCGAGAGTCTGCCGGCCTTGCGGGCCCACAACCTGATCGTCGAGCCCGCACCCCTCGACTCGTTGCCCGCAATCGGGCTGGCCGCGGCGATCGTCATGCTGCGCGATCCCGACGCGGTCATCGGATCGTTTGCGGCCGATCACGTCATCGAAGACCAGGAATCATTCCGGCGCTGCGTGGCCACGGCCGTGAGCATCGCGGCCGACGACATGCTGGTCACCCTCGGAGTGCGGCCAACCCACCCCGCCACCCGCTTCGGCTACGTGCGCCCGAGGTCGGCATACGCCTGGCAGGACGACGGGACAGAATCTGCATACGACGAATCTGCATACACGGTGCAGTCTTTCGTGGAAAAGCCGAGCGCCGCCGTGGCAACGCAGTACGTACGCGATGGGCACCTGTGGAACGCCGGGATCTTCGTGGTCAAAGCCTCCGTACTGCTCGCGATGATCGAGCGCTGGGAGCCCGAGCTAGCCATCGGGCTACGCGCAGTTGCCGCAGACATAGGGGCCATCGATGAGGTCTGGCCTACCCTGCCTGCCCGCTCCATCGACCGAGCGATCGCGGAGCGGGCCGCCGAAGCGGGCGAGGTCGTGGTGGTGCCAGCTGACTTCGACTGGGACGACATCGGCGATTTCGGCGCGCTCGCCCAGCACCTGCACGACGAGCCCGGGCAGCCGGGCCTTCGGGTCCTTGGGGACCATGATCAGGTGTTCAGCCTCGACAGCACCGGCATCGTGGCGGCTCGCGGCGGCCGGGCCGTGGTCGTGCTCGGCGTGCCCGACGCGGTGATCATCGACACTGCCGATGCCCTCCTGGTCACTACCAGGCAGCGGGTGCAAGATGTCAAGACGATGGTGCAAGCCCTACAGCGGGGTGGGCGAGAGGACCTGATCTGAAGGACACGCAGACACAGATGCACAGCGCGACGGCGGGGCGTCGTCGCGATGCTCTTGCGCACCCACTGGTCACCAGAAGGCCATCGCAGCGTCCTATCCCACACACCCAGGGGCCACGTCCGGTCTCCACGCTGGATCATGTGCGCGTCGCCATCGTCACTGAGTCCTTCCTCCCCGCCCTGAACGGCGTCACGACCAGTGTCTGCAAGGTGCTTGAGTCCCTGCGAGCACAGGGCCACGACGCCATGGTCATTGCGCCCGGGACCAGCCCATGGAGCGCCACCGCTACCCCCGAGCGATACAGCGGCTTCCCGGTGCATCCAGTCACCAGCCTCCCCGTCCGGCAATTCCGAGTCGGGCTCCCCTCCTACGAGATCGAGACCGTGCTGCATCGGTTTGCTCCCGATGTCGTCCACGTGGCCTCGCCGTTCATCCTCGGCGTCCGCGGTCTCACGGCCGCCCGCGCGCTGGGGTTGCCCAGCGTGGCGATCTATCAAACCGACATGCCTAGTTACATCCGCCAGCACAGCGGGCCGGCCGGCAACCTCACCGCTCGGGCGACGTGGCGGTGGATCCGGCGTATTCACGCCCAAGCCGATCTCACCCTCGCGCCGTCCACGTCGGCCCTGGAAGACCTCCATGCCCACGGCATCGGTCGCACGGCCCTGTGGGGTCGGGGTGTCGACTCCGATCTCTTCCACCCTGACCGAGCACGGGACCCGGAGACGGCAGAGTTGCGCTCCCGGTTGGCCCCAAACGGCGAGCTACTGGTCGGCTATGTCGGCCGCTTGGCCCCGGAGAAGGAGTTGCACCGCCTGATCGAGCTCAGTTCGATCCCGGGCGTCCGATTGGTACTGGTAGGCGAGGGGCCCAGCGCAGAGATGCTTGCTCAGGTCCTGCCGACCGCTCGCTTCCTTGGGCGTCGCGAAGGACTCGACCTGGCTCGCTGCTACGCCGCGCTCGACGCCTTCGTGCACACAGGCACCCGGGAGACGTTCGGGCAGACTCTGCAGGAGGCCTGCGCCAGTGGGCTGCCGGTCGTGGCTCCCGCCCGAGGGGGACCCATCGACCTCATCGAGCACGGCCGCACCGGATTCCTCTTCGACCCTGACCAACCCGGGGCGCTCAGCACAGCCGTGTCCTCGTTGATCCCGCCCGACCGAGTGGCCGGCGCGGCACGGCGCCGGCAGATGGGTATACAGGGGCGAGCCGCAGTGGTGGCCCGGTCCTGGCCCGAGCTGACGCGGCAGTTGGTCGGGCACTACGCCTGCGCCATGTCGAGCACGTCGACCTCAGTAGCCTAGCCGCGCGCGAGTGTCGACGTCACGGCCCGAGGGCTTCTGCCGCTACCCAAACGCGTAGTGCGCCCGGACCTGCCAGCGCCCCTGGTCATCGAGGCGGTACAGGCTGATCTGCGGCACCCGGAACTCGGCGCCCACGCAGGCATACTCCGCGGCCACATCGTCCAGCACCTCGGGGGCCAGATCGTGGGCCAAGGTGATGTGCGGGTGGAAGGGGAAAACCGACGGAGACTGCACCGGACCCGCGCACACCGCAGCGTTGAGGTCCGCGCATGCTCGCACCCCCTCGCTGATCGCCAGGAACACCACCTCCGAGGCCGGCCGGAAGGTGCCCGTTCCGCTGACATCGATCGTCGGCGCGTCGTGGTCTGAGGCGACGCTGGCGAGGTGCTCTTCGAGCGCGTCCGACTGCTCGGCCCTGACGCGGGTGGGGGGCAACAGCGTGATGTGCGTCGGGATGGCCATGCCCAAGGCGTCGCCGATGCGCTCACGGAGGTGGGTGACCTGGGATCCGATCGGATCGGGCACCAACAACACGACCCCCACGGTGTTGCCGGTCCTGGTCACAGCCGGTGACCCTACCCCGCTGAGCCGGGATGCCGCACACCTCCACCCCCCATACGCTGGACGCATGGCCGACTCACCCGCTGATCCACCCAAGCAAGCCCCCCAACCAGCCAAGGATGAACCCCAGGACGACTTGGTCACCACGGAGCACACGCTGAAGGTGAATGGCCGGCTTCTGCACTACACCGCCACTACCGGTCGAATGGTGTTGCGCGAAGAGGTCTTTGACGGCGATACGTTCACCGGTGTCAAGGACAAGGCCGAGGTCTTCCTGACCTCCTACGTCGTGCACGCCGACAACGGCAATGACGACGCCGATGATGCGGGTGCATCGACGCCGTCACGCCCGGTCACCTTCGCGTTCAACGGGGGTCCGGGGTCCTCCTCGGTGTGGTTGCACCTCGGTCTGCTGGGGCCGCGTCGGGTGGACATGGGCGACGTCGGGGCCCTCCTGCCCCCGCCAGCCCACCTCGTCGACAACGCCGAGTCCCTGCTCGCGGTCTCCGACTTGGTCTTCATCGACCCGGTCAGCACAGGTTATTCACGGGCGGTACAGGGCGGGGAGGCCAAGCCATTTCACGGGTTCAGTGGAGACATCGAGTCGGTCGGCGAGATCATCAGGTTGTGGACGACCCGCAACGGACGGTGGCTAAGTCCGAAGTTCTTGGCCGGTGAGTCCTATGGCACTTTGCGCGCCGCCGCGCTGGCCGATCACCTGCAGACCCGGTTCGGGATGTATCTCAACGGGCTGATGCTGATCTCCTCTGTGCTCGATCTTGGGTCGATCGGGTTGAACGAGCCCGACGAGGACCGCGGCTTCGTCTCGTTCCTGCCGACGTATGCCGCGATTGCGCACTTCCATGGCCGCCAACACGACGGCGCGTCGCTCGAAGATGTCGTGGCGCGCGCTCGTGCCTACTGCGAGCGCGACTATCCGTGGGCGCTCAGCCGGGGTAATCGCCTCGTCGGCACGGAGCGAGCCGAGCACGTCAAGACCTTGGCAGAATTGACCGGCTTGGACCCGGCTTGGATCGACCGCGCCGATCTGCGGATCGAGCATCAGCGCTTCTTCGCTCACGTGTTGCGGGACCAGGACTTGGTGGTGGGCCGCCTCGACTCGCGCTTCACCGGACCGGCCGCTGACGGCAACGCTGCGGTGGCCGACGCCGACCCTTCATACGACGCGATCTCGGGGCCGTATGCCGCCGCCTTCAATCATCACGTCCGGGACGTCTTGGGCTACGAGAGCGATCTGCACTATGAGCAGATCTCCGCTGCGGTGCAGCCATGGTCCTACAGCGACTTCGAGGGGCGCTCCGTCGACGTGACCCCTCGGCTGTCTCGAGCCTTGCGCGCTAATCCTCACCTACGGGTGCACGTCGCCTACGGCTGGTACGACGGAGCCACACCGTTTTGGGCGGCCGAGGAGGTGCTGCACGCCTTGGACATCCCGGTTGCGGCCCACGACCGCATCGAGCACCGCTACTACCCGGCGGGGCACATGATGTATGTTCACGAGCCGTCTCGGCTGCAACAGTCCACTGACCTGGCCGACTTCGTCCTGCGCGCGTCGGGCGGTTCAAACGCCTGAGGGTTCGTGGAGGTCGCTGAGGGCTTGGTTGAAGGTCTGGGACGGACGCATGATCGCGGTGGTGCCTTCGCGGTCCGGCAGGTAGTAGCCGCCAATGTCCACGGACTGACCTTGAGCGCTTGCCAACTCTTCCATGATGACGTCCTCCTGCTCAGCGAGCTGGCTAGCGAGGCCAGCGAAGGCTCGCGCGAGGTCGGCATCCTCGCTCTGGGCGGCGAGCTCCTTTGCCCAGTACAACGCGAGGTAGAAGTGACTCCCTCGGTTGTCGATCTCGCGGACCTTGCGGCTCGGCGAACGACCCTGGTCCAACACGGTTCCGGTGGCTCGGTCCAAAGCACCGGCCAGCACCGCGGCGCGGGGGTTGTCGGCAGCCTGTGCGAGATGCTCCAAGCTGACCGCGATGGCGAGGAACTCACCGAGGCTGTCCCAGCGCAGGTGATTGTCGGACAATAACTGCTGCACGTGCTTGGGGGCCGAGCCGCCTGCTCCGGTTTCGAAGAGGCCTCCCCCGCTGATCAGCGGCACCACCGACAGCATCTTCGCACTGGTCCCGAGCTCGAGGATGGGGAAGAGGTCGGTCAAATAGTCACGCAGCACGTTGCCCGTCACCGAGATCGTGTCCTCTCCCGCGCGGACACGTTCCAGGGAAAAGGCCGTGGCCTCAACCGGGGTCATGATCTCGATCTGCAGGCCGTCGGTGTCCTGTTCGGCGAGGTAGTGGTCCACCTTCGCGATGACGTTCGCGTCGTGCGCCCGACTCTCATCCAGCCAGAACACCGCCGGGGTGCCGGTCGCCCGTGCGCGGGTCACCGCGAGGGCAACCCACTCTCGGATCGGCACGTCCTTGGTCTGACAAGCCCGCCAAATATCTCCGGGCTCCACCGCGTGCTCCATCAGGACCTCGCCGCTGGAGTCCTCGATCTGCACCGTGCCCGCTGCTTCGATCTCGAAGGTCTTGTCATGGCTGCCGTATTCTTCGGCGGCTTGGGCCATGAGACCCACGTTCGCCACCGAGCCCATCGTTGTCGGGTCGAAGGCACCGTGGGCGCGGCAGTCGTCCAACACGGCTTGGTAGACCCCGGCATAACTGCTGTCCGGAATGAGCGCCAGCGTGTCGCGGGGCTCTCCGTCTGGCCCCCACATCTGACCCGACGTGCGGATCATCGCCGGCATCGAGGCGTCCACGATGACGTCGCTGGGCACGTGAAGGTTCGTGATGCCCTTGTCGGAATCGACCATGGCCAGGTCGGGCCCCTGAGCCAACCCGTCTTCGATCAGGCCGCGGATCGCATCGCCAGTGCCGTCGGGTAAGGAGTCCAGACCGTTCAGGATGGCACCCAGCCCGTTGTTGGGGTTGAGCCCCGCAGCGAAGAGTTCCTCGCCGTGCTGCTCGAAGACCTCCGGCAGGAAAGCACGCACGACGTGTCCGAACACGATGGGGTCAGAGACCTTCATCATCGTGGCCTTCAGGTGAACCGAAAACAGCACGTCTCGCTCCTGGGCGAGGGCAATCTGCGCGTGCAAGAAGTCTTGGAGCGCGGCGATCTGCATGACTGTGCCGTCGACCACCTCACCGGCTTGCACAGGCACGGAGTCCTTGAGCACCGTGCGTGTGCCGTCGTTGGCCACGTGGACGATCTGCAACGAGTCCTGCGCCGCGATCACCATTGACTTCTCGCCATGCCGGAAGTCGCCATCGCTCATGGTGGCCACGTTGCTCCGTGAGTCCGCCGACCACTGGCCCATCGAATGCGGGTGAGCCCGAGCGAAGTTCTTCACCGAGGCTGGCGCCCGCCGATCGGAATTGCCCTGGCGCAGGACCGGGTTGACCGCGCTGCCCTTGACCGAGTCATAGCGCGCCTTGATGTCCTCCTCCTCCTCGCCCGATGGCGAATCGGGATAGTCCGGCACGTCGAGGCCATGACCCTGCAACTCGGCGATCGCGGCCTTCAACTGCGGCAGCGAAGCGCTGATGTTCGGCAGCTTGATGATGTTGGCCTCTGCGGAGTGCGTCAACTCACCCAACTCGGCCAGCGCATCGGGCACGCGCTGGTCCTGTCGCAGTCGCTCACCCAGGGCAGCCAGGATCCGACTCGCCAGCGAAATGTCCTTCGTGACCACCTCGATTCCCGCGGTGGCGCAAAACGCCTCCACGATCGGCTTGAGCGAGTGGGTGGCCAGCATCGGGGCCTCGTCAGTGACGGTATAAACGATGGTCGGCATCGCATCAGGCTATCGCGAGCGGTCGCTGCTAACGTTCTCAACCAACCGCATACTCACTTTT
>JBGTGC010000033.1:0-8374 GCA_041746935.1 Dermatophilaceae bacterium
CGCCCGCTCAGCCATCACGGCGCGCTCGGCATCGGCCTCCGTTCCCTCGGCCACGGTCGCGACCTCAGAGCCGTCTGCCGGGCACGTGATGGTCCGAGTGCCGCCTTCTTGGGCTGAGCGCCACTGGCCTGCAATGAACAGATCCGACATGCTGGTCACCCTAGCGAGAATCCCGACTTCCCAGCGGCTGGAGTGCCTATGACCTCGATTCAGTTCCCGCCCGACTTCCTCTGGGGCTCTGCGACGGCGGCTTATCAAATCGAGGGTGGCGCTGCTCTCGAGGGGCGGACCGACTCGATTTGGGACACGTTCGCTCGCGTGCCCGGGGCCGTGCTGAACGGCGAAGACGGTTCGGTGGCCTGCGATCACTACCACCGGTATGCCGAAGACGTCGCGCTGATGTCGGCGATGAACCTTGGCTCCTACCGTTTCTCGACGTCCTGGGCGAGGGTCTGCCCTGACGCTGGACCGGTCAATCCGAAAGGGCTCGACTTCTACTCTCGGTTGGTCGACACTCTGCTGGAGCATGGCGTCGTTCCGTGGCTGACGCTCTACCACTGGGACCTGCCCCAGACGTTGGAAGACGCCGGCGGGTGGGCGAACCGGGACACGGCATACCGATTCGTGGACTATGCCGCGATCATGCACGACGCGCTGGGGGATCGGGTGGACTTTTGGACCACGCTGAACGAGCCGTGGTGCACCGCGTTCCTGGGGTACGGGAGCGGGCACCACGCGCCGGGCCGGACGGATGGCAGTGACGCGTTGCGCGCTGGCCACCACGTCATGCTGGGCCACGGACTGGTCGTGCGTGAACTGCGCAGCCGAGATGAATCTCTCCAGCTCGGCCTGACGTTGAACTTCACCGATATCGCGCCGGCCACCCAAGCACCGGGAGATATCGACGCGGCGCGCAGGATCGACGGTTTGTCGAACCGCTTCTTCATTGAGCCCATCCTGGAGGGGGCCTACCCGGCCGACGTCATGATGGACGTGGCCGAACTGTGGCCCGATGACCTCGTCCGTGACGGCGATCTGGAGATCATTTCCACCCCCATCGATGTGTTGGGCGTCAACTACTACTTCGGCACCGCGGTCAGCGGTGGAGACCTCTCCCAGACCGACGCCGCCCAGGCGAGGGACGAGGCGGCCACGTCTGCCCGAGCGGCGCGGGGGGGTGAGCCCTCGGCCAACCCGGGATCCGAGCACGTCGAGGTCATCTCACGCGGACTGCCGGTGACGGATATGGGATGGGAGGTCATCCCGGACGCGCTCCGCGCCCTCTTGGTCCGGTTGCACACGGACTACACGGGTCCTGCCGGAGTGGGTCTCTACGTCACCGAGAACGGCGCGGCTTATGCCGATGATCCCGATGAGAGCGGATTCGTCAATGATCAGGATCGGATCGGTTATGTGCGAGCGCATCTGGGTGCAGTGCACGACGCGATGAACGAAGGGGTCGATGTGCGCGGCTATTTTTTGTGGTCATTGATGGACAATTTTGAGTGGGCTTTTGGCTATGGCAAACGCTTCGGTATTGTGCGCGTCGAGTACGACACCGGGGAACGCATTCCCAAGGCCAGCGCTCGGTGGTATTCCGAAGTGGCTGCGCACGGTGAGATCCCGATGTAGAGCTCGTACCAATCAGGCAAGACGTTATTGAGGATCCGCGCATGGTCATTGACCCCGACAGCAGCACGCCGGTCTTTCAACAGATCTGCGACTCGATCGTTGCGGATATCCTTGGCGGTCAGATCGTGCCGGGCTCCCATCTGCCTCCGGTGCGGCATTTGGCTGCCGACTTGAAGGTGGCTGCCAACACCGTGGCCAAGGCTTATAAGCAGTTGGGCGAGGAGGGGCACGTGCGCAGTCAAGGTCGCAACGGCACGCTCGTTTTGGCGCTGGCCGGCACGGCCGATCTGAGTTCGGTGGCGGTCACGAATTTCGTCCAGACCGCGCGGGACCAGGGTTTGTCGCTGAACGAGGCGATCGGTCTAGTCCGGCGTAGTTGGTGATGGTTGCGACGACCCAGGCGAGGTGCCCGGTGCTTCGATGGCTTCGAGCATGACGTGACGTTTGCTCAAAGCAATGGCCCCGGCAATCGGCCCCAGCGCTAGGATCGTCGCCGCAGGCTAGCCGACGACCTGCACCAACACGGGCACGGCCTGCATCGTGAGGTGAGCACCGTCAGAGCGAATACCACCGCGGTCTGCGTGGTCAGGCGCTGATGTTCCGGTCTTGGCACAGTGCCGGGTGGCTGTGTCATGACCAGCTGGACCCAGTGCGAGGGTTTGATCAGGCCCCACCTGTGGGGTTCATCCCGCGTCGGCGGGCTGGCGACGAGTGTCACGGCGAGACGCTGTGGTCACGTTGGCAGGTCCGGCGCGAGGGTGTCAGCTATTGGTGTGAGGCGGATCTTCACGGGTGGGGTTTGTTGTCATTCCGTGGGTCATGCCCCAGATCACGGCCCGGGCACGGGTAGTAACATCAATTTTGCGGTACGCGCTGCGGATATAACTTTTGAGGGTGTTCGGGCTCAGGTGGATCTGTTCGGCGATGTCTTGGTTGGACCAGCCTTGGGTGATCAAACTCAGCACTTTGGACTCGCGTTTGGTCAGCCCGTGCCGCTGCCCGGGCCACCAGGCTGACTGAGCGTGTTCTGACTGCCCTTCCTCGTGCACTTCGGGTGGGGTGCCGGTGGTGAGTTTGGGGTGGGAGTCGGGGTCGTTAACGACCTCTCGGGCCACGGTGCTGAGTTGGAGCCCATTGCCGCGGGCGTAGGCGCGTAGGGCGATGAAGGCTTGGGTGATGTCCAGGCCTCTCTTTTGGGCGAGGACGCCTTTGGCTTGTTCGATGACGATCCTGGTGTTTAGCGCGCCTTGGAGTTGCTCGGTCAACAAGGTCGCGCTGCGCACGGACCGTTCTTGCAGGATCCCGATGGTCGCGATGTCGGCTAAGGCTTGGATGACCCGCACGTCGTGGGCCTGGAATGGGTCCGGGGTGGTGTTGAACATGTTCAGCACCCCGATGGTCGTGCCGCTGTGTCTCATGGGGATCGCACACACCGACTGGAAGCCTGCCTCGGCGGCGCGTTTTGTGAATGCTGGCCACCGTTCTTGGGCTGCGTCGAGGTCCGGGACGATGACGATCTCCCCGGTGCTGTAGCAGTCTCGGCACGGGCCCTGCTCGTTTTGCAGCACGAACAACTCCAGTAGGCGCACGGATTCGCGAGAGCTGGCCATCAACTGCAGGCGGCCCTCTTGGTCGGCCAACAATAAACCAACGGCCGCGGTGTTGCTGACATCCACGGCGTGCGAAACCAAGGTGGCCAAGAACTCGATCAGGTCGAACTCTTCGACTAGTGTGTCCGCGACCTCCACGAAGATGTCGGTGAGCTCGTCAGTGGATATGGCACTCATCAAAAGGCTCCCTTGGTCTCGTGTGGCCCGTGCGAGTACTCAGCATCAGTCCAGTTCCAATCTACTCTCAACGATGTCTCGAGCGGTATCGCCGATGCGTTGGTTGGTGGCGTAGGCGTGGGCGCGGATGCGGGCCAGCGCTTCAATCGGTTCCAGGCCGAGTTGGATCATGACCATCCCCTGCGCCTGGAACAGCTCCGGGATGGGCAACACGTCATCCCATTGCGGGTTGGTTTCGGTGACATCATCACGGTCCAGACCCTCCAGCAGCACGTTGCGGGCCATGTCGGCTAACAGCACACAATCGGTCAACCCGGCACGTGAGAGACCACCGGCGTTGCGTTGGTAGACGTCCAGGACCCCCAGGTGGGTCACACCGATCTGTAACGGGAAGGCGAAGACCGCGCCCACCCCGAGTGCCCCGGCTGCGGGTGCGTACGCAGGCCACTGGCAAGCACCCGAGCCGGCCAAGTCAGGCTCCAGGACGGGGCGACCCCACCGTTGCACATCAACACACGGGCCTTGCCCGAGGGTGAGTTGCAGTTCTTCCAGTTCCTCGGCCCGCTGCCCTGCCCCAGCCAAGACCACCGAGGGCAGCCCTTTACCCACGGCTACCGACAAACCCGCGGCACAAGCAGGCACCACAGCCACGATGACCCCGCACAGCCGGTGCAGGTGACTCGCGCGACTCGCATCATCAACCGCAGGCAAGGATTGGGCGTTGAACAGGGCCTGTAGCTTGGCGGTACGGTCACGGGCGGTCACGGGTCATCGCCTCGGTCAACGAGCCGATAAAATACGAGAGACGGATGGGATGGATGCGTCGTCCTCCGATGAGTGAACTCAAAAAGTCGTGATCACCGGGTCCGGGGCAACTGCTCCTGAGAGTAACCGCGGTAGGTCGACCCCGCAACGTGCAACTTTCGCGGGCAGTTTGACTTGAGGCACCACGCGTGCATCCACGGGCCGACGTCCCGGTTGCACGCTCTCACGCGCGCGACGGTGGTTAGTGACCCGGCCGGCGGGCGGCGGTGAGGCATCAGCGTAGGACCTTTGGGCTGCAGCGCGCCTGCCTTCTTGGACCGTCCCTACGGTCGGCATCGGCAACGGGGTGGCACGTTGGGGTGTGGCGCGCAAGTGGGTGCGGGCCCAACGTTGCCACCATGAACACCTTCACCAGCACACCTAGGTTGGCTTTGCGGGTGGTGACGCGTGCTGACCCAGGGGTCCAGCCTTCTGCGGTGATCCCGAAGAAGGCTCAGGCCCGAAGACATCTGAGCAGGGTTCGGTGGTGCGCGAGCTTTTGGGGGTCGTTGGTGATCTGGACATTCTGCGAGCGGTCCGGGGCACCGAGGGTGAAGTGCCCAGTGTGCGGGCTTGGCTTGAGGTATTACCTGACCCACGAGTCCTGGCATGCCGAGACCGGGATACCGGCACACGACACGTCGAGATCAGGTCCGGGCACTCCAGCCCTCCAGTGCGGGAAGCCATCACGGTGTATTGGCGTTGCCAGGCCAAGCATCCGTTGTGGGCAAGGCTATTTACCGGGGTGGATCTAGCACCCGGTGCTGAATGCGAGGTCGACCCCGGCGAGGCTCTAAAGGCCACGAGTCACTTGCAGATCGTGCCCGCCGCCTTCGGCTAGGCACCCGTTCAGCGAGCAGAGACCAGGTGGCAGGTTTAGAGGAGTCGTTGACCCGTTGGTGCCCATGCCCTAGCCGAAGCAAGAACAGCGATTTCGACACCTAGGGGGGTGGCCCCAGGCGCACCAGCCTTCATACGCTTTAGAGACAGTTTGTGCTGAGTGCCCTTGCCCTTTGTCCCGGGGCGATGCGTCTCAAACCCATGCCTCGCCCATCTTCGCTCTGCCCGTCTCTTTGCCAGTGACGCTTGTGACACGGCAGCAAGGCTGGATGTACGCCCTCTGGTCGCCCTGGATCCAGGGGATCCGTGGCGCGTTGCGGCGATTAACCGGACCGGAAGGCGACACGAGATGAGTACCACCCCGGCAGTGCCTGCCTCCCGCGCCAGCGACGGGCCACCACGGGCCCTGAGATACGTCAGCCAGTACACCGAACTGTCCAAAACGATCCGGGCCAGCGGCCTACTAGAGCGGCGGTACGGCTACTACTGGTCTCGGATCGTGATCCTCACCCTCACACTGGCGGCACTGTGGGTCGGCATCGTGATGCTCGGCAACTCCTGGTACCAGTTGCTGCTCGCCGCCGGGTTGGGGGTGGTGTTGACACAGTTCGGGTTCCTGGGTCACGACTGCTCCCACCGGCAGATCTTCCGCTCCCCAGCATGGAGTGACTGGAGCGCGCGGGTACTGTCCGGGGCCTTCGCGGGGTTGTCGCACAGTTGGTGGAAAGGCAAACACGACAAGCACCACGCCAACCCCAACAAAGAAGGCGCCGACCCCGATATCGCCCCGGGGGCCATCGCCTTCACCCGGGGCATCGCCAACGACCGCAACCACGGCCTGCCAGGGTGGTTCATCAACCGGCAAGGCTGGCTGTTCTTCCCGCTCCTGACTTTAGAAGGCCTGAACCTGCACATAGCCTCAGTCCGAACACTGCTGACTTCGCTGCGGGTCGCCCACCGCGAAATCGAAGCCACTATGGTCCTCGGGCGCCTAGCCGGTTACGTGATTATCGTTCTGCTTCTCATGTCACCAGGCAAAGCAGCAGCATTCATCGGTCTGCAACTGGCCGTGTTCGGGGTCTTGCTGGGCGGCGCGTTCGCGCCCAACCACAAAGGCATGCCCATCGTCCCGGCCTCCATGAGGATAGACTTCCTGCAACGCCAAGTACTGATGTCCCGCAACGTCCGCGGCGGCGCGTTGACCGACTTCGCGATGGGCGGGCTGAACTACCAAATCGAACACCACCTGTTCCCATCCATGCCGCGGCCCAACCTCAAACACGCGCAACCCATCGTGCGCGCCTACTGCGAACAACACCGGGTGCCCTACACCGAAACGAGCCTGCTCCACTCCTACGTCATTGTCGTGGACTACCTCAACCACGTCGGCCTGCAAGCAAGAGACCCATTCCAATGCCCACTCGCCTCCCAACTGCGCGACTAACACCGCGCAGACACCGGTCAACCACGTGACCGCATTCGTGCCGAGCACCTGGGCGACGGCGATCAGCGCGGCCTACGTCACGCCGCTGGGGATTGAAGACTCGTCCGGTCACGGAGTCGCCGTAGGTACCGCGTCACCCTGGCCCGACTGTTCGACCACTAGTGACGCAGCGGCGTGACGTAGGCCGCGCTGATGCCACCGTCGATGACGAACTCGTTGGCCGTCATGAAGCTAGAGTCGTCGCTGGCCAGAAACGCCACAGCCGCGGCGATCTCCGAGGGCTCGGCGAACCGGCCCATTGGGACGTGGATCAGGCGTCGCTCGGCCTCCGCGGGGTCGGCGGAGAACAGCTCCTGCAGGAGGGCCGTGTTGACCGGCCCGGGGCATAGCGCATTGACACGGACGCCGGTGCGGGCGAACTGCACGCCGAGCTCACGCGACATCGACAGGACGCCGCCCTTGGACGCGCTGTACGAGATCTGCGACGTCGCAGCTCCCATGATCGCGACGAACGACGCCGTGTTGATGATCGACCCCTTGCCCTGCTCGATCATGTACGGCAAGACCGCTTGGCAGCACAGATAGACGCTGGTCAGGTTGACCTCCTGAACCTTGCGCCACGTCGCCAGGTCTGTGTTCAAGATCGACTGATCTGCCGGGGGATTGATGCCCGCGTTGTTGAAGGCGATATCGACAGACCCGTAGGCCTCATGAGCGGCGGCAAACATCGCCACGACCTGGTCTTTGTCCGCCACATCGGTCTGCACGAAGAGACCGCCCAGCTCCTGGGCCACCTGCTCGCCGATCTCGGGGGAGCAGACGTCACCGATCACGACCCGGGCTCCTTCGGCGACCATCCGCGTGGCGCTCGCCAGGCCGATGCCGCTAGCGCCACCGGTGATGACGGCGACGCGACCGGTCAGGCGAAGGAACGGGGCATTCTCGGACACTCTGGGGGCCTTTCGGTGGGGTGGTCACTATGTCGATGCGAAAAATACGGTTTTGACCTCACTGAACGCATCCAGGGCGTCGGGTCCCAGTTCGCGGCCCAAACCGGACTGCTTGAAGCCGCCGAACGGCGTGTTGTAGCGGACCGAGGAGTGGGAGTTGACGGAGATGTTGCCTGCCTCCAGCCCGCGACTGACCCGTAGCGCTCGACCCAGGTCGCGGGTCCAGATCGAACCCGCCAGCCCGTATGCCGTGTCGTTGGCGATGCGCAACGCGTCGGCTTCGTCGGTGAATGGCAGCAGGCTGATCACCGGGCCGAAGATCTCGTCGGTGAACGTGCGGTCGTGCTCGCTGCTGGCCCGCAGCACGGTCGGGGCCGACCAGAAACCCGGCCCGCTCGGGGCCGATGCGGCCGCGACTACGTCGCCGCCCTCGACGTAGGAAGCCACCGAATCACGATGGGCCGCCGAGATGAGCGGGCCCATCAGCACGTCGTCGCGTCGTGGGTCATCAACCACGACGCCGCTGACGGCCTGAACCAACGCAGCGGTGAAGTCCGCCAGCACCTCGGCCTGCACTAGGAGTCGGGAGCGAGCGCAGCAATCCTGTCCGGCGTTGTCGAACGCGCCGCCGGGGGCGGCGGCCGCAGCAGCGGCCAGGTCTGCGTCGGCGAAGACGATGTTGGCGTTCTTGCCGCCCAACTCCAGAGTGACCCGCTTCACCTGTGCAGCGCATCCGGCCATGATGGAACGACCCACTTCGGTGGACCCGGTGAACACCACTTTGCGCACGTGGGGGTGAGTGACAAAGCGGGCTCCAACCACTGACCCCTTGCCGGGCAGCACTTGCAGGACCCCCTCGGGGATGCCGGCGTCGAGGGCCAACTCGGCCAAGCGCATCGCCGTCAGCGGGGTCAGCT
>JBGTGC010000034.1:0-10601 GCA_041746935.1 Dermatophilaceae bacterium
GTTCCACCGCCGCAACGGACGCCGCCGCAACGGCCCACCCCCCAGGCCAGCGGACTCCCGAACAACTCCTCACAGCCCAGCCCGAGCCGAGCGTGAACACGCGCCCGGCCCGCGAATACGGGCCACCCCCGTTCTAAGGCCGGACCTTATATGGCTTGGGCGTGGTTCGCCAGCGGTCTAGACGTCGGCAGCCTGCGCCGCCAGTGCCCTCGCAACACTGTCGCGGTTTTCACTGACCGTCCGGCGTAGGCCGTTAGGCACGTCGGGGTGCTCATCTAGCCACTTCTGGGTGGCGTCGAGCAGCCCTTGGTCAGCGACAGCCATCGGGAAGAATCCCGTGGCTAACGACCCAGCGATCGCGTGAGTACGAGATGCCCACACGCCCTCGATGGCCTCGACGTAACGAGAGACGTACGGCTGAAGCAGCGACGTGTCATGTGCCCGGCCAAAGCCCAGCGCCGTCGCCGAGATCACCGCGTTCGGCAGGGAGGTGCCCTCGACGGCGGCCACCCATGCGGCCTCTTTAGCCTCCGGGGTCGGCCGAGACGCCAGGGCGCGGGCGGCCTTCTCCCGACCCGTGGCGGTGTTGTCTGTGCTGCGCTCTGCCTCGATTTCGATCTCGTCGACATCACCTGCGCTAGCCAAGGCAGTCAGTAGCGTCCAGCGCATGTCCTGATCGACAGCCAACCCGTCGATCGGTGCCGACCCGTCCAATACGCTGCGCACGGCAGCGACATCCGCCTCCGAGGACGCGAACGAGGCCCACGCTCCGACGAGTTGCAACTGTGCGTCACTTCCCGGCTCCGCACCACGGGCCGCGACACGCAGGCCATCGCTCACTGCGACAGCCAGGGCTGGCCGGTTGGCCGGCGCGGAATAGGTCAACGCGGCGCTGCCAAGCTGCATCAAGAGCATCCGCAGCAGCGTCGAGTCGTCCTCGCCGTCCAGTGCGCGCAAGACCAGGTGGACGTAGTCCGAGGCGGGCATTTGAGCATCGCGGGTCATGTCCCAGCCGGCACCCAGCACCATCGCTCGAGGAAGCGAGTCGCTGAAGGCACGCGGATTGGCCAGCGCCGTCGACAACGAATGAGAGTCCAGCCGAATCTTGGCGTATGCGAGGTCGTCATCGTTGACCAACAGCAGGTCCGGCATCGGATGACCCATCAGATCGGGCAGGTCAGTTAGCTTGCCGTCGACATCGAGCTCGATGCGATGGGTGCGCACCAACCCTTCACAGTGCCTGTTGTCGTACTGCATGGTGTAGAGGCCGACTGCGAGGCGATGCGGTCGAAGGGTCGGGAAGTCTTCGGTCGCGCTCTGCACGATCGCGGCCGATGTGATGACGCCATCGCTGACTTCGATCTCGGGCGTCAAAGTGTTGACTCCCGCCGTCTGCAACCACAACTGCGACCAGGAACTGAGATCCCGACCCGACGTCGCTTCCAACTCGACGAGGAGGTCAGCCAAAGTCGTGTTGCCCCAGGCGTGCTTGGCGAAGTAAGCCCGCAACCCGTCCCGGAAGGGCTCGCGCCCCACGTAGGCCACGAGCTGCTTCAATACCGAGGCTCCCTTGGCGTACGTGATGCCGTCGAAGTTCACCTCGACCGAGGCCAAGTCGACCATGTCGGCGGCCACCGGGTGGGTTGAGGACAGCTGGTCCTGGCGGTAGGCCCAGGCCTTCTCAGAGGTCGCGAACGTCGTCCACGCCTGGGTCCACTCCGTTGCCTCGGCCTGGCACACCGTCGAGGCCCATTCGGCAAAGGACTCGTTGAGCCACAGGTCGTCCCACCACTGCATCGTGACCAAGTCGCCGAACCACATGTGGGCTAGTTCGTGCAGGATCGTGAGGGCGCGACGCTCAATCAGGGTGTCAGTGACCTTCGAGCGGAAGATGTATTGCTCAACGATGGTCACGCACCCTGCATTCTCCATCGCCCCCATGTTGTATTCGGGGGTGAAGACCTGGTCATACTTCGCAAACGGATACGCGCAGTCGAATTCCTGCTCGTAGAACGCGAAGCCAGCCTTGGTGCAGTCCAAGATATTGTCCGCATCCAAGTGTTGAGTCAGGCTCTTGCGGCAGAAAACTCCCAGTGGCACTGTGCCACCACGGGTCTCGACGCTATCGCGCACGACATCGTAAGGACCGGCCACCAGGGCGGTGATGTAGGAGGACATGCGGGGCGTTGGCTCGAAGGCCCACCGCGCCACATCGATCCCGTCGACGTTGTGCTCGGATGCAGGCCCCGGCTCCGGAGTCGGCTGGTTGGAGATGACCTGCCAGTGCGCCGGCGCGTAGACCGTGAACGCAAAGGTGGCCTTGAGATCAGGCTGCTCGAACACTGCATACACCCGGCGGCTGTCCGGGACTTCGAACTGGGTATAGAGGTAGACCTCACCGTCTGCAGGGTCAACGAACCGGTGCAACCCCTCACCAGTGTTCATGTAGGACCCCTGCGCCACGACGGTCAGCACGTTGGTGCTGCGCAAATCCTGCAGGGCAATCCGCGAGTCGGCTACGACCTCGGCCACGTCCAGCGCCGCACCGTTCAGCTCGACGGACTCAACGTCGTGGGCGATCAGGTCGATGAAGGTCTCGGCGCCGTCCAGGTTGGCATCGAAGTTCACCGTGGTCTTCGTCCCGAAGACCTCGGCTCCACGCGTGAGGTCCAACTCGATGTCATAGGAACTGACCGAAATCAGCGAGGAACGCTCCTGAGCTTCGGCCCGCGTCAAGTTGGTGCCGGGCATCGCAGTCCTCCAAAGGGTGGGGGGTAGATGAGATGCCCTGATGGTGTCATGGTGTGCCCACAGACCTATTCACCACACCGCCCCAGCGACCAAGGAGATCACCATGCGGGTTCACATCGGAGGCGACCATGCGGCATACGAGATGCACCAAGACCTGCGGGACTGGATGAGCGAGCAGGGTCACGAGGTCACTGACCATGGACCCTTCGACTACGACGAACTCGACGACTACCCGACGTTCGTGCTGCGGGCCGCCGTGGCGGTAGCCGCAGATCCCGGGTCTTTGGGGGTCGTGCTCGGCGGTTCGGGCAACGGCGAGCAGATCGCGGCCAACAAGGTGCCGGGCATCCGCGCGGCCCTGTGCTACAACACAGAGTTGGCGACCCTGGCCCGCCAGCACAACAACGCGCACGTCATTTCGATCGGTGCCCGTATGCAGACCGGAGACGAAGCCCGCGCCATGGTCGCAGCCTTCCTCGACACCGAATTCTCCGGGGAGGAGCGCCACCAGCGTCGGATCGACATGATGAGTGCCTACGAAGCCGACCGCACCCTGCCCGTCCTGAAGTAAGCCGTGACTTCCGCTCAGGGGTGGGAAGACGTCGATCTGCTGCGGGCCTTCGAGCCGGCGGTGCGATTCACCAGCGGCGAGTTCTTCTATCCCGTCTCGGCCCACCGCTACGTCCAGCGATCTGCGCTGTGGAGCGATGATCGAGACGGAGACCCCAATCGCTCATTCGGCGTCAACGAGCTCGACGTGCAGTCGCTGACCGAGCACTGCCGCGCCTCTCAGGGGTTGGGGCACGCCCTCTCGGCAGTCGACACCGGCTCCAAAGGTCAGGTGCCGCCGCGGATCCCCCTCAAACAACGACCTCCGCCCTTGCGAGGCGCAAGCAGGTTGGCCTCCGTAGGTGTCACCGCTCGGGCCATCGACGCACTGAATCGACTGTCCCTACTCTTCCGGGGCAGTGTGCCGGGCGGCAGCGCCGCTCGATCCTTCCTCATCCAACGCGACCATCTGGAGCCCGAACGCCCCACCTATTACGGCCGAGTCGTGCGCGACGGACCGTGGATCGTGTGTCAGTACTGGTTCTTCTACAGCTTCAACAATTGGCGATCCGGGTTCGGCGGAGTCAACGAACATGAGGGTGATTGGGAACAGGTCACGATCTATCTCGATGGGCAAGGACCGCCAGCCCAGGACGGGTGGCCGGCACCTCGCTGGGTCGTCTTCTCCGCACACGACGAGACTGGGGATGACCTGCGGCGTCGATGGGACGACCCCGACCTCAGCCTTAACGAGTGCCATCACCCCGTTGTTTTTGCCGGGGCCGGGTCACACTCAGGGGCCTACCTGGCTGGGGACTATCTGATCACCCTGCAGCCACCGACACTGCCCTCCTTCGTGCGGGCCGCCCGGCGGGCGGCGCGCATCTTCACACCTTGGTCGGCGACGGCGCAGAGCGGTGGGGTCGCGATTCCGTACGTTGATTACGCACGCGGTGACGGGCGTGGGATCGGGCCGGGGGAAAGGGAGTCCTGGCATCCGATCATGCTTGACGAAACTCAAGAGTGGGTTCACGCCTACCGCGGACTGTGGGGTCACGACACTCGGGATCGCCTCGGCGGTGAGCGCGGCCCGGCTGGCCCACGCTATGAGCGCGATGGCACTGTGCGCGAGTCCTGGGCCGATCCGGTCGGCTGGTCGGGGCTGGCCAAGGTCGCGCCGAACGCCGACCGGGAGCTTGAACTTGTTCGGACCAGAGCTGAGCAGGTGCGTGATCGCCTCGATGAGGTGTCCGTCGAAGTCGACCAGATCCGCACGTCGCTGCGCACCGAGGCTGCAGGGTTGGCACCCGGCTCTCCCGAGGTCAGGGGCCTGCGCGAGGAAGAAGAACGGTCTCTACAGCTTCGGATGGAGCAAACCAAACTGACCGATGAGTTGGCTCGGATGGAGCACCCCCGTGCCGCTGACGAAGCAGGCCCCGGCCCGCACGACCACCTCGCCCACCGGCTGATACCGATGGAGCCAGTGCTCGGCATACGCGGCCGGCTGTTGTCGTGGTGGTCAGTCCTGTCGACGCCCCTGATGCTGTGCGCGATAGCCGCGATCGTCTCACCCGTCTTCGGGCTAAGTTCGACGCTCTTCGCCGTCTATTCGGTGCTGATCTTGATGTCGGTGGAGGGGATCCTGCGCGGGCAGTTCCTGGCTGTAGCCCTGCGGTTTGCGGTGGCGGCGCTGACGGTCGCAGGTCTGTATCTTGCCTGGCTAGAATGGCAAGCAGTGATCGCCATCCCGCTCTTGGCTGCCGCCCTGCTCGTGTTGGTCGTCAATCTGCGCGAGGCAGTCCGCCGCTGAGGATTTGCCGTCCCGGACACGACGAAGCCCCCGACTCCATAGAATCGGGGGCTTCAATGACGGACGTAGGCTGAACCTAGTTCTTGTTGGTGCCCGTCGCGTTCTTGAAGTCGTCGTCCTTGCCGTCGAGGCTGTCGAGGCCGTCACGGACCTTGTCGCCGCCGCCGTCGATCTTGTGGGAGAACTTGTCGCCGGTCTTGTCGTTGGCGAAGTCACTTGTCTTGTCGATTCCGCCGTCGATCTTGTCGGCGTGCTGGTCGACCACGTCTGCTGCCCTGTCCGAGTGACCGGAAATGGCGTCCTTGGCCTTGTCCATGAATCCCATGGGTTCCTCCTGTTGTCGTTGAACGTCCGACAGTGTATGCAGACCGCCTAACGGTGATCTGTACTGAGCGGGTGACGAGAATCGAACTCGCGTAGCCAGTTTGGAAGACTGGGGCTCTACCATTGAGCTACACCCGCAAGCGAGACGTGCATATGCGCCGCGCCGAGGAGATAGTCTAACGGCCGCCGCTGCGATCCAAACCCACGACGCATCGGCGACGAGAAGGCAGCACGCGACTCACGCGAGAGCACAGAAACGACAGAAACACGACGGGGTATGGCGCAGCTTGGTAGCGCGTCCGCTTTGGGAGCGGAAGGCCGCCGGTTCGAATCCGGCTACCCCGACCGACTAGCATGCCTTGACTGCCCCGTGGGCGAGTGAGTCCCATCAGCGCGCCGACCAACACACCAACCTAATCTGATTCTGGAGTGCCCGTAGTGAAGAGTGCCGTCGAAAGTCTGACCGAGACCCGGGTCAAACTGACCGTCGAGGTCCCCGCCGCCGAGCTGAAACCACGCTTGGATGCGGCTTACGCCACGATCGGTGCGCAGGTGAACGTGCCCGGATTCCGCAAGGGCAAGGTCCCCACGCGGATCATCGACCAGCGGTTCGGTCGCGGCGCGGTGGTCCAAGAAGCGGTCAACGATGCGCTGCCGGAGTTTTACACCCAGGCCATGAAGGAAAACGAGCTGCGCCCGTTGGGTCAGCCTGAGGTCAACTTGACCGAGCTGCCGATAGGGGATGGCCAGGACTTCATCTTTGAGGCTGAGGTCGATATTGTCCCGAACTTCGAGCTGCCCGACTTCAGCGACATCTCCGTCGAGGTCGACCCAGTGTCTGTTGACGACGCCGATGTCGCCGAACGCCTGGAAAACTTGCGCGCTCGCTTCGGCACCCTGGTCGGCGTCGAGCGTGCCGCCAAGAACGGTGACTTCACCTCGATCGACTTGTCGGCCACCATCGACGGCGAAGAGATCGACTCAGTGACCGGGATCTCCTACGAGATTGGCTCGGCCACGATGCTCGACGGGCTCGACGAAGCCCTTATCGGGACTTCTGCGGGCGAAACGGTCGACTTCGTCAGCCCGCTGGCCGGGGGAGACCACGCCGGTCGCGACGCCGATGTCGTCGTCAAGCTGATCTCGCTCAAGGAGCGTGAGCTGCCCGAGGTCGACGACTAGTTCGCGCAGTTGGCGTCCGAGTTCGACACCGTCGAAGAACTGAACGCCGACCTCGTAAAGCAGTCCGAGCAGGGCGTGAAGTTCGAGCAGGGCGTGCAGGCGCGGGACCGCGTGCTGGACAAGATGCTGGAGATGACGCAGATCCCGCTGCCGGACGCCCTGGTCAAGGCGGAAGTCGACGCTCACCTGGAGAAGGAGAGCCGCAGCGAGGACGACGAGCATCGGGCCGAGGTCGATGAGTCGACCCGGAAGGCGATGAAGACCCAGTTCCTCCTGGACGCACTGGTCGCGCGCGACGAGGTCAACGTCGAGCAGGGCGAGCTTATCGAGTACATCATGATGACCGCGCAGCAATACGGCATGAACCCCAACGAGTTCGCTCAGAAGATCGACCAGGACAATCAGGTCCCGGCCATGGTGACCGAGGTCGGTCGCCGCAAGGCCCTGGCCGGAGTGCTGGAGTCCGTGACGGTCATCGACACCGATGGCAACACCGTCGACCTCAGCGATCTCGAAGAAGATGGCCCCGAGGATTCAGCAGTTGACGAGGTCGAAGACGACATCGACGTGGCTGAGGCCACCGAGGTCGACGTTGACGCCGAGGTTGTCGATGTTGAGGCTGCCGAAGTTGATGCCCAGGACACCAAAGACGACTAAGTCCTGACGCCGGCCGCCCTCGGGTGCCCCGTTGTCCGACTGGTGCTGCACTGCAGCGCAGCACCAGGCGGGAAACGCAGCACCGGGCGTGTCGGGCTACGAGTGAGGCGGCGAAGTGGAGAACCGTCGTCTTGTGCGCTCACGGCGAACACGGCATACCTGAGGGAGTGAGTGCGGCACCTCGGGCGTTAGTGTCACCAGCGAGGAGCGGTCGACCTGCCGTCAAGCAGTGACAGCGCGGCTTGTGACAGCACAGACCTGTGACACCACTGACGTGAAAGCAAGGAGCAATGATGACCAACTCTGAGATCGTCGCGGCCGGGTCCAGCCCGATCGCCGGTTTGGACGACCAGATCTACAACCGTCTGCTGAAGGAGCGCATCATCTTCCTCGGCTCCGATGTGCGCGACGACAACGCGAACGCCATCTGCGCGCAGCTGCTCCTGCTCGCTGCTGAGGATCCCGAAGCCGACATCTGGCTCTACATCAACTCACCCGGTGGCTCGGTCACCGCGGGTATGGCGATCTTCGACACCATGCAATGGGTTCCCAACGATGTAGCCACCGTCGCCATGGGTCTGGCAGCCTCGATGGGCCAGTTCCTCCTCTCGGCCGGTCAGCAGGGCAAGCGCTACGCCACGCCGCACGCCCGCGTGATGATGCACCAGCCCTCCGGCGGCATCGGCGGCACGGCGAGCGACATCAAGATCCAGGCCGAGCAGATGCTGCACATCAAGCGCGAGATGGCAGAGCTGATCGCCGATCACACCGGCCAGACCAAGGAGCAGATCGAAGAAGACTCCGATCGCGACCGCTGGTTCACCGCCGCCGAAGCCAAGGAATACGGCTTCGTCGACCACGTCTACGAGCACGCTGCGGCCGCCGGTGCGGACACGCCTGCAGCAGGTGCGTCCACGTCCGAGTCCGACGACTCCACTTCCTGATCTGCCGACGAGACGAGAGACAGAGACCATGAATCACCCCACGTTCCCGTATGCCGGTGGTCCCTCCGCCGGACCGCTGGCCCCGTCGAGCCGATACATCCTGCCGCAGTACGAAGAGCGCACTGCTTACGGAATGAAGCGTCAGGACCCCTACACCAAGTTGTTCGAGGACCGGATCATCTTCCTCGGAGTCCAGGTGGACGACGCTTCGGCCGACGACATCATTGCCCAGTTGATCGTGCTGGAGAGTCAGGACCCGGACCGGGACATCTTGATGTACATCAACTCACCGGGTGGATCGTTCACCGCGTTGACGGCGATCTACGACACGATGATGTATATCCGGCCCGACGTGCAGACGTTCGTCGTTGGTCAGGCTGCTTCGGCCGCTGCGGTCATTCTCGCCGCGGGGGCTCCCGGCAAGCGGTTTGCCCTGCCGAATGCGCGCGTGCTGATCCACCAGCCGGCTCTCGCCGGGGGCGACTACGGCCAGGCCAGCGACATCGAGATTCAGGCGAACGAGGTGCTGCGGATGCGCACCTGGTTGGAAGAGACCTGGGCCAAGCACTCCAACCGCCCGGTTGAGCAGGTCCGCAAGGACATCGAGCGAGACAAGATCTTGATCGCCGCCGAGGCCAAGGAGTACGGCTTGGTCGACGAGGTTTTGGACAGCCGCAAGGCGTCGCTCCAGGACTGATGCCCAATCCACTGATGTGACCCTACTGACCTGACTCCTCGGTGTCGCTCCTAGTCGGAGCGCGCCGGGGGTCTTTTTGTCGAGGGTGACCCTCCACAAGAGGCAGCACGCTGGAGCCGTCACCAATGACAGTGGTCGCGATGACTCCCAGCACCCCGTCGTGATCATCACCCCGTCGAACCACAACAGGACCGGCGGATTGTCGACCGTTCTCACACCCAGACGTAGCGAGCCGGACCGACCGCGACCACCCAGTAAATCCCGATAAGCAGGGCCACGACGAACAACGTCTGGGCCCGGGGACTTCTGAGGCGGTGATGCGCTTCGGTGATCCTCGAGACTAGAACCAACACGGCATACCCAGCCACGCGGATGATGGTGCTGTGGACGAAGGGGGTCCAGCCGGAGCGCCTTCTGGAAGGTACGGTCTGACCATGATCCACGGGACGCCGAATGACCTAGGCGCCGCGATGGTCCCCACGGGAGGCGGATCACATCAGCCGCTCGAACAGTTCCTGGCGGATAGCTTCACGACCGCCCTGATCGTGATGCATCGCGGCGAAACGGCATACGGTTGGTGGCGCGACCCGGCCACGAGGGACCAGCCGCAGCCGATCTATTCGATCACCAAGTCCGTCGTCGGCGTCGTCGCCGGTGCCCTCATCGAGGCGCAGGCCCTCGACCCTGACCGGCGTGTCATCACCTACGTGCCCGAGCTGCGTCACGGCGGGTACCGAGCGGTCACCGTGCGCGATCTGCTCGATATGCGCACTGGCGGTGACTATCGGGAGACCTACGGCCCTGACGGTGAGCTCGCTCAGCTGATGTCAACGCGTGCCCTCGCCACCGACGTGCCGTTCGCCTCCGTGCACGACATGCTGTCTGCGATCCAACGAGTGGGCCGCCACGACGGACCGTTCGCCTATCGGTCGCTGGACACCGAGGCTCTCGGCTGGGTCATCGAGCGCGCCACCGGGACACGTATGGATGTGTTGGCCGACGAGATCGTGCTGGGTCCGCTGGGGTGCCAGGGGGCCGTCTTCGAGGTCGACGCGCTGGGTGACGTGCTGCACTCCGGGGGCCTTCGTATGCGGCCGCTCGATGTGGCGCGCTTCGGAGCGATGATCTTGGACTCAGGCGCGGTGGGGGATCACCACATCGTCTCGCCCTTCTTCGTCAAAGATCTGCGGTCCGGCCATCCCAGCGATGAGGCTCCGGGCATCGGTGAGGGCTCGTATCGCAACCAGTTCTGGGTGCCGGTCCGCGGCGGGCGGGAGCTCTTAGCCCTCGGCATACACGGGCAAATGCTCTGGATGGACGCCGAGAGCGACACTGTGTTCTCCAAACTTTCGACCTGGCCCACCCCCAGTGATCCAGACTTGATGACCACCACGTATGCCGTCGCGCGAGCCTGCGCAGCGGCCCTGAGCGAAAGTCCACACCGTGACATCACCGTCCCTCGCTAGCCGCTTCCCCGGCCAATGGTTGAGGCTGCGGATCAGCTACGCAAGGATGACCACATTCCACGACCCCATCGGCACCGTCGCCACGCTTGAGGAGCCCTCCATGTCCGTCACTGCACCCGCTGCCGCTAAGTCCCGACGTTTGCGCAACATGTCTGAGATCCGGACGTTCTTCCGGATGAACGAGACGCCGGTGTTCTTTTTGGGTGCCACGGCTTTCAACC
>JBGTGC010000035.1:0-5430 GCA_041746935.1 Dermatophilaceae bacterium
CGTTCCGGCATCGAGGGGGGCCACCTCGATACCCATGGCAACAATCGCTTCCCGAGCATCCTCGACGCGAGACTCTCGAGCGAAGGCGACCAGCGCCTCGCTGTATGCACTGGCTGGCGCTACGAGATAGTCGCCGTTCTGATCGGCAGCCTGCACCTCCTCGACTGCCCGGGCGTAGTGCGGGTCAGCGCGGTCGAGCAGCGCGATCAAGACGCTGACGTCGAGGATCAGCGATCCCATTCGTCCCGCAACTCGTCGATCTCTCCAGATCGGTAGATTCCCTCCGCAATGCCGGCATGGCGACGTACGCGAGAAGCGCGAGCAGAGATCACGATTTCACCGCTACGCACTGGCCGAACGGTGACCTCGTCGCCGGGCTCCAGCCCAGCGGCGCGCAACGCGTCGACCGGGAGGGTGATCTGGTTCTTGGTGGACAACTTTGGCATACCTTTACTTTAGCACCATAGAAGTAAAGGTATGCCGTCCGTGCTCCGCTCGCTCACTGATGTGTCGTACAAGGATCGCATACGGTGACCGCGGCGATCTCGACCACTGCGCGGCACAAGCACCGCGAGACGTTCCTTGTGTCGGACGGCTGCTACTCGGCGCATTGCAGAATGGTCTGCGTGATTCGCTCTCTGTCGAGTTCCTGGCGCAACAGCAGTGGCCCGGAGATACTCGATATGGACCACTGGCGGGGCCTGCGGGTGGGGGGCTCAGTTCCGTAGGGGTCAATTGGGCGGGTGATTGGTTCATGCGGTGCGGTGGAGGCGCTGGGCCCATTGGTGCACCTCTGGGGTGGCGTCGATGCCGATTACTCCGACTGGGACACCGTCGCGTTGTTGGTGCAGGACCACTAGGGGGTCATCGGAGACGACATCACCGGTGCAGGAGGGAGTGATGAGTCCGGCTCCGCTGAGCGTGGATCCGTAGACGCGGACACTGTAGCTACTGCGCGCTAAGTAGGGGCCGGGGTCTTCGCCGAGGCCAAAGTCGTGCAGGGCCGCCTGTGCGGCGTGAGCGCCTTGCGCGGTCGCGTCATCCCAGTGGTCGATCCGATAGGCACCAGTGCCGTCGGCGTGGTGTTCAGCGACACCGCCTGCGGCGTAGATGGTGGGCGAGTCATGGTGGCGCATGCGATTGTCGACGCGCAGCGCCGACCCGACCGGCCAGGGGACAGGAGCCGCTGGCGTTGTGCCGATAGCGACGATCACCAGGTCGGCCGTTAACTCAGTGTGGTCATCCAGCGTTACCACCAGGTATGGGCGGTCCACGGCGAGGGATCGGAGGGTACGTCCGAAGTGGGTGGTGACGTTGGTGCGATGAAGTTCCGCGATCCTCGCGGCGACGGCTTCCCCGACCACGTTGGTGCCTGGTTCGGCTGAGCGGGCGACTAGGTGCACGTCGTGGCCGCCCTGGTGCAATAGCGAAGAGGTTTCGGTCGCGAGCAGCCCGGCGCCGATGATCACAACCCGCGCTTGCCCACGAGTCTGGGCCAAGGCGTCCCGGACCCGGGTGGCGTCGGCCATCGAATGCAGGGTGTTCAAGCGGCCCGTGGATAGGGCATCGCTGAGTCCTGGCGTGGGTGCCGGGTCCAGATGTCGGGGGGTGCTGCCGGTCGACACGATCAGCGCGTCGAAGGAATCGGAGTTACCTGAGGCTAGGCACAGTCGAGATCCGTCAACATCGACACGCGAAACAGTATCGAGCCGTACCGGCACGTTTGGCTGCGGCAGCGAGGCCTGTGCGGGTTCGATGAGCCCGGTCGCCACCCCTTTGTTCACCAGCGTCCGGTTGTAGGGCCTGAGCCCGGTCTCCCCGTAGAGATGAACTTCTACCTCGGGACCTGATCGTCCCAGGGTCGATGCGGCTGCGGCTCCTGCGGCTCCAGCTCCGATGATGCTGATCCGATGGATTGTCATGGCTTGCTCCTCACACCTCGGACAAGATACCCATACAAGGTATAGGTATCCTTTGATACCCCAGGGTGGTATGGTGATTCACCATGTACCCCCTGGGGGTATAGATCGACTTCCTCAATGGACCCGGAAGGACCTAAAGATCATGACCACGAACGAGTACAGCGTGACCGGGATGACGTGCGGGCACTGCGAGACCGCGATCCGAACTGAGGTATCGCAGATTCCCGGCGTCACTGACATCACGGTTAGCGCCGCCGCTGGCCGTCTCGTCGTACGCGGCGACGGTCAGGTCGATGACGCGGAGGTCATCGCCGCCGTCGATGAGGCCGGCTACGAAGCCTCGAGGAGTTGACGTGAAAGCACCGCTACGTCTGGGCTTGTACGCGCTGGTCCTGGCGGCCGTGTTCGCCGTGGCTGGGTTCACCGCGAACACCGTGGTCCCTGAGGAGACCGTGCAGAACTGGACACAGGAGACCGACCAGCCCGATCACATGGCAGGAGCAGATGAGCCGGGCACAATGGCAAGCGCACATGAGCCGAGCACTGCTGACGGGCAGGGGCACGCCGATGATGCGTCTTCGTTGGGTCTGGGTGTCGCGGCGCAAGGGTACCGACTCACCGGTGTGACGGCACCTGCCGCGACTGGCACAGACGGGACACTGGCGTTGACGATCACGGGGCCCGATGGGCAGCCGGTCACGAATTTTGATGAGAGGCACGAACAAGAGCTGCACCTGATCGTGGTGCGCGGGGATGGGCAGCAGTTCCGTCACGTTCACCCCACGATGGATGCCGACGGCACCTGGACGATCCCGTGGCAATGGGATGCCGCCGGGTCCTACCGGGTATTCGCTGACTTCGTTCCCAGCGCGACGAGTGAAACCACCACGCTGTCGACGTCGACGCAGGTCGCTGGTGACTACGAGCCCATACCGACCGAACCGGCCGCAGCGACCACGGTCGATGGTTACCGGGTCAGCGTGGAAGGTGAGTTGGTGACCGGGAAATCGAGTGAGTTGGTGGTGAACGTCAGCCGGGAGGGTGAGCCGGTGACCGAGTTGGAGCCCTACCTCGGCGCGTTCGGGCACCTGGTGGCCCTGAGGGAGGGCGACCTGGCCTACCTGCACGTCCACCCACACGGTGACCCACCGCAAGCCGGTGAGCTGTCCGGGCCGGACATCGTTTTTGAGGCGGAAGCGCCGACCCCAGGCCGGTACCTGCTCTATCTGGACTTCCAGATCGACGGGAAGGTCCGTACCGCAGCACTGGTCCTCGACGCCACCGGTGAGCCCGGCGCACAGAGTGAGGACGAGCAGCCACAAGACACCGAAGAACAGGTGCCTGAACACGATGAAGAGGATGACCATGAGCACGGTTGAGAACACCAGCACCGAGAACGTCGAGCTGCAGATCCGTGGGATGACGTGCGCCTCGTGCGCGAACCGGATCGAGAAGAAACTCAACAAACTCGACGGCGTCAGCGCTAGCGTCAACTACGCCACCGAGAAAGCCAGCGTCACCGGGCCGTACGGCCTGGACCCGCAGACCCTCATCGCGGAGGTGGAGAAAACCGGGTACTCCGCAAGTCTCCCGGCCGCGTCGAAAGTTTCTGGCGCTGATTCGGAGAGTGAGTCAGAAACTGCTGAGGACGCCGAACTGCGCTCACTGCGCCAACGGCTCATCGGCGCCGCAGTTCTCGCGGTCCCGGTGATCGCGATGGCAATGGTCCCCGCCTTGCAGTTCGACTACTGGGGCTTCGCGTCGCTGGTCTTGGCGGCACCAGTCGTGGTCTGGGCCGGGTGGCCCTTCCACCGTGCAGCCTGGATGAACCTCAAACACGGTGCCGCCACGATGGACACCCTCATCTCCGTGGGCACCACGGCTGCGTTGCTGTGGTCGATCGTGGCGCTGTTCTTCGGCACCGCCGGCCAGCCCGGCATGGTCCACGAGTTCGAGTTCACGATCTCTCGCAGCGACGGTTTCGCGAACATCTACCTGGAAGTCGCCGCCGGGGTGATCACGTTCGTGCTCCTGGGCCGCTACTTCGAGAAGCGCTCCAAGCGCAGCGCTGGCGCTGCCCTGCGGGCGCTGATGGAGCTCGGAGCGAAAGAGGTCGCAATCCTGCGCGATGGCAAGGAGCAGCGGGTGCCGATCGAAGAACTCGCGGTCGGCGACGAGTTCATCGTCCGACCTGGTGAGAAAATCGCCACCGACGGCACGATCACCTCGGGCAACAGCGCCATCGATGCTTCCATGCTGACCGGTGAGTCCGTGCCGGTCGAAGTGAGCGAGGGTGATCCAGTCACCGGTGCCACCGTCAACGCCGGAGGCCGGCTCGTGATCCGCGCCACCCGGGTTGGTTCAGACACCCAACTCGCGCAAATGGCCCAGATGGTCGAAGACGCCCAATCCGGCAAGGCCGAGATCCAGCGCCTGGCCGACCGGGTCTCGGGCGTGTTCGTACCGATCGCGATCGCGATCGCTGTGGCCGCCCTCGGCGCGTGGATCGGCGCGGGCTTCCCCCTGTCGGCAGGTTTCACGGCCGCGGTAGCGGTACTGATCATCGCCTGCCCCTGCGCTTTGGGCCTGGCCACACCCACCGCGCTGTTGGTGGGCACTGGTCGAGGCGCGCAAATGGGCGTGCTCATCAAAGGCCCCGAAGTGCTGGAATCCACCAAACGCATCGACACGATTGTGCTGGACAAGACCGGGACCGTGACGACCGGGAAGATGACACTGACCGACGTCATCACCACAGGCGGCGGTGACCGGGCCCAACTCCTTCGTCTAGCTGGCGGGTTGGAAGATGCCTCCGAGCACCCCATCGCCCAGGCCATCGCCGCCGGGGCCACCTCCGAGGTGGGGGACCTGCCAATACCTGAGTCTTTCGAAAACATCGAAGGCAAAGGCGTGCAGGGTGTCGTGGACGGCCACGCGGTACTCGCCGGCCGTGAGTCGCTGCTCGCCGAATGGTCCCAGGTCCTCGACGAGGACCTTCGCCGGGCAAAACAGGACGCCGAGCGTGAAGGTAAAACTGCGATCGCTGTCGGTTGGGACGGGCAGGCTCGTGGCGTGCTGGTGGTCTCCGACCAGATTAAACCCACCAGCGCCCAAGCCATCCACCAGTTCCGACAGCTCGGATTGACCCCGGTGCTGCTGACCGGTGACAACCGGGCCGTGGCCGAGCAAGTCGCCGCCGAGGTCGGCATCGATAAGGTCATCGCCGAGGTACTGCCCAAGGACAAGGTCGACATCGTCGCCAGTATGCAGGCCGACGGTCAGACCGTGGCGATGGTCGGAGACGGCGTCAACGACGCGCCAGCGTTGGCCCAAGCCGACCTGGGTCTGGCGATGGGCACCGGCACCGACGTAGCGATCGCGGCCGCCGACATCACGTTGGTGCGCGGCGACCTGCGGGCCGCGGCTGACGCTATCCGGCTGTCTCGGCGCACCCTGCGCACGATCAAAACGAACCTGTTCTGGGCCTTCGCCTACAACACCGCGGCGA
>JBGTGC010000036.1:0-4069 GCA_041746935.1 Dermatophilaceae bacterium
GCGGCTGTCGGCGCCGCCCTCGCCGAGGATCGGCCCCGTCCAGATCAGCAGTTGGGCCACCGGCACAATGAAAGTCACTGCGATCACGGCCAGGCAGAGTGCGGTGGCTGCACGCGCCTTGCGCCCCACGAGCAGCGCCGGTTCCAACGATCGACCACCGCCACCCTGCTGGTGGAACCGCGCCCCACCCCGGCCGATGCGCTCGAACGCCAAGACCAGCACGGCAAACATCAGCACCACACCGGCCAGTTCACTCGCGGCCGCACGGTCATACATTCCGACCCAGACCTGATGTATCCCGACCGAGACCGTTTGTACGCCGAAATACTGCACGGTGGCGAAGTCCGTCAGCGTCTCCATGGCCACCAGCAAACCGCCCGCCGCCAGCGAGGGGCGGGCCAGTGGCAAGACGATGAGCCGAGCGGCGGTCAGCGGACCTGCCCCCAGAGCCCGAGCGGCGTCATACGTGGTGGAGGACTGTTCGCGCAGCGCAGCCCGAGCCAGGATGTAGGGGTAGGGGTAGAGCGCGATGATCAGCACGAGCGCGCAGGCGCCGAACGAGCGCACCTCGGGGAACCATACGTCCGGCCCGAAGATCTGTCGCAGGCCGCTCTGGATCGGGCCGGGGTGGTCGAGCAGACCGATATAGACGAACCCCATGACGTATGCAGGCACCGCCAGTGGCAGCACCAGCAACCAGGAAAACCAGCGCTGGCCGGGGAAGCGGTAACGGCCGACCAGCCACGCCAGCCCAGCACCCATCACGATGCTGCCGGTCACGACGACCGTGACCAACGCCAGGGTGGTCAGCACCATCGAAGTCAGGCCGAGGTCGACCAGGAAGCTCCACGTCGCGGCATCAGGGGTGAGCAAAGAGCCGACGACCAGCAGGACCGGAACGGTGGTCAGCAGGGCTAGGCCGAGCACCACCAATTGCCATGGTCGGCGACCATCGCCTGCCGTGTTCTTGGCGCGCTTGGCCGGCCCGAGATCGCGCCGAGTCGAGGTCGAACCCGGGTGCGTGATCGACCTCACTTGTATCCCGCCCTGGCCATCAACTCAACCGCCGCCGCGTTGAGCTCGCCGTAGGCCACTGCGTCGATGTCCTGGACCTCGAAGGGCCCGAAGTCGGCAATCAGCGGCACCGGGGCAACGTCGGGATTGCCGGGGAACTCGTAGTTGTCGCTGACGAACTCATCCTGACCGTCGGTGGCCAGCCATTCCAGTAGTTGCTGGGCCAATTCGGGGTCGTCGGCGTTGGCAGTGACGCCAGCCCCGGAGATGTTGACGTGCACACCAGTGGTGTCTTGGTTGGCCCAGAACAGCTCGACCGGCAGGTCCGGCTCATCGGCCAGTTTCTGCGCCAAGTAGTAGTGGTTGACGACGCCGACGTCGCAATTGCCGCTGGCGACGTTGTCGATGATCTCGACGTCGTTGCTGAAGATCTCCGCGTTCTCCGCCCAGCCGCTCACGACCTCCTCGGTCGCTTCTTCGCCGTCGGCGGCGATCATCGAGGCCACCAAGGACTGAGTGTAGGTGGCGGTCGACTGACGCAGGCAGAGCCTGTCGTCCCAACGGGAGTCAGCCAGATCTTCATACGTCGACAACTCGCTGGGATCGACCCGCTCGGGGGAGTAGACGATGGTGCGAGCCCGTTGAGCTAAGCCGAACCAACGGTCCTCCGGGTCGCGCAAACCCTCCGGCACGGCCTCGTCGAGGACGTCGGACTGCAACGGGGCGAAGATGCCCTGCTCGGCGGCGTTTGCGAGGTTGCCGGCGTCCACGGTCATGTACACGTCGGCCTGGGTGTCTTCACCCTCGGCGTCGATCTTTTCGCGCAGTTCTGCGTCGGAGCCAAACAGGAACTCGACCTTGATGCCGGTAGCCTCGTTGAACTTCTCGAAGGCCTGCTCGAGTTGGTAATGCCGAGCAGAGTAGACGCGCACCACGTCGTCGTCACTCGTGGTGCACCCCGCCGCCGTGAGCGCCAGAGTGCCCGCGAGCGCGCCCAGGGTGAGGGCTTGCAGGCGTCGAGGATTGCGCAGAGTCATGGGGAGGAGTCCTTCGTGTGAGTCATCTTGATGTGGCGTTGGCCGAGGAGCCAGCCGCCGATGAGCAGAAACAGCGCGAGGCAGACCCACACGGCGTGCAACGTCCACGCTCGCGGGCCGAGTTCCCGATAGTCCGGCAGGGCCGCGCGCAGCAACTCCAAGGGCGCCGGGGGCACGAGGTTTGGTGCGCCGACCCAGGTCAGGTCGCCGGAGTTCCCGGCGAGTAGGACCCAGCCCTGCACCGCAAGCCCGATCGCCGCCAGGCCTCCGGCCACGATGAGCGTGACGCTTCGCGCGGGTAGGTCCGGGCGGGACAGGGCAATCGCGATGAGCATGGCGGCCAGCGGGAGCACGATGACGAGCTGCCGACCGGGCCACCAGAACCCGTGCATGGTCAGGGCAACGAACACGGCGGTGAACCATCCCGCGACCAGCGGGAGCGTCAGAACGGCCAGATCGGAGGTCATAACCGGCCAGGTCCGCCGTTGTTCAGTTGACCGCGAGCGATGGGCTCCCCAGAGCAAGCCCAGGGCCGGGATGACGAGCAGCCACGCGGGCTGCCAGGCGGCAAGGCCGTAGTCCCGGTCGACCAACAGCCCGATCATTCGGACACTTCGGCCGAGGTAGTCCGGCGCAAAGCCGACCGCGCCGAACTCGCCCGAGCCCTCGAAGTGATCACCCGTGCTGTATGCCGTCCAGCCGCCATACAAGACTCGGTGCGCCCCCAGCCAGATCGCCCCAGAAACGGCGAGCGCTCCAGTGACGAGCATCGCCATCCGGGGGTTCGTGCCGCGCATACGCAGCAGCGCGACGAGGGCCAACGCGGCGGCCACCAGCACGTACTTGATGGCCAACCATGGAAGGGCCGTGATGGCGAGAATCAGCACGAGCGCACGAGCTGTCGACCAACTGCGGGCAGGCCAAGGCTGAGGTGACCGGCCCATCGTCGTCGCTTGGCCGATGGTGCGCGCCGGCACGATCGCCGCCACCGCCACGACCACCACGAGGGCAGCGGGCAATTCGGGGTAGACCTGATTGCCGTAGACGGCCAACGGTGTGCTCAGCCCGGTGACGGCAGCGACGGTTCCGGCCAGCAGCGGCGACACGTTCCATCGCGTCCCCAGGACCCACGCCAGCATGCCTGCCAGCAGACCGGCCATGACGCTGAGCATGACCTTGGCACCGACCCAGCTGCCCAGCCCGACTGCCGGGGCTAGCAGCAGCGGCAGCAGCGGGTCGTGTGGGCTGATCCGCACCCCGCCCTCGAGCACCGAGGTCTGCACCGGCAATCTGCCGTTGTAGAAGTCATCGGCCCGACCCTGAGCACGCTCATCGGAAATATCGAGGTCGCCGTCTTCCCACAGGCTGGTCGCGGTCAGCAGATACTGCGGCTCGTCGACCGCCGCAGCCCCCACGTCAGCGGCGCGAATGCTGATCCCCAGTGCAGCCACGGTGAGCGACAGCAGCCCAGCCACGATGGCGGCCACCAGGAGACGGCTTCGGTCGGATGGTGCCATCGTCTGGGGGGTCTTCGGCGCGGTGATCGTCGTCGTGGTGATCGTCGTCGTGGTGATCGTGTCGATTTCCATCGAGCTGGAGGCGGTCGATGGCGCTGGCACGGTGCGAGTCGTCATACCGCGACCAACTCTGAGACGTCGCGGGCTTCGATGCTGGTGACCGACCGAGCCACCACGTCGAACAGGTCGGTCTGCGGCAAGACGCCGACCAGGGATCGCAGGCGTTCGGTGTTGGCCAAGGTGTGCGCGACCTCGGCGCTCGCGGCAGGCACGACGTGAAGGTCCGGTTGCACGCCGACGGACGCGAAGACGGCGGCACCCAACTCAGCCAGCGAATGACTTCGACCCGTTCCCACGTTCACGGTGCCGGCCGCGCCGGACTCCAGCAGTGCAATCAACGTCGTCGCGACCGAACGCACGTCGGTGAAGTCGCGGGTGCGTTCCGGCGATCCCAGCACCGTGATCGACCCGGTGTCGCGGGCTTCGTGGGCCCAGCGGGCC
>JBGTGC010000037.1:0-3119 GCA_041746935.1 Dermatophilaceae bacterium
GACGCTGCGCTCGCCGCGGTCGACGGGATGACCCGCATCCTGGTCCGCCCGCCGGCCATCCTCGGCGACGGCGAGACCTCCGTCTGGAACACCCTGCGCCCCGCAGCGATGCGGGATGAGGAGTCGGCGCGTCACGCCATACCGGAGAAGAGTTTTGCGTGGGTGCACGTCGACGACCTGGCCGCATTTGCCGCTGACGTCGCCACCGACAAGGTCGTGAGCAGCGACGATCCGGACAGCGGACCGCTCGAGTGCGGCTGCACACCGGTGAACGTCGCGGCCGGACCCGCGACCATGCGCGACTACGTGGGCACGGTCACCACCGCGCTCGGGGTGAACCCCATCTGGGAGGAAGGAGCGGCTTGGACCGGAGAGATCCTTGCTGGCCGGGCGCACGGGTGGGGTTGGGCTCCGGCAGTGGGTCTCGGCGAGGCACTATCCGAGATCGCCGATGGGTTGTCAGGGTCTCCGGTCCAGAACGACAGTCTGAGCTAACTACCCTGCCCTGGTTCTCTTTCCAGTCTTGCCTGGCGAGCAGCCGCCACCTTGGAGTCGCGTTGACGTTTCATCCGCACGTGCGGGTCCGCGTCCCCACTCAACTGGGCGGGGCCATACACAGTCAGCAAGGCGCGCTTGATCTGATACATGATCCGATAGCCCATGGATAGACCCTCGCGGTTGGCCTGCTTACTCATCACTGCTCCACCATTCGTGCAGAGAGTACTGCTGAGTCCACTGTATGCCGAGGCCGGCCCGGACTTTCGTCCTACGACTCACCGATCGCGACCGGTCCCACCGCGCACGTGCTCGCGTCAGCGGGGGAAGCCCCTCCCAGACGCTAGGAAGGGCCACTGATCTCGGTGGAGGCGATCGGACTCGAACCGACGACCCTCTGCTTGCAAAGTCCACGGATGGGGCACGCAGAGGAGCTCGTAAACACAGGTCAGGGCGATACGAAACGGCAATCCACGCATTGTGGGCACCCCGCTGCAGTACTTTTCTGGGGTACAAATCTCGGGTACGGCCGGCGTAGGTTGGGGAGGTGGCGGACAGGTGGGTCAGCACCGAGCGAGGAGGGCACCTTGCCGGTCGACGCAAGGCGAACACCGCCCCTGAGCTGCTCCTCCGCAAGGCGGTGCATGCCGCCGGCGGGAGGTTTAGGCTGCATCGGCAGATCGCGAAGGGATGCACGCCCGACTTCGTGCTGCCTAGCCGCCGGGTTGCCGTGTTCGTCGACGGATGCTTCTGGCATGGCTGTCCCGAACACGGACGCAAGACGCCCTGGACCGGGCCGAACGCCGAACTCTGGGCCGACAAGATGCGGCGCAACGACGAGCGAGACCGGCGCTCTACGCGGCTGGCCCAGGAGCACGGATGGACAGTGGTAAGGGTCTGGGAGTGCCAGGTGCGACTCCACGCCGATGACGTCGCCCACCACGTCCTGGATCCACAGGGCAGCGGCCCGCCCGCAGTTGTACACAGGCGTGTCAGTCCCTACTGATGGAGTAACGGGACACGGTGAGACTCGCCTCGAAGCGCATCCGGTCAAACCCAGCACGGTGCGCTCGACGAGAGGACTGGACCCAATGGAGGACACTCTGCCGCTTCACTTCAACCAGTCCGCGTGGCAGCTTGACTTAGCTGACACATCAGCTAAGCTAGCTGGCATGGCGAAGAGTCCTCCGGCGTTTAGGTTCGCGGATCTCTTCGCGGGTATTGGCGGTTTCCACGCAATGCTCAACCACGCCGGCGGACGATGCGTATACGTCTCGGAGATCGACCGTGAGGCGCGTGAGACCTACCTCCGCAACTGGGTGGACCCCCTACCCGTAGCACAGCGCCCCGTGGTCAACACCGACATCACCATGGCCACGCCCGAAGACGGCCCAGTGGACGTCCCTCACCACGACGTGTTGACTGCAGGCTTCCCGTGCCAGCCGTTCTCGAAGTCCGGCTACCAGCGCGGCATGGACGAGGCGCGAGGCACGCTCTTCTGGAATATCGCCCGAATCCTCGAGGAGCGAACGCCAGCGGTCGTGCTCCTCGAGAATGTACGCAACATCGCGGGTCCCCGCCACACACACGAGTGGGACGTCATCATCCAGACGCTCCGGCAGATCGGCTACCGAGTCTCGTCGACACCCTCCGTGTTCTCACCTCACCTCCTCCCACCGTCTCTCGGGGGCACCCCTCAGGTCCGCGACCGGGTCTTCATCCTGGGGTCCTATGTCGGCAGGGAACGGGCCCTGGCCGAGATCGAGGTGCCCCCGACGGTTGTCCGCGGGCCCGTCGAAGGATGGAACGTCCACGGCTGGGACACCGAGTGGATCCTCGATGAGGACTCATCGATCTCCGACCTGTCGCGATATCAGCTGTCGGCTGTCGAGACATCCTGGGTGGAGGTCTGGGATGACCTCGTCCAGCGGATGTGGTTTGCACGAGGCGAGCGCCTTCCTGGCTACCCACTGTGGGCAGACGCCTGGATCCCTGAGCGTGCCCTCGACCCGTTCGAACTCCAAGCCCTGCCAGCGTGGAAGTCACAGATCCTGGTCAAGAACGCCCGCTTCTACGACGAGCACCCGAGTGTCATCAGAGAGTGGAAGCGCGCCAACCCCATCTTCTCCTCGTTCCCCGAGTCGCGCCGGAAGCTCGAATGGCAGGCCCAGGACACGTCCTCGCTCTGGGGCACGGTCATGCACTTCCGACCTTCTGGAATCCGAGCAAAGGCTCCCAGCTACCTGCCCGCGCTCGTCGCCATCACACAGACCTCGGTCCTAGGGAGCCGACGTCGCCGTGTCACGCCTCACGAGGCGGCGCGGCTGCAAGGTCTACCCAGGTCCTTCTCCTTTGTGGGTCAGCGCGACCAAGCCTCGTACAAACAAGTCGGCAACGGGGTTGCTGTTGGTGCCGCATGGCACGTCTTCCGCACGCATGTGGAACGGGACGCGTCTGACCTTCCCCGTCGACTGGTACGGGCCGTTCTGAATGCGCCCCTCAACCCGACGGGAGATGCGTTGAGCGAAGCAGCCTGGATCCATGAAGTGAAGAACACGGTGGCCTTCACAGAGACTGCCGCGAGCTGAGGCTCAAACCCATCCCAGTCCCCGCGGCCGCGACAC
>JBGTGC010000038.1:0-2704 GCA_041746935.1 Dermatophilaceae bacterium
GACGTCGCGAACGCCGAACTCGTGATCAGCCTGCAGGTCCAGAGGACCACTGACCTTGCCTGCCGCCGCGAGATCTGACACGGCTTGGCCCAGCAACTCCAGATCCGCACTGGTCGCCAGCACTGTGGCGGCGCTGACCTCTGTGCGCTGTTTGACCTTGGCCTCGGACTTGGCCTTGCGAAGGCCCGCCAGGGCTCGCCCGACCACGATCAGCATGCGCGGGTCGGCATCAGTTGCGGCGGCACCGAGCTCGTGCGTGGTCGGCCACGGCTGCGTGTGCACCGAGTCGGTGTGCCACCAGGACCAGACCTCCTCGCAGGCGAAGACCAGCACCGGGGCCAGCAATCGCATATATACGTCGAGAGCCACCTGCAGCGCAGCCCGCGCAGACTCGCTGGCACCGGCGGTGATGCCCTCGGCGTTGCCGTAGGCGCGCTCCTTGACCAGCTCGAGGTAGTCATCGCAGAACGTCCAGAACGATGTTTCGGTCACCTCCAGGGCCTTGGTGTGGTCATATCCCTCGTATGCCGAGGTGGCGGCGGCCACCACCTGCGAGAGCCCGGCGATCATGGCCCGGTCCAACGGCTCGGTGATCCGCTCGATCAGGACCTCCAGTGGCTCGGGATCGGGCAGGTTGCCGTCCTCATCGGCCCCCATCCCCAGGGCGAAGGTGCTGGCGTTCAGCGCCTTGATGGCCAGGCGCCGGCCCACCTTCATCTGAGCCTCGTCAAAGGCGGCGTCCGTGCCGAGGCGGCCCGAGGCCGCCCAATAGCGCACCCCGTCGGAGCCGTGGTTGTCCAACATGCCCTCGGGGGTTTGCGCGTTGCCCTTGGACTTGCTCATCTTCTTGCGGTCCGGGTCCAGGATCCACCCGCTGATGGAGGCGTGCGACCAGGGCAATGAGTCGTGCTCGTGATGAGCCCGGACAACCGAGGAGAAGAGCCAGGTCCGGATGATGTCCTGACCCTGGGGTCGAAGGTCCATCGGGAAAGTGGCCGCGAACAGCGCGCGGTCGTTGCCCAGCGTGCCGTCCGGCAGATCGCCGACGGGCCATCCCGACGCGATCTGGGGAGACAGTGACGAGGTCGCCCAGGTGTCCATGATGTCCGGATCGGCGGAGAAACCACCAGGCTGATCGCGCTTATCCTCGGTGTATCCCTCCGGGGCCTGGCCGCTGGGGTCGACGGGCAGGCTGTGGAGGGTGGGCACCAACCGTTGCTCGTAATCGATCTCACCGGCGGCGTCCACCGCATACCAGAGGGGGATCGGGACGCCGAAGAATCGTTGCCGGCTGATCAGCCAGTCACCGTTGAGCCCGCCGACCCAGTTGCGATAGCGGGTGCGCATGAACGCCGGGTGGAACTCCAGGGCGTCGCCGCGCTCGAGCAGCCCCTCGCGCAGACTGACGTCACGCCCGCCGTTACGGACATACCACTGCCGGGTGGTCACGATCTCCAGCGGCTTGTCGCCCTTCTCGAAGAAGTTCGCCTTGCGTTGGGTCTTCACGGGTTCGCCGTCGAGGTCACCGGACTCCCGCAGCGCCACCACGACCGCCTCGCGTGCGCTGAAGGTGGTCTTGCCCGCCAGCTGCTCGGCATACAACTGCTCACCGGGGCCTCCGGCAATCCACTCCGGAGCCTCGGCCAGCATCCGGCCACTGCGGGTGATCACCGATCTCACCGGCAGATCGAGCTCGCGCCACCAGGTGACGTCGGTGAGGTCACCGAAAGTGCAGCACATCGCGATGCCGGTGCCCTTGTCCTTCTCAGCCAGCGGGTGGGCCACCACCGGGATCTCCACGCCAAACAGCGGCGAGGTCACGGTGCTGCCGAACAGCGGCTGATAGCGCTCGTCGTCGGGGTGGGCGATCAGCGCGACGACGGCCGGGATGAGCTCTGGGCGGGTGGTCTCGATGTATGTGGCGGGCTGGCCCTGCGTGGAATGGAACGCCACCCGGTGGTAGGCGCCCGGGTAGTCGCGGGCCTCGAGCTCGGCTTGGGCCACTGCCGTCTGGAAGGTGATGTCCCACAGTCCTGGGGCCTCCGATTGGTAGGCCTCGCCGCGCTCCAGGTTGCCCAGGAAGGCCTGCTGGGAGACGGCTCGCGAGCGCTCGTCAATAGTGCGGTAGGTCAGACTCCAGTCCACCGACAGGCCGAGTTTGCGCCAGAGGTCCTCGAACTTCTTCTCGTCCACCACCGTCAGCTCGTTGCACAACTCGATGAAGTTGGCTCTGGAGATCTGCTGTTGGTCGCGCATCTTCGGCGCGGCACCGCCGCCTTCGGTGCCGCGCATCGGGGGCTGGAAGCCCGGCTCGTAGGGCAGGGAGGCATCGCCGCGGACGCCGTAGTAGTTCTGCACGCGTCGTTCGGTCGGCAACCCGTTGTCGTCCCAGCCCATTGGGTAGAACACATGTGACCCGGTCATCCGCTTGTACCGCGCCAGGCAATCGGTGTGGGTGTAGGAGAACACGTGGCCGACGTGCAGCGAGCCGCTGGCCGTGGGCGGTGGAGTGTCGATCACGAACAGTTGCTCACGCGGTGCGGCGAGCGCTTCGGCGCGGTCGAAGGCGTAGGTCTGCTGCTGCTCCCATACCGCCGACCACTTCTGCTCCAAACCGTCGACGGAGGGCCGCTCAGGCAGGTCGATCGAGCGCAGTGACGGTGACGGAGTGACGGGTGTGGTCATGGCCAGTAGTGTCCCAGAT
>JBGTGC010000039.1:0-18538 GCA_041746935.1 Dermatophilaceae bacterium
GCCTCGATGTATGACCTGCTCGAAGAGGTCCGCGCCATGCTGGATCCGACCATCGTTTTGGTCACCCACGACCTGACCGAGGCAGCGCTGGCCGACCGGGTCGCCGTGCTCGCCGACGGCGGCGTGGTGCAGGAGGGCACCGTGCCCGAGCTGCACGCACAACCCGCCAGTCTCCACGTCGCTCGACTGCTCGGTGGGTTCGCCGAGGTGCCCGGCGATGTCGTTGACGGCGTGCACCGCAGCCCCGCTGGAACCGTGGACTTGCCTCCCGCGAGCACTCTTGCCGACGGGCCAGCGACTCTGCTCATCCACCGGCACAGCGTGACCGTGACGCCACGGGGATCGTCGCCCACCGGCACCCGAGCTCAGGACGGCAACTCCATCGATGCCGTGTCTATTCAGCCCGCTGAGCAGACCTCGGCGGGCGGGGACGCCGGGCATCTCGACGGAGTCGTTACGCGGGTGCGATCCACCGGCCTTCGCCACAGCCTGACCATCACCGTGGGGTCTGACCCACGGCATACCGACGGTGGCCAACAACTCGAAGCCGAGATCGGCCCCGCACCAGATGGCAGGCCATCACCTGCCTTCGTTGCGGGCCAAGACGTCACAGTTGCGCTGAGCGCACCGGGTGTCTGGGCAGTTCCTCGACGCCGCCTGCAGGGCGAGCAGAAGAGCGTGACATATTCGGCTCCATGACTTCGCCGGCGATCAGCACTGCGGATCTGTCGAAGCACTACGGCGACTTCGTAGCCCTGAGGGACCTCAGCCTCGAAGTCGAGACCGGGGAGATCTTCGGCTTCCTCGGCCCGAATGGCGCAGGCAAGTCGACGGCCATCAAAGCCTTGCTGGACCAAGTCCGCCCCACCTACGGCAGCGCTCGCGTCCTGGGGTTGGACGCCCACGCAGACGCCAAAGCCATTCGCGCCCGGATCGGCTACATCCCCGGCGATCTCGCGCTCTATCCGCGGCTGACCGGACGGGCCACCCTCAACTACTTCGCCCGACTGCGTGGAGGCGTGAGGCCGGCATACATCGACGAACTCGCGCAGCGGTTTGAGGCGGACCTGTCCAAGAAAGTCGGCGAATACTCAACCGGCAACCGACAGAAGATCGGCCTGATCCAAGCGTTCATGCACGAGCCCGAGTTGCTGATCCTGGACGAGCCCAACTCCGGTTTGGACCCGCTGTTGCAGGAGGTCTTCCACCAGCTGCTGGAAGAGGTGCGCGACCAAGGCCGGACGATCTTCCTGTCCTCGCACACGTTGTCCGAGGTCGAGCGGGTGGCCGATCGCGTCGGGATCATCAAAGACGGATCGCTGATCGTGGTCGAACGGGTCGACGCGCTCAAACGCAAGGCCATCCGGCACGTGGACTTCGAGTTCGCCCGACCCGTCGAGGACTCATCGTTGCGTGGGATCGAGAACGTCCTCGAGGTGGCGATCGAGGATCGGCGCGTGCGCGTTTCCTTCGAGGGGGACGTCGATGCCCTGCTCCGCGCGGTGGTCGGCACCGGTGAGCACGTCGTCACCATGACGAGCCGAGAGTCCGATCTCGAAGAAATCTTCTTGACGTACTACCGCACCTCCGATCGAGTCCCCAGTGCCGATTGATCTGTTCTACAAGGACGCCAAGGATCGGATGGGCCTGGCCGTGGCCGTAGGCGGAATCCTGATCGTTTTCTCGGCGGTCGCGTTCGCGATCTATGCGCCGATGGCCGACTCGCTGAACGCCATCGCCGCCACTTTCCCGCGAGAGATCCTGCAGATCATCGGGGGCATCGGGCCGGGTGGATACGTGGTCAGTCAGCTGTTCAACGTGCTGGGGCCGCTGGCGCTCGTAGCGTTCGCGGTGACTCTGGGGACCTCCTTGCTCGCTGGCGAAGAGGAGGACGGGACCTTGGGGCTGCTCATGGCCCATCCGCTGAGCCGTCGCGGAGTGCTGGCCGCAAAGGCCGCCACACTGGTGCTGATGGTGACGCTCGCGACGGCCTTATTCTGGCTGGGGGTCACCCTCAGCGCCTCATACCAACAGGTGGGACTGGACCCAGGCAACATCGCTGCCACCTGTGTCCACCTCTTCGCGCTATCTGCGGCCTTCGGTCTCATCGGTTTGGCGGCCGGCGCCGCGACCGGCCGACCCGGGTCCGCTGGCGCCTGGGCCGGCAGCATCACGGCGGTCTCCTACCTGAGCGCGACGATGTTGCCGGTGGCGGGGCTGGGTCGCTGGGCGCAGCTCAGTCCGTGGCATTACTACAACGCCAGTGAGCCGCTGACCAATGGTTTCGACCTGAGTCACGTCTTGCTGCTTGCGGCGGTGGGCGCCATAGCCCTGGCGGTCGCCGGGATCTTCTTCGCACGCCGCGACCTGCGAGGTTGAGCCGTGCCGATGCTGCTGGTGTTCGGCAAGGAACTCCGCGACCGCCTCGTGCTGGTCGCCGTCACCAGCGGTGTCCTGCTGCTGCTCTGCGTGGCCACCGGCGCGCTGTGGGAACCCATGTCTGTCCAGTTCGCCAGTCTTCGCGAGCTGCTGCCGACGGCCTTGCTAGCGCTCGTCCCTGGGGGTGACCTGTCCACCACGACCGGGTGGATCAACGCGCAGGTCATGTCGCTCACAGCGCCGGGAGCCTTGATCGTCGTAGCGGTCCTGTCTGGTGTCCGCGGCACGGTCGGCGAGGAGGAACGTGGCACGTTGGCCATATTGCTGGGCAACGGAGTCAGCCGGATGACGTTCGGCGCGGCCAAGCTCAGTGCCATGCTGACCCACGTCCTGATCACCGGCGCGGTGCTCGCGACTGGCTTGATAGCCGCCAGCTCGATCTGGTCACTGGACGTCGCCGCCAGCCGACTCATTGCCGCCACGGCGCAAGCGGTGGTGCTCGGGTGGTTCTTCGGGGCGGTGACCATCGCGCTTGGGCTATCGACCGGTCGCTCTCGGCTCACGGCCATGCTGAGCGTTGCTATCGCGGCGACCGCCTTTGTCGTCGCAACTTTCTTCCCGCTCTCCGAAACGTTGAGCGGTTGGGAGAAGATAAGCCCGTGGTATTACTTCAGCGCCGCAGACCCGCTGAATGCGGGAGCAAATTTTGGATACATGATGCTTCTTTTAGGGGCCTCCTTGACCTTGTTCTTGCTATCTCTTTGGACATTTCGCAGGCGCGACCTCAAGAATTAGCGTCAGGTTGCTAGATATCGCGACCCAAATGCGATGTCGACCGTTTTATCCGGCACACTATGAGCATCGCCCGTTGCGATAACTCTGCCAGCAACTCGTTCGAACTCCGCAGAGACTCTCTGATATTGGAGCTGGACTTACTAATGACCGTTTCCCTCTACCGCTCCTTGGCTGCGGTTCTGACCATCATGGCCTTCTTGGTCGCCGGCCTAGCGGCAGCCTCTCCCGCTCGCCCGGCCCCGACACCCAGCCAGGACCAGAAGAGCCTGCAGAGCGCCACAGGTGAAGGCAGCGGCGAAGTCACCGTTGATCTCGCCGACGAGGATGCCGATGGCGTATGGACCGGCAACGCCATCACGAACGAGGGCGTCAACATCGTCGGGGCAACCTGGACCGCGGCGCTTGAAGCCGACGCGCCGAAAGACACCGACCACAGTGCCGACGAAGTTCCCACCAGCCATGCCGGTCATGAGGCCGGAAGCGCTCGATATCGGACCGGCACGGACGGTGCTTGGTCCACATGGCAGAACATGGCAGTCAACGCCACAGAGGTGTCGACCGGCACGGAGGGCGACGTCGTCATCGGGCCGCTCGACATTCAGATCGAGGTGGACGCCCAGGCGAATGACGCCACTCTCACAGTGTGGACGGTCCCCGTCGAGAGCGCGGACGCCGGGGCCTTGAACCGGCGGGCGGACGGCAGTGCCTTGAGCAGCAAGCCCGGCGGCGCTGACGCGGCTCCGAGCACCCAGGACGTCGCGTCGCCGAGCCTGATCATCGGCACTCGGGCGCAATGGGGAGCCGAGGAGTCACTACGTAAGTGGAGCCCGAACTACATCAACGGGACCGAAGGCGTGACTATTCATCACACCGCCGGCAGCAACAACTATTCCGCCGATCAAGTGCCAGCCATCCTGCGCGGGATTTACCAATACCACGCGGTGACCCGAGACTGGGGCGACGTCGGTTACAACATATTAGTGGACCGATTCGGTCGGGCTTGGGAGGGCAGGCGCGGCGGCCCGGAGAAGTCCTTGCGCACCGCCCATGCGTCGGGAATGAATTACACGACGGCCGGCATTGCTTTAGTCGGTGACTACACCACGACGCAGGTGCCGCGCGCGGCATTCGACGCGCTGGCCCAAGTGACCGCGTGGAAGTTGATGACGCATCGCGTATCGCGCTACGGCACTTTCACTCACGACAACGACGTAGAAGAATGGACACGAACGCTCTCTACGGTCCACGGTCACCGCGACGTCAACCAGACGAGTTGCCCAGGAGATCGGTTCTACGCCCGGATGAGCGAATTTCGCTCCAAGGTGCGCTCCTACTCCACTCAGGCCAATGCAATGCAGCGCGTCTCCGGCCCAGACCGATACGCCACCGCCGCTGAGTTGGCCGCCGCCGCTCATCCCTTCGGTGCGGACACGGTCTACATCACTCGCGGCGACGACATCATCGAAGCGCTTGCTGTCGGGGCCGCCGCGGCTCACAGCAGCGACGCGTTGCTGTTGACCCGATCGACATCCTTGCCCAGCGCTACGGCTGAACAGATACGTCAGCTTGACCCTGACGAAGTCATCGTGGTCGCCGATTCATCACGGATCACTTCCACAGTGATCGCACAGATCGAGGCGGTCACCAACGCTCCGGTGAAGCGATTGCGTAGTGCCGATCAGTACGCCTTGGCGGCTGGGTTGTCTCGGCAGTGGTCGCAGGCACCCGTGGTGTACATCGCCTCAGGTCAACAACCGGCCGACGCCCTCTCGGGTGGGGCCGCAGCAGCACACGATGACGCCCCGCTGTTGTTGAGCACCGATCGAAACATGCCTGCGACGACACAACAGGAGTTGGCCCGTCTGCAGCCGAAGAAGGTCATCCTTCTCGGTGGAGAGCGCCGGATCCCTGCTTCGGCGGTCAACGACGTCAGACGCAACGTTCCCGGTGCTACGGTCACCCGCCTCGCTGGCACCGATCGATACAAGACTTCAGCCTTGGTCTCCGGCGAGACCTTCGAAGGCAGTTCACGTGCATACCTGGCGAATGGCTCTGCGAGCATTGATGCCGCTGCTGGAACTCAGTACGCAGCGGCTACCAACAGCCCAATCCTGTTGATTAGTAAGTCCTGCCGTTCCTCGGAAGTCGCGACGACGATGGACGGCATGGACACGAATCTGCACGTCCTGCTCGGCGGCACTGGCAGTTTGGACGATTCCAGCGCCAGCGCGGTGTGCCGCTAACGGTTTCCGGTGACCTTCTCGACCATGCTTTGCGCGACTCAGGGTCCTCGAGCCGCCAGTTCGCGCCCCGAGTGGACTGGAAGAAGGACAAACTCGGCTCCGGGGATCAGAGGCTGCCCACCTCGGCGATGCCCCAAGCCTCCCGTTTTGGTCCAGGATGTCGCCAACCCGGCCTAACAAGTCTTCAGGCTGTTGATAGAAGGTCCGGTCTGCGTCGAACACCGTTGTACGGATCCCACGCGATCACGTCGATGATCGTGGGGCCCAGATCGTAGTCGCAGTAGTCACGACCCAAATTGCTATCGGTGAATTCCGTCAAGATCAACGTTGCGTGCACATTGCGCCGGCAGAGGTCTGCGGCGATATCGGCCATGTGCTCCCACGCCAGTAGATCATCTCGTCTGCCGGGGCCTCCTCGAACCAGGCTCGAAATCATCGTCGTAGGACCCGGACATCACATCCTGCGGCATCGGCCGAAATGACGTCACCACATCCCGCCCGGCGACCACCCTGTTCCGCGGGGCATCCCAGGGCAACGGCATACGCGGGTTGAATGTCCGCACGAGCGGCACCGCCCCCAAACGCGTCGTCGACCGCCCCACCAACAACCACGTGGTGCCGCCGATCACGAGCACCCCCGAGAGCAACGCACCGATCAGGAACCGAAAAAGACGTGGGCAGGCAACGGGAAATACCTCGTGCGTCTTGATCATTGGAGAGGCGGAAACGGGTCAGGGATACCGAAGCCCTGGCCAGCAGAGCCGGGGAGGACTAGCGTCGAAGGGCGGATAAGGCACTGACCATGATGAGTCGTGATGACGGGAGGCGGGAGTTCCGATGTCGATCACCGCGGGCACGTTCATCCAGGGACAGCGATGAGCTGGTCAACCCATCCCGTGACCCTGGATCGCTTCGAGGATTTTGCCGACGTGATCAACCCGAACCGGCGGGCCGAGCACTGTTGGTGCACACCTCATCGGTTGCGGGGCGCCGATGTCCGCGAACTCGGTGCCGGGGACCGCGAGCAGGCGATGCGCGCGCTGTGCCGCCGCGACGACCCGCCTGGAGTGCTGGCCTACTCCGACGAGCGAGCGGTGGGCTGGTGCAACGTCGGCGCTCGAGACGACATACCCAAGCTGGTGCACTCGAAGCTCATCCGCCCCTTGGATGAGGTGCCGGTGTGGTCGATCATCTGCCTCGTGGTGCGCGGTGGCCATCGGAAGCAAGGGGTGAGTGCTCGGCTGATCGAGGGAGCCGTCGAGTTCGCCGCCAGCCGAGGGGCACCGGCCGTCGAGTCCTACCCCGTGGACCCGGGCGGCCGGATGGACACCACGATGGCCTTCGTCGGCACTCGGAGCATGTTTGAGAAGGCCGGCTTTGAGGTGGTCGGACAGACGGAGGCGATGGCCTCGAAGATGCCACGCCTGATCATGCGCCGGGCTCTGTGAAGGTAGCCCGCTACGAATCTCCTCGGCGAAGCGTGATCACCACGCAGAGTCGGGGGCGAGAACCGGTTGCTGGACCTCGTTGCGACGCAGAAGGCCTGGTGTGCGCGGCGCATCGAATTGGGCGCGCAGCGCCGGACCAGTCGCAGTGACCCCGGCCCCCGCAATCGAATCGCTGAGTTCCCGGCGGCGCTCGGCGAAAGACGCTACGGACGCCCGCCCGGAGAAGGTCACCACGGCAACGTAACTCTCCGGCATCGCCACAACCTTCACCGCAGTTGGTCGGCCTCGGCGCGGTCTCTTGAGCCATGGCCGCCGGCAAAACGAAGGCCACGAGGAATTGCCGTGGGCGGATTCGGTGCGCGTGACCGGCGTCGTCATGGCGATCGACTCCCCCAGCGCCGATTGCTGCATCACCGGGCGCTCATCGCGATCGAGGACGCCGATTCGTTGGCGCCGGTGATGTGCCCGAAGAGCGCAGAGAAGGCCATGCTCCCCGCGCTATTGAAAGTGCCGCCGACTTCGACGTGCGCCACCACATGCTCGGCATAGCGACGCACCTCGAAGGCGTCGTGCTTCGCGACGACGTCGTCGGGCTGCTCTTGCGTCACCAGGTGGGAACGCTTTGCATCGCGGTCTCGATCTGATCGTCCGGCAGATCGTAGTCGACCATCTGACCGCTGAGGTATTGCTCGTAGGAAGCCAGATCCAGGTGCCCGTGTCCACACAGCGCGGTGAGGATGACCTTTTCCTCACCGGACTCCCGGCATACCAGGGCCTCCCGGATGGCGGCAGCCAAGGCGTGGGTTGGCTCAGGGGCGGGCACGATGCCCTCGGACTTGGCGAACTGCAGGGCAGCGGAGAAGCACTCGGTCTGCGGGATCGAGGTCGCCTCGACCAGCCCCTGCTCGTAGATGTGCGAGACCAGCGGGCTCATCCCGTGATAGCGCAAGCCACCGGCGTGGATCGGCTCGGGGATGAAGTTGTGCCCCAGGGTGTGCATCTTCATCAACGGCGTCAGCCCGGCGGTGTCGCCGAAGTCATAGCGGTATTCGCCCTTGGTCAGGCTCGGGCAGGCAGCGGGCTCGACACAGCGGATCGTGGGGTTCATCCGGCCAGCCATCTTCTCCCGTAGGAAGGGGAAGGACATGCCGCCGAAGTTGGAGCCGCCACCGGTGCATCCCACCAGCAGGTCTGGAGTCTCGCCGACCTTGGCCAGTTGCAGCAAGGCCTCCTCGCCGATGATCGTTTGGTGCAGCAGCACGTGGTTGAGCACCGAACCGAGCGAGTAGCGGGTCGACGGGTCGGCCACCGCCATCGCGACCGCCTCGGAGATCGCAATCCCCAGCGAGCCGGGGTGGTCAGGGTTATCCGCGAGGAGGGAGCGACCGAACTCGGTGATTTCCGACGGGCTGGAGTGCACCGAGGCACCCCAGATCTGCATCATCGTGCGGCGGTGCGGCTTAGCGCGATAGGACGCGGCGACCTGCCACACCTCGCACTCTATGTCGTACTGCGCCGTCGCGAACGCCAAAGCGCTGCCCCACTGGCCGGCACCGGTCTCCGTGGTCAACTTGGTGATGCCCTCTTGGTGGTTGTAATACGCCTGGGGCACAGCGGTGTTGGGCTTGTGCGATCCGGCCGGGCTCACGCCTTCGTACTTGTAGTAGATCCGCGCCGGGCTGTCCAGCAACTTCTCGAGTCGCCGCGCACGGAACAACGGGCTCGGCCGCCACAGCCGATAGACGTCCAGCACTCCCCCGGGTATGTCGATGTAGCGCTCGGTGCTGACCTCTTGCTCAATGAGCGCCATCGGGAACAGCGGGGCGAAGTCCTCGGGTCCGGCGGGCTCGTGCGTGCCCGGGTGCAGCGCGGGCGGAGGCGGCTCCGGCAGGTCCGCGACCACGTTGTACCACTGCGTGGGCATCTCGGACTCATCGAGCAGGATCTTGCTGTATGTGGGGTCGGTCGCAGCCATGCCGCTCACCTTAGCCAGTCGGGTCCGCAGTCACGACAGGGTGCCGATGGCTTCGCCAGCAGCACGCTGGCCCGCTTGTATGGCGCCCTCCATATAGCCTGCCCACGCCGTGGCCGTCTCGGTCGAGGCCCAGGCGATTGGCCCGATCGGCGCGCTCAAAGAGTCGCCAAAGTGCAGCAGACCGCAGGGTCCGAAGTTGGAGTTGTAGCACCCTCGGGTCCACTGCTCGTCGGCCCAACCCCGCTCGACGATCTGCGAAGGCTTGGCCCCGCGCGGGCCGAAGTGTCGGCCCAACTCCGCGCGCAGCGCATCCTGGCGGTCGGCGGTCGACCAGCGGCCGGCCACCCGAGCGGACTCCCCCTCCAGGAACGCCAAGATGATGCCGGGGCCGCCGATGTCCGCGGGCAGACAGCTGTCGTTCGACATCCGGGCAGGGCCGAGGGCCGAGATGAGCTGACCGTTCAGGCCGTCGGCTCGCCAGAACGGTTCGTCGTAGATCGCGAACATCTTGTGGGCCGAAGCCTGCGGCACCCGCTGGGTCAACTGGTCGCGAATGCCGGGCAGCGGCGGGTCGTACATGATCCGACCGGCCAACGTCGGGGACAGGGCCACGATCACCCGTCGGCCCGTGGCCACCAATCCCCCGCGGCACGTGACTGTGACCCTTTCGTCGGTGTAGTCGACAGTCAACACCGGCGCATCCAGCACAACACGCTCACCGAGCGCCGCTGCCAATCGCTGCGGGATCAAGGACGTGCCGCCGACGAATCGCTTGGTCTGCGCACCGCCCTCGGATTCGGCTAGCAGCTCGGCGGTGACCCCACATACCTGCAGGTTCTGGAGCAGGCACAACAGCGAGACCTCGACGGTCGGCACCGCGAGGATACCCACCGTGCAGATCTCCAGCAGCTGGCGGGCGACCGGGCCGAGACCTTGCGTGTCGTACCACTGGCCGACCGTTATGCGATCCCACTCATCGGCCTGGGGAGCGAGCCAGGGTGCCTCTACTGGCACGGTGGCCGCCATCTCATCCAGTCGCCGCAGCACCCGCTCGATCCCAAGGAGTTCGTCGGCGTGGCGCTCGTGGAAGGTGTGCTCCCGAAGCACTTCACCAGTGAGTCCGTAGGACGTCTCGCCGGCATCGAACTGCTCGTAGATCTCAACCCCCAACTCGCCGGCGAGCGCCTGCATACGGTGATGGGTGTCCCCGATCCACTGAGCACCCAGCTCGAGCGGCACTCCGTCGACATCCCGGGTGAAGATGCGCCCGCCCACGCGGTCGTTCGCCTCCAGGACCAACGGCTCGTAGCCCGCCGCAAGGACCTCCCGGGCAGCGATGAGACCGGAGAGCCCAGCACCGATGATGACGACGTCTGCTTCGCGTTTCACGAGTCGAACCCCAGGCCGAGCTTGTCCAGGGTGCGCAGCCAGGTATTGCGTTTGCCGCCACGATGATCGGCCCGATTGATCGACCAGGTGGTGAGCGCGATGGCACCGTATCGGGCCGGCTCGGGAGGGAAGGGCAACGGCTTGGTGCGGACCATCTTCAACCGGGTCCGTTCGGTCTCTTCGCCGCTGAGCAGATCGAGCATCACCCGGGCGCCGAAGCGGCTCGCGCCAACCCCCAATCCGGTATAGCCCAGTGCGTAACTCAGCCGACCGCCGTAGGCCTGACCCCAGAACGTCGTGAACCGGCTGCACGTGTCGATCGCCCCGCCCCAGCGGTGGGTGAAGCGCAGCCCCTCCAGTTGGGGGAAGGTCGTGAAGAAGTGCTGGGCGAGCAGCGCGTATGAGGCGGCGCGGTGGTCGTATTCGGCACTGACCTTGCCGCCGAAGTGATAGATCACATCCCACCCACCCCACAGGAGTCTGTTGTCGGCAGTGAGCCGGTAGTAGTGGAACTGGTTGCCGGAGTCAGCCAGCCCTTGGCGGCCCTCCCACCCGATCGAGGCCATCTGCTCGGGCGAGAGCGGCTCAGTCATCAGCACGTAGTCGTAGACCGGCACGACGTAGTTGCTCAACCGGTGCAGCAGGCCGGTCGAAGAGTTCGTTGCCAGCGCCACCTTCCGCGCGCGCACGCTGCCGTATGCCGACCGCACCGTGAGCGAGGTTGTCTCGTTGTCCATAGCGGTGACTTCGGTGTGCTCGAAGATCCGAACGCCCAGGTCAAGGCAGGCCTTGCGCAGACCCCAGGCCAACTTGGCCGGATGCACCATGGCTACCCCATCGGCGTCGTAGATTGCGGCCAGGTAGGTCGGTGAATGCACCAACGACCGGACCTCGTCGCGCTCCATGACGTTCGGGCGAGCTCCGTAGTCGGCCAGCAGGTCTGCGAACTCGTGTAACCCGTCGACCTGCCACGGCTCGACCGCGATGTCCAGCTCGCCGGTCCGCTCCCACTCGGCATCGATCCCGTAGCGCTGCAGAGTGGCCCCGATGCCGTCCAGGTTGTCGCGCCCCATCCGCTGCAGGGTCGAGAACTCGTCACCGAATCGCTCGATGCCGTTGGCTTCACCGTGAGTGAGACTTGCCGAGCAGAAACCGCCGTTGCGCCCCGATGCCGCCCCGGCGATCTCGTGCGACTCCAGCAGGACAACCTCCCGCGCGGGGTCATCCTCCTTGGCCTGCAGCGCCGTCCACAGACCGGTGTATCCACCGCCGATCACCACCAGATCGGCGTCGATCTCACCGACCAAGGTCGGCAATCGATCCGGGGCAACAGGGTCAGCGAGCCAGAAAACCGCAGGCTCAGCATCGGCGAGTGAGTGCGCATGCGGTGGTGTGGATGGGTGAGACATGTCGACCTCCCGGGGCCTGACCGAGCCGCTACGAGATTGCCTCTTGCCTACGGCGCGATTCTCCGATAATTCTTACCTCGGACAGGACACTACACAGACCGCCACGCACTTACGCGGCCGATCCGAGATGGGACCCACGATGACTGCGACACACGAAAGCCCGTCGTCTCGAGATCTGAGCGAGCACAAGGGTTTGAGCGAAGGCTCGTTGACCCTGACCGGTGCGGTGGTGGTCGGGCTGGCCTCGGTGGCCCCGGCATACTCCCTCGCCGCGACCCTGGGTTACGTCGTGATCGAGAACGGGGTGTTGGCACCCGTAGCGGTCATCCTCGGATTCATCCCGATGGTGCTGACGGCATACGGATATCGCGAGCTCAACCGGGTCATTCCGGACTGCGGCACCACGTTCACCTGGGTCACCAAGGCGTTCGGACCCAAGACGGGATGGTTTGGCGGTTGGGTCCTGACGATCTCGGGGATCATCGTCTTGGCCAACCTGGCCCAGGTCGCCGCGCAGTACAGCTTCCTAATCGTCGGGGCCGACAGTCTCGCCGATAGCACCTTCTGGGTGACCACCCTCGGCGTGGCCTTCATCGCCGTCATGTGTTACGTGTCCTACCGCGGTATCGAGATCGCCTCCTGGCTGCAGAACGTGCTGGTGGCCATCCAATACCTAGCTTTAGCCATCCTCGTTGTGGTTGCGCTGCTGGCGGTCACCGGAACTGGCCGCCCCGACACGGCCATCGATGTCGAGGTCGGGTGGTTCAACCCGATGAACTTCTTCGCCGAGGGCGGTGGCGGCTTCTCCGGCATGGTCGAGGGCATGCTGCTGATGGTCTTCATCTATTGGGGCTGGGACACCATCCTGTCGCTGAACGAAGAGACCAAAGACAAGGAGAAGACGCCCGGTCGGGCAGCGTTGGCGGCCACCCTGATCTTGCTGGCGACCTACCTGCTGACCACGGTCGCGGCGGTGTCGTACGCCGGGGTCGGGCAGAACGGAATCGGCTTGGGGAATGAGGACAACGCCGGGGACGTGTTCCGCGCCATCAGCGAGCCGGTGTTGGGCGAATGGAACTGGATCGTCCTGCTGGCGGTCCTGGTCTCGGCGGCCTCCTCGACTCAGACCACGATCCTGCCGGCCGCGCGCGGCACCTTGGCGATGGGTGTCTACCGTGCCCTGCCGAAGTCGTTCGCCACCGTGCACCCGCGCTTCATGACCCCGACTACCTCGACGCTGACCATCGGCGGGCTCGGCATCGTGATCTTCGTGGCCCTAAGCGCGCTGGGTGAAAACGTCTACGGCGACGTGCTGCTCGCCCTGGGCCTGCAGATCTCCTTCTACTACGGGCTGACCGCGCTGACCTGCGTGTATTACTTCCGCGAGGACATCGTCAAAGGCGGTAAGGACCTGTGGGTCAAGGGGGTCATGCCGCTGGTGGGCGGGCTGATGTTGGCGTTCGCGTTCGTGTGGAGCGCCGTGGACATGTGGCAGCCCGACTACGGCTTCCTCGGCGGCTGGACTGTGCCCGGTCTGGGGTTCGAAATCGGCAGCGTCTTCATGTTGGGGATGGGCTCGATCTTGCTCGGCCTGCCGCTGATGTTCCTCGTGTCACGGCTGGATGAGCAGAAGCCGTTCTTCCGGGGCGAAACATTGCACGCCGATACCCCGGTGCTCGCCCCCGAGGAGTGAAGATAAGGGCATGCGTCCCACCCTGCAGATTCGTCGCGCTACCGTTGAGGATCTGGAGTGGATCTACGGACTGCGCCACCGGGTGTATGCCGAGGAGTTGGGGCAGCACCAGGCGCAAGCCAGCGGCACGCTGCGCGACAACCTTGACGGCACCAACATCTACCTGGTCGCCTCCGAAGCCGACACCCCGATCGGTTTCGTGAGCCTGACTCCCCCGTGGGTCGGTCGCTACAGCTTGGACAAGTATCTGAGCCGCGACGACATGCCGTTGTTGGACAGCGGTGACGCCTTCGAGGTGCGGATCCTGACGGTCGAGTCCGCCTACCGGGATCGCGGTATCGCCATGCTCTTGATGTATGCAGCGTTGCGCTGGTCGGCCTCGCGCGGCGGGCAGACCATCGTGGCGATGGGGCGGGCCGAGGTGATGGCGATGTATCGCCGCGTGGGGTTGGAGGCGACAGGTCGCGCCGTGCTGAGCGGTGACGTGCGGTTCGAAGTGATGACCGCCACCGTGGCAGGCCTGACACAACAGGCGCTTGGCCCCTTTCGCTCGGTCTTCGAGACGCTGCTCAGCGCGGTGGACTGGCGGTTGGACGTGGCTGCTTGGCCCCGCCCTGATGGCTGCGAGCACGGCGGCGCATCGTTCACCGCCATCGGCACCGACTTCAGAAGCCTTGATCGGCGCCGTGAGGTGGTGGCCGCCGATGTCCTGGATGCGTGGTTCCCACCCGCCCCGGCGGTCCTAGAAGCGCTAACCCTCGACCCAGCTTGGGTGGCCAAGACCTCTCCGCCGACCGAGGCCGTCGGATTGCTGCGCGAGATCGCCGCGTCGCGAGGGCTGCCCGTCAAGTGCCTCAGCGTTGGTGCGGGCTCCTCGGATCTGATCTTTCGGGTCTTCGGCCGTTGGCTCACCTCGGCGAGCCGAGTGCTGCTGGTCGACCCCAGCTACGGCGAATACGTCCATATCGCTGAACGAGTGATCGGCGCCCAGGTTGCCCGCTTCCGACTGAGCGCCGACCAGGGTTGGCACCTCGATCTCGATGCGTTGTCGACCGCAGTGGGATCCGGCCACTACGACCTCGTCGTGGTGGTGAATCCGAATAACCCGACGGGACGGCATACCCCGGCTGCGTCCTTGCGCGAAGTCATCGAGAGCGCCCCGCCGACGACGAGCTGGTGGATCGATGAGGCCTATCTGGGCTACGTGGACCTGGCCGAATCCTTGGCTGACCTTGCGACCATCAACCCCTCCGTCGCGGTGTGCACCACGTTGTCGAAGATGTACGCCCTATCGGGGATGCGAGCTGCCTTCCTGGTGACCACTCCCGAGGTGGCCGCCGACATCCGGCGGTGGACACCACCGTGGGCGATCAGTCTCCCCGCGCAGATCGCGGCCGTGGCTGCGCTGCGCGAGCCAAAATACTACCGGGCCTGTTGGTCGCGGACGAACGACTTGCGTCGCGAGCTGGCCGCGGGCCTTGCGACCATGGCCGATAACGTCACCGTGCAGGATGGAGCCGCGAATTTCCTCTCCATCACGCTGCCTCTCGAAGGACCCAGCGCCCCCGAATTCGTGGCCGACTGCCGCAGCCACGATGTCTTCCTCCGGGATCTTTCCGCGCTGTCGCCACAGTTTCAGGGGCGCGCCGTGCGGATCGCGGTCCAAGACCGTGAAGCCAACACCCGCATCCTGGGGGCGTGCCGATCGGCCCTGTCTGCCTTGCCCGTTTCGGGGTGAACCCATCTGTGGTGACGGTCGAGTCCATGTGGCCGCTGCTCCTGGGGGCGGTGGCGCTGGCCGGTGTCGGAGTGGCGCTGACGCGACGGCGCATTTTGCTCGTCCGGTGGTGCGTCTGGGCGATTGCGGTGCCCGCAGTCGTCGGGCTGTTCTGGTGGGGACCTCAGGGCATCGCGATTCTGGCGATCACAGCGGGAGTCATTGCGGCTGTCGAGTTCGGCGCGCTCATGGGCGTGGCCTCGCTCGACCGCGTTGTGTTAGCCGCTGGCGTCGCCGCGGTGGTGCTGACGACGTGGCTGGAGCCCGAGTTCGTATGGCAGGCCCTGGGCGGGTCAATGCTCGCCGTGGCGGCAGTCCCGCTCATTGCCGGTGACGCGACATACGGACTGCATCGCCTTCGCTCCGGGGTGCTCGGCGTGGTGTGGCTCAGCCTGCTGGCGGCCATGGTGCCTCTTGGGGCCGTGGCGTTGGCATTGTTTGCCGCCGTGTCGGTGGCCGATGTGGTGGCCTTCTTCGCTGGTCCGCGGTTGGGCGGGCCGCGCCTGTCCCCCTTGTCGCCCGGCAAACGGTGGAGCGGAGCGCTTGTCGGCGCGACGGCGGGCATCGCAGTGGCAGCCCTTCTCGGTACCCTGAGTTGGCCGATGGTGCTAGCGGTCGCGATCGGGGCACCGGCTGGAGACCTGTTGGAATCGATGATCAAGCGAGGTGTGAAGTCCAAGGACTCTGGCGCTTGGCTTGCCGGTGCCGGCGGCCTGTTGGACCGCATCGACTCCTACCTCTTGGCCTTGGGAGTCCTCCTGTTGCTCCAGTGACTACAGGGTGCCCGCATTCAGCTGCTCGCGGATGTGGTCTGCCTGCCGGATGGCGAGCGCCACGATGGTCAGGGTCGGGTTGGCGGCCGCTCCCGTCGTCATCACCGAGCCGTCGCTGACGAAGAGGTTCGGCACGTCGTGCGCTCGGCCGTATTCGTTCAGCACCCCGTCGGCTGGATCGGCGCTCATCCGAGCGGTGCCGAGATTATGCGTCGAGGGATACGGCGGCGTGTGGTGGACCGCCTGAGCACCGACGCTGGTGTAGATCCGGTCGGCCGCCCCGTAGGCAAAGGTCCGCATGGCGACGTCGTTGGCGTGATCGCTGTAGTTCACGTGGGGCACCGGCAGGCCGTGTTGGTCGTGCACGTCGTGGTTCAGCGTCACACGGTTCGAGGCCTGCGGCATGTCTTCGCCGACGATCCACGCCCCGGCGATGTTGGCGTAGGCGTCCATCCAGGAGGTGAACTCCCGGCCCCACGAGCCCGGTTCGAGGAAACTGGCCAGGAAGGCCGGGCCCAAGGCGAGGGTCTCGAGATAGAAACCACCCACGAACCCTCGGGAAGGGTCGTGTTTGGCTTCGTCGGCTACCAGGCCCGCCATCGTCTCACCCCGATACATCCGCACCGGCTGCTCGAACCGGGCGTATGCCGATCCGGTCAAGTGCCGCATGTAGTTGCGCCCCACCTGGTCCGAGGAGTTGGCCAGCCCATTCGGGTGGTCGTTCGAGGCACTCATCAGCAGGAGCCGGGGGGTCTCGATCGAGTTGCCGGCCACACACACCACCCGGGCGGCCTGACGCTGCAAGGCTCCCGCGCCATCGAGGTATTCGACAGCATCGACTGCGCCCTCGGCATCGTGCGTGATCCTCACGGCCTGGCAGTTGGGCCTCAGGTCAAGGTGGCCGGTCTCCAGCGCACGCGGGATCTCGCGGACCAGGGTCGACCACTTGGAGCCCTGCTTGTCCCCTTGGAAGTTGAAGCCGTCCTGGACGCTGGCGGGCCGGCCGTCATACGGCTCCGCGTTGGTGGCGTAGGGACCGGTCGCGTAGTGGCGATACCCGGCCTGCTCGGCTCCGTTGGCCAGCACCGTGTAGTTGTTGTTGGCGGGCAACGCAGGGCGTCCATGCCGGTGCGTCGAGCCCATCGCCTGTTCGGCGCGGTCGTAGTACGCCGCGAGGTCATCCAGACCGATGGGCCAGTCGAGCAGGTTGGCACCCTCAACCTCGCCGTAGGTGCTTGCGGCCTTGAACTCGTGTTCCAAAAAGCGTGGCGTGGCTCCCGCCCAGTGGGTCGTGGTGCCGCCGACTGCCTTGACGATCCAGGTCGGCAGGTTCGGGAAGTCCTGCGGGATGCGCCACCCGCCGGAGGTGGTGCGCATGTCGAGCCACGCCATTTGCCCGAAGGCTTCCCACTCGTGGTTGACGTAGTCGTCGTGGGTCAGATAGGGGCCAGCCTCCAGCACCACGCATTTGATGCCGTGGGAGGTCAACTCGTGGGCCATCGTTCCTCCGCCGGCACCCGAGCCCACGATCACGACCACCGGGTCGTCGTGGCCGATGCTCGCGCCGTGCGTCTGGGTCGAGGTCGTGTCGGTGCTCATCAGCGGGCCTCATCTTCGGTCACGAGCTGGACTCTGGGGGCGTCGGCATACTCCTCGATCCTGGCCGGCGGCAGCCAGTCCAGATCGTCGAACCCGCGGTTCAGGTATCCGCCTTGGTCGAACGATGAGCCTTCGTAGCCCAGCAGGTCCCAGACTTCGGCATCGTCGTACAGCGCCACCACTGCGGTGCTACGAATGCGGACGAAGAAGGGATCATCACCTACATTGCGCAGCAGGGCTTCGGCGGCAGCCTCGTCCAGGCTGAGGAAATCACCTCGGGCGGCCACGTCGAGTCCACTGAGGCCAAGGAGCAACGCGCGCTGATCACCAGCATCAGCCTCTGCGGCCGACATAACGGCGGCCGCGGTGCGCTCGTAGGGGCCATCGGGGAACCGCTCATGCGGGTAAGCCACGCGCAGGAGCCTGGTGAGCAACTGCACGGCACGCTCGGGCGCCAACTGCTGGATCCGCGCCGGCCCACCCCCGGTCGATGCTTGGCTTTCCACCTGCAGATCTACGGGACCTTGCGGTGACGTGTCGTGGGCGGCGGGATCGGTCATCGTCTCTCCTGCGTCGGCGTCGTTGCCTGCTGAGGCGACCACGATGAATCGAGGCCGCCGGTTTCAACTATCCACCGGCACAGATGATCTGTCTATGGCAGGCTCAGAACACCTCATTCGCCATCGCAAGGAGCCCCGATGATCCTGATCAACGTGAAATTTCAGACCAAGCTGGAGTGGACCGATCGATTCACCGACCTGGTCGCCGACTTCACCAACAACACCCGCGCCGAGCCGGGCAATCTGTGGTTCGAGTGGTCACGCAGCGTCGACGACCCCCAACAGTTCGTCCTGATTGAGGCCTTCACTGACGACGGAGCCGGCCCGCACGTCAACAGCGATCATTTCAAGGCGGCCACGCAGGACATCCCGCAGGCACTGGCCTCGACCCCCCTGATCGTCAGCCATCAGGTCGACGGCGAGGGTTGGGGCGAGATGGGCGAAATGAAGGTTACGTAGCTGGCACAGCCAGATCGGCGACCCGCCAGATCTCGAACA
>JBGTGC010000040.1:0-4957 GCA_041746935.1 Dermatophilaceae bacterium
GATCACCGCGGCCAGCGCGTCCGCTACTCCCGGTGGCAACGGCAACCGGCCCAACCCCGCCTCCACATCCCACAACGCCGAGACCACCCCCACCGTGGCCTCCACATCACGCCACACCACCGCACTCAAACCAGAGTCATCAAAATCACCAAAATCACCACAGAAATCACCACCATCACCGCAAACACACCGCGCCTCATGCTCAGCCACCACCTCGACATACCGATCCCAACCACCATCAGAATCAACCCCCGCCGAACGGCCCCCCGAAGACTCACACACAGGCACACCACCACGCCCCTGCGGTGGCGTTCCGGTGATCGTCGTCATCCACCAATATTAGTACACATGTTCGACTGATGCAAGAGGTTAGACGTCGTGAAAATGGTCACCTGGGCGACACTCAGCCCCTAGCCGTGGGCGTCCGGCACGGCGTCTGCACCGCCTAGGCTGGTCTCCGCATTCAGGCTGGCACCCCCGGCCTCCGAAACCTGGCCGCCGCCCTGGGGGCCATCGTCTTCATGCTGTTCGTCGGTGGCGTGGGCATCATCGAGCGCGCCGTCGTCTGCATCAGGAGAAGGCTGATTCGTCATAGAGCGACCATCGCACTCGAACTCCGCCGTTCACCCACCGGGTCAAAACCTCAGGCCGGGCCGCGACTCTTGACCTCATCGACATGGGTCATCGCTTCCCGCAGCTCGGTGAGCCAGTCGTCGGTATGCCGTTGCACCAGGCGAACGCACCAGGCCAGCGCTTCGGAACGCGAGCGCGCGACGCCGGCATCGATCAGGGTGTCGAGCACCTGACGCTCGGGCTGCTTCAACCGGGTCATCACCGGCACCGCAAGGTGCGTGAAGACTTCGCAGTGGTCGCCGATGCGCACCCCCCAAGAGACCTTGCGGTCAAACAGCGCTTCGGCCTCCTGGGCGATCTTCATTCGGGTCGCGCGCGTGTCCTCTCGAAACGCCTTGGCTCGGCCACTGCGCATGCCGGAGATCTCGGCTTCGCTTGCACCCTCGCCCGCATCGACGTCGCCCAGGGTGATCATCGCGGTGATCTCCTCGCGATCAAACGCCGTCTCGGTGACTGCATCGGCCCATTGCGCGGACACACGGCCAGCGAACCAGCCATGGACTCGGTCTTTGTCATTGTCATTGTCATTGTCATTGTCTGTAATCATGTAAGCGAGATTACATCACCAATGACAGATGCGCCAACGACTGGTACACATAGACCACCGATACCCGCATACGCCATGTGAGGTCCGGCCAAACGGAGGCTCGAATACCCATGGCAGAGCAAGAAGCCTCAACATCCTCATATAGCGCGCCCAAGGGAATCGTCGCCAAGTTGCGCAATCTCGGCCCCGGTCTGATCGTGGCCGCGGCCTTCATCGGGCCGGGCACGGTGACCACCGCGAGCGTGGCTGGTGCCGACTATGGCTTCACCCTTCTGTGGGCCATCATCTTCAGCGTCCTGGCCGCCATGGTCCTGCAGGAGATGTGTGCGCGGCTGGGCGTGGTGAGCCGCGAAGGGCTCGGCGAAGCGCTCCGCTCTTCGTTCGACAACACCGCCGTCAAGGTCGGGGCCATCGTCCTCGTGATCGGGGCGATCACCGTGGGCACCGCCGCCTTCGAGGGCGGCAACCTCACCGGTGCCGCCCTGGCGCTCAACGCCGTCTTCGGGGGCTCGCAAGCTCTCTGGGCATCACTCGTAGCCGTGATCGCCGCTGGCTTGCTGGCCACGGGCTCGTATCGCACCGTTGAGCGCGTGCTGGTGTGGCTCGTGGTGTTGATGGGCGTCGTGTTCCTGGTGACCGCAATCATGGTGACGCCCAGCCTCGGTGACTTGTTTGCCGGCCTCGTGCCCACCGTTCCATCCGGCTCCGTGCTCACGGTGATCGCCCTGGTCGGTACGACCGTCGTGCCGTACAACCTCTTCTTGCATGCCGCGAGCGTGCAAGACAAATGGGGTGAAGACGTGCCGGTCGACATCGCGGTGGCCGAGGCAAAACTCGACACGCGTCTCTCCGTCGGTCTAGGCGGATTGGTCACCATCGCGGTCCTGACCACCGCCGCGGCAGCGTTATTCTCCACCGGCCAGGGCGTCGAAAGCGCCGCCGACATGGCACAGGCATTGGAGCCATTGCTCGGCGAAAGCGCTAAATACTTCTTCGCCTTCGGCTTGCTCGCCGCTGGAGTAACGAGCTCGGTCACCGCCCCGCTCGCCGCGGCATACGCGACTGCTGGTGCCTTCGGGTGGAAGCGAGACCTCGCCGACCCCAAGTTCAAGGCGATTTGGGCCCTGATCATCGCCGTCGGCGTGACCTTCGCGATCATCGGCTCCAGCCCCACCGAGCTGATCGTCTTTGCTCAGGCGGCCAACGGCCTGATTCTGCCGATCGTGGCGGTGTTCCTGCTGGTGGTGATGAACCGCAAAGACCTGCTCGGGAAGCACGTGAACACGCTAGGTGCCAACATCGTCGGAGGGATCGTGGTGCTCGTAGCCATCGGCCTTGGAGCTCGCTCGCTCATGACCGCCTTCGGCGTTGGCCCATTCTGAGAGAGCGGCACTGCGCATCCTCATTGCTGCAGAGCATCGTTGCTGTTGGTTCGCATCGATGCGAGCTATCGAATAGCGTCGCTCACCGAACTCCATAGTTGATTCGCGCCGAGCACCGCAAACAGGATCGCCGTGAACCCCAGCGCGAGGTTGGTATGCAGGCGGTTGGCGAACTTCTTCGGCACCCGCTTCCCGTTGAGCAAGCCGAGCAGCGTCAACGCGAGGAACGGCATGAAGAGCGAACCGAGCACTCCATACGCCAGGATCAGACCGATCGGCTTTCCGATGAGCAGCAGCAGCATCGGCGGGAAGGTCAGCCACAGCAGGTAGAACTTGAAGTAGACGCCACCCACTCGGGTCGACGGATGCCCTGACTCGACGCCGCGCATGTTGCCCCAGAAGTCAGCGAACATCAGCGAGACGCCGTTCCACACGCCGATGATCGAGGAGAACGAGGCTGCCCAGAACCCGACGAGGAAGGCCGTCCCGATGACCTCGCCGTAACGGTCGTTGAGGACGTCGGACAGGTCCACCAGACCCTCGTCACCCGCGCCGACGCTGACCCCGGCAGCCTGGACCACATCGGCACCGACGATGAGCATCGAGAGCACGAAGACACCGGTCAGGACGTAGGCCATGGTGTTGTCGATCCGCATGACCTTCATCCACTTCGGGGTCACCCAGCCCTTCTCCCGCAGCCAATACCCGTAGGCCGCCAGCGTGATGGTGCCGCCGACCCCTCCCGCCAGCGCCAACGTGTAGACGAGTCCGCCTTCGGGAATCATCGGCACCAGCCCGGCCAGCAGATCGGGGATGTTGGGGGTCGCGATGATCGCCAACCCCACCACGGTGATGAACATTGTGGCGATCAACGCGGCCGTGATCTTCTCGAACGTGGCGTAGGCGTTGAACCAGACCATCAGGAAGCCCGCAACCCCCATGATCACCGCCCAGAGGGTCAGCGAGAGTTGCGGGAACAGGGCGGCCAGCGGCAACGCCGTGGAGGACATGGCAGTCGCACCGTAGACGAAGCCCCAGACGACGATGTAGGGCCCGAATACCAGGTTGTCCGGGGCCGAGCTTTCGCCAGCCTTCGAAGATGGTGAACCCCGTGGCCAGCGTGTATCGCCCGGCCCCTTCGACCAGGATGATCTTGAGCACCGCACCCACCACGACCGCCCAGGCGAGCCAGCGGCAGGCCACCGTCAGCCAGTAGAACTAGGCGAGCAACTTCTCAGCCAACGACGCACCCTCGTCCGCGACCCCGGGCAGGGCGAAGAAGAAGCCACCACCCTCGGGCCGGATGTATTCCTCGAGCGGCTCGCCGTTGAGCCGTTCGGTGACCGCAAGGAACGTGGCCAGCGACCGCTGATACGACACGAACGCGAGGCCCTGATCCAGCTGGCCGACCCGGTCGACTCCCCTGGTGTAGGAGAAACCACGGCGCAGCATGAGCTGATCTGCGGTCTCTTCCGTGCGCGGGTTCGCCAGTCGAATGTGCGAATCCAGCGGTGTGATGTCACCTTCCGGATCGTCGTTGAAGGACACCTCGTCAAACTCCGAGGTCGAGCCCAGCGGGGCACCGGTATCTTTATGCCGACCAATCAGCGCTTCCTGCTCACCGAGCCTGGTCCGATCCCAGAATTCGACCAGCATGCGGATGACCCGCACCGCGTGATAGGAACCGCCGACGGCCCAGTCGGGTTCACCGTCGTCCGGGCCCACCCATACGTACGTGTCCATGATGTCTTCGTCGGCGGCAGCGAGGTTGGCGGTGCCGTCCTTGAAACCCAACAGGTTGCGGGGCGTCTCGCCGCCGGCACCCGTCGAGCCGCGTGCGTAGCCCTCGGTCGACCAGGCCAAGACGAGGTGGCGACGAGTGGCGCGCATCACCTGGCGCAGGGCGTGTTGGATGGTGTCTTCGTGGCCGGCTTCGATGCTGATCAGGATGTCGCCGTGTGACCGTTCCGGGTCCAGCCGGTCGTTGGCCAGGAAGGGCATTTCCACGAGTTCGAGCGGCGCGCGGTCGGCGAGCCCGAACCTGTCGTCGAAGAGCGAGGAACCCACACTGACCACGATCCCAAGATCGTCGGCTGCCGGCTCCGGTCCGAGGATGCCCGTCTCGGCCGGTGGGTATGCCGGGTCGCGGACGTCCGGCATACGCCCCGCCATGACGTCGGCGATGGTGGCGGTGAGGTCGGTGAACATCTCGGCGAGCTCGTCGCGATCGCGGGCGGTGACTCGGAAGGCGGACAGGGACGCCAAGGCGGGCACCGGCATGGCTGTGACCGCCGGTTGGTGGACGCCGGTGAAGGGCACACGCTCGGGCTCGCGTGCCGGTGATGAGGCACCGCTCGCCCCAGCCGAGTCGATGGCACCAGCATCGGCCGCGCCG
>JBGTGC010000041.1:0-16599 GCA_041746935.1 Dermatophilaceae bacterium
GCTCGAACCACTCCTGCGCCCAGTCACCCATGGCTACGAGCACCGGACGCAGCGCCATCCCGGCCGAAGTCGGAAGGTAGAGGTGGCCACGGCCGCTGGGATGGGGCTCGATGGTGATGACACCAACTCGTTCCAACTCTCGCAGCCGAGCGCTCAGCAGCGTGCGAGACATCCCCGGTGCGCCGTCGGCCAGCTCGGTGAAGGTCTGAGCACCGGTGATCAGGTTCCGCAGCACGATCGGGGTCCACCGTTCGGCTATGACCTGGGAGGCCCGGGCGATCGGACAATACTGCCGATAAGTGCGCATGAACCAGTCTCCCCGCCTCGGAGTGGCGTGACCAGTACGCATTTAGTCCTATGCGCGGGTGGTGACATCGCCAAGACTCATGACACCGCACGACGAGCAGGGAGGCCTCCGTGAACACGGAACTACCGCAGCCGGTTCCGCACCACCCCCCGGCGGTATGCCGTCTCTACCATCAGATGATGACCGATGCCGGTCTGATCAACAGGACACTGCGGTCCAGCGACGGCGCAGGGGTCCACGTCATGGAACGAGGCGAGGGCACCCCGGTGCTGATGATTCATGGATCGGGTAGCCCGGGACTGTTCTGGCTGCCGCTGCTTCGGCGACTGGATGGCATACGGGCAATCGTGGTCGACCGACCGGGCTTTGGCTTGAGCGATCCAGGCGAAGCCAGCCTCAGCTCGGCGGGAAGCACAGCATGGATCAATGAGGTGCTGGACGAGCTGGATCTCCCGTCAGCGGTCATCGTCGGACATTCCATGGGCGGGCTCTGGGGTTTGCGCTTCGCACGTGCCTGCCCCGACCGAGTCCGCGGCCTCGTCATGATCGGCACTCCCTCGCTGCCAGGCACGAGGGCACCGTTCCCGTTTCGGTTGCTGGGAACGCCCGGTGTGCGAGCGCTGATCACTCGGCAGCGCGAGACCCCGAAGTCCTTCTACCGTTTCGCCGCCATGGTTGGCGAAGGGAAAACGATCCGCAACCACCCTGATCTGGTCGACCTCATGGTGGCGGTCGGCAACGACCCCGTGGCCGGCCGGGCAATTCTGCAAGAGATTGGCCGGCTGCTGTCTCCCTGGGGTCTGCTGAGCCCGACGGGGTTTCGGCCCAGCGAGCAGATCAGCGCCAGAGATCTCCGAGAGCTGGCCGTGCCAACTCTGCTGCTGTGGGGACACACGGACCCGGTGGGCGGCGGCGAGGTGGCTCGCCACATCCAACAACTGATCCCCGGTGCCGAACTGGCTGTGGTCGACGGCGGCCACGCGCCGTGGTTGGGGCAGTCGAGCGCTCTGGCTCACGCGCTGATAAGCTGGGTAAGACGCCTGGATGCGTAGGCAACTCCTCAGAGCGTGTCCTTGGCTCAGATGTTCAGGAGCCCGCGGGCCAGTGTCACTACTCCACCGAGCGCCGCAATGGTCACCGCGAGTCGTCGTGCCTGCGAAGTGCTGACCCATCGGCTGAGGTAACCACCGGCCGGAACTCCCACCACGACGGCAGCGGCCACCACGAACCAGATCCACCAGGGCAAGGCGCTATCCGACGGGAGCGCGCCCACGGCGCTCTTCCCGACCAGCGCACTGAGGTTGGCCAGCAGCAACACCGGCTGCACGGTGGCCGCGAAGGACTTCTGGTCCCAGCGCGTTGCGAGCGCATAGATCGTCATCGCTGGACCAGCCACCCCCGCCGTGGCGTTCATGAAGCCGCCCGCAGCACCCGCAACCCAGGCCACCATTCGTCCCCTCAAATGGATCTTCCCGCTCGCGACGCCGATCAGCCCCAGCGCCAGCAAGACCAATGAACCGATGAGCACCTCGAGCCACGCGGCATCCATCCGCAGGACGACAAGAGCCCCGCCAAAGGACCCGATCATGATCAGCGGTGCCAACCGGAAAAACGTGCGCCAATCGACATCCCGGCGCATGGCTGCGAACACCAAGATCGTGGTCGCCACGGCTCCCGCGTTACTCAGGGTCACACCCACTGCAGGACCGAGGGTCAGGGTCATGATGGGGGCCACCACGAGACCCAGCCCGAGCCCGGCGATACGCTGAAGTCCTGCGCCGAAGATGAACGACAACACGACGACCGCAACCACTGCGGGCGTCACGTCGACACGATCCTGACGGGGCGGCACGGCACGACCACACGGTATCCACTCACCAACAGCGATGGAGTTCCTTGATGTCCGATCAGCCCGACCGCGAGAGCATGAGCAACGACCTTACGACGTACAGCGTCGATGGTGAGGACCAGTTGCAGCCCGAAGACACCCTGATCTCCGGCGGGGATCCGGTCGAGGTTGGCTACGAGACGCCGGACAAACTGCACGGGTCATTGGCCTTCGGCACGACGGCCGACGAGCAGGCCGAGGAAGAGACGATCGACCAGCGCATCCGACAGGAAGTGCCCGAAGAGGGAACTTCCTACGGTGCGCCGGACAACGAGAGCGGCTTGGACCCAGAGCCCATGTCAGGGGGGGATGACCCGGACGCCATCCCGGCCGAGCAGGACTTCCTCGGTGAGCCCGACGCCGTGCCCGAGGAGTCAGACGCGACTGCAGATCCATCCGGTGCAACAGGGGACGGTGACCTCGCGATGGAGCACTCTGGATCGGCTGAAGAGGCCGCCATGCACACGATCTCTGACGACGACCTAGGGCCAGACTCCGAGTCTTAGTCGCGCACGTGCTCCGGTGCCTGATCGATCGCGTTGCGGATGACGGCGAACGACACGCCGGCTGGGTAGCCCTTGCGGGCTAAATAGCCGCCGAGTCTCCGCATTTGGACGTCGCGATCCAGACCGTGCAACCGAGGAAGCCGAGCGGCAACGAGCGCCTCTGCCTGAGCACGCTCGTCGTCCGGCTGCACCTCGGCAACGGCTGCTTCCGCAAGGTGCTCAGGCACCCCCTTCTTGCGAAGTTCGTGCCGTAGCCCGCGAACTGCTAGGCCAGACCCTTCCCGCTTGGTCCGCACGAGCATATGGGCGTACGCCTCGTCGTCCACGAGCCCGACCTCAGTCATCCGTTCCAGCACGCGCTCGATGACCTCAGGCGTGCACTCACGGTCGCGCATCTTGTCGGCCAGTTGTTGGCGGGTGCGCGGACCCATCGCTAGTTGCTGTATAGCGATCTGCCGAGCTCGGGCCAGGCCCTCGGGGGCATCGTTCGCGGCTGAGCCGTTCGCGCCGCCGACGTCGTCCTTTTCCTGATCGTCCGTCCTCGACTGTCGACGACGATGGGGCTTCGTCCTGTCGGCGAGATCGGCTGTGGGAGTAGATGTGCTGGGCATAGATGCGCTGTGTGCAGCGGTCGCCGCAGCCAGCGCGTCGCGCGCCGCCTGGAGTCGTCCAGCGTCCGGTTTGCCAACCTGGCTCGCGCCTGTCTGAGGCGAGTTCATCTCCGACTCCTACCGGTATCGCTCAGAAAGCGACTGAGACTTCCCCGGTCTCGGGGTCGACGCCTTCGGGAATGTCAGGCACTAGGCGCGGACCGACTCCCAGCTTGGCTTTGATCTTCTTCTCGATGTCGTCAGCTAAGTCGGGGTTATCGATGAGGAACGTCCGCGCATTTTCCTTGCCCTGGCCCAACTGCTCGCCTTCGCAGGTGTACCAAGCGCCGGACTTGCGGACGAAACCATGCTCCACGCCCATGTCGATCAAGCCACCTTCGCGTGAGATGCCGTGGCCGTAAAGAATGTCGAACTCCGCTTGCTTGAAGGGCGGGGACACCTTGTTTTTCACGATCTTGGCGCGCGTCCGGTTGCCGACTGCGTCGGTGCCGTCTTTCAACGTTTCGATCCGGCGAACGTCGATGCGGACCGAAGCGTAGAACTTCAACGCCTTGCCACCCGTCGTCGTCTCAGGCGAACCGAACATCACGCCGATTTTTTCGCGTAGCTGGTTGATGAAGATCGCGGTGGTGTTGGTGTTGCTCAGCGTGCCGGTGATCTTGCGCAGTGCCTGCGACATCAGGCGTGCCTGCAAACCGACGTGGCTGTCTCCCATCTCGCCTTCGATCTCGGCGCGGGGCACCAGCGCAGCAACCGAGTCGATGACCACGATGTCCAGCGCCCCAGAGCGGATCAGCATGTCCATGATCTCCAAGGCCTGCTCACCGGTGTCCGGCTGGCTGACCAGGAGCGCGTCGGTGTCGACGCCCAACTTCTTGGCATACTCGGGGTCCAGCGCATGCTCGGCGTCAATGAAGGCAGCGATCCCGCCGGCCTTCTGCGCGTTGGCCACGGCGTGCAACGCAACGGTGGTCTTACCGCTGCTCTCCGGGCCGTAGATCTCCACCACCCGACCCCGCGGCAGGCCACCGATGCCGAGAGCAACGTCCAGCGCGATGGAGCCGGTCGGAATGACCGCGATCGGTGGGCGGACGTCATCGCCGAGACGCATCACCGATCCCTTGCCATGAGCCTTGTCGATCTGAGCCAATACGGACTCAAGGGCCTTGTTCTTGTCACCGTTCATCGTCGTGACTTTGCTGTGCTGGGGCATTCCAACTCCTTCGCTTTGGGGATGAGCGCGCCTACCTTCGACCACCGTGTCGGTTGCTGACCCTCATCGAGGGCACGCTGTTCCGGGTTGGTCAGACGCTAGGAGCCAGGACCGACATACCCACTCACGCGTTCACGATCTGTGGATAGAGGCCGACCACTCAGACACCTGTGCACGATCATAATCGCAAGTGTGTTCGATGTCAGCCGACACGCCCACCGCCCTCACGACGCAGTGAGCAGGTATTCCTTTGCGTCCTTGTCCCACGTCAGCGTGATGACGCCCTCGGCTTCGGCCCCCTTGCAGAACTGCAAGAACGAGCGATAGCCCAATTTCTTCTCACTGAAGGACGGCTGGCTGCGCCGCATATGGTCCTTGAGCCCGGACAGCGGCGCACCACTGCTCACCGCCAGGTCGGCCACCACCTGCTTGAGGACCGCGAACGCCTCAGCCCGATCGCCAACCTCAGGCAACCGAATCTCCGGGTCGCCCTTGGAGGGCCCTGGGACGAGCTCGATGATCGAGCGTCCCGCAAGGTTTTCCAACAACTCCCCGAAAGCCCGGAACCCGTGATCGGCTTCGCTGAACGTCGGGTCTTTGCGCAACAGGGTCCGCTTCAAACTCGAGGCGGTGACCGACCCGGCCGAGGACTGCTGCAGGCCAGCCACGGTCTGCGCGACCAGCACCGCGAGGTCGGGCGTTGGCGCGGACTCCTCGTCCTCGTCGCCATGGTGTGAGTTCTGGACCGATGCCTCGACATCAGCGGTCGCGTGGGACTCAGCAGCGCTCTTACCCCGGGCCCCCTCACCGACGGAGGCCGATCCTCGGCTGCGCCGACTTCGTCCATTGGACTTAGGAGCAGATGTGGTCTCCGGCGCGGGCTCGACACCTTCCAGGTTGTCGTAGAACAAGAACTCATCGCAGGCCGGCGGCAACAACCGCGAGGTCGAGTCGCGCACGCCGAAGCCGATGACCCGCTTGTTCAGCTCGCGGAGTTTGTGGACCAGCGGCGTGAAGTCGCTGTCGCCGGTGCAGACCGCGAACGTCGAGATGTAGTGGCGGCTGAACGCCAGCTCGATCGCATCCACGGCCATCTTGATGTCTGCGGCGTTCTTGCGTGAGGCCCCCATCCGTTGCGGCATCTCGATCAACTCCACGTGTGATCGAGTGAGCATCCGCCTGTCGTCGTCGAAGTAGGACCAGTCGGCATACGCCCGTCGGACCACCACCCTGCCCCGCTCGGCGAGGGCGTCGCTGATCGGTTTGAGGTCGAACGCAGCCCCACCCAAGTGCTCGCGGGCCCCCAGGGCGAGATTCTCGTAGTCCAAGAACAGGGCAATGCGATCTTCGTCGTCCACTCTGTGACCTTAACCGCCATGAACTGAACTGCGATGCCCTTCCCCGCCGTGGTCGTGAGCAGGGCGATGGTCGCTACCCTGGACCGGTGCTGCGCTGGCCCGTCGTCCTCTTCGATCTCGACGGCACCCTTGCCGACACCGTCGACCTCATCGTCGCTTCCTACGAGTATGCGTTGCAGGAAGTGTTGAAGACGTCAGTCCCCAGCGACGAGGTCCGGACCTGGATCGGCCGACCGCTGCAGGACGCGATCATCGACGCTTTTCCGGGCGAAGCCCACCGCGTCGAGGAGGTCGTCACCGCATACCGGCAGTGGAACCTGTCTCACCACGACGAGATGATCAAGCACGTGCCTGGAGTCGCCACACTCGTCGCGGATCTGGTGGACGCGGGAGCGAGCGTCGGGGTGGTGACCTCAAAGCTCAACGAGACTGCAGCGCGGGGCCTGCAGGCGGTCGGTCTGGAGGGGACGATCCAGATCGTGGCCGGGCAGGACCACACCGACCGGCACAAACCCCACCCCGACCCCCTGTTGTATGCCGCGCGGACCCTGCGGGTCGGACCCGGCGACTGCGTCTATGTCGGCGATGCCACGGTCGACCTCCAAGCTGCCCATGCCGCCGGGATGTCGTCGATCGGGGTGACGTGGGGAGCAGGTCAGCGACCTGACTTGGAGGCGGAGGGTCCGGCAGCGCTGGTCGAGGATGTCGGCGAACTGACCGCAGCGCTGTGGACCAGGCCCGCCCGACCCGACCAATAGGTTTACGTCACGTCGACCCACCCGCCATACACTTGACCGCCAGCACCCACCCCAACCGTTTCAGGATCACTTCGTCATGTCTTTGCTCGTCCAAAAGTACGGCGGCTCCTCCGTCAGCGACGTCGCGGCTATCGCCCGCGTCGCGCAGCGCGTCGTCGACACCAAACGCGCGGGTCACGACGTCGCGGTGGTGGTCTCGGCTATGGGCGACACCACGGATGAGCTACTGGACCTCGCCAAAGCCGTCAGCCCCGGGCCTCCCCCTGAGCGCGAAATGGACATGTTGCTCACCGCCGGCGAGCGCATCTCGATGGCCCTGTTGGCGATGGCGATCGAGAGCCTCGGCGAGCGTGCCTACTCCTTCACCGGAGACCAGGCGGGTATGCGGACGGACAGCTCGCACGGTCGGGCGCGGCTGCTGGATGTCACGCCGGATCGGGTCCAAGCCACGTTGGCCGAGGGGTCGATAGCGATCGTCGCCGGCTTCCAAGGGGTGTCCGAGGACGACAACATCACGACGTTGGGCCGCGGCGGCTCCGACACCACCGCCGTGGCGCTGGCCGCAGCGTTGAAGGCCGACGTCTGCGAGATCTACACCGACGTAGACGGCATCTACACCGCCGACCCACGGATCGTGCCGGCCGCCAGCCGGGTCAAACGGCTCACCATCGAGGAAACCCTCGAGATGGCCGCCCAAGGGGCCAAGATCCTGCACCTTCGCGCCGTCGAATACGCGCGCCGCTTCAACGTGCCGATCCACGTCCGATCCTCCTTCTCCGATCAAGAAGGCACCTGGATCCTCGTTGGCCGACCGCTCACCGCAGTCCAGGAGGACGACATGGAAGAACCCCTCATCTCTGGCATCGCCCACGAGCAGTCTCTGGGCAGGATCACGGCCGTCGGCCTTCCCGACGTCCCGGGGGCGGCTGCGGCTGTGGTGGGAGCCGTTGCCGCGATCGGCGTCTCGATCGACATGATCGTGCAGAATGTCTCGACCTCCCGTGCCCTGACCTCGGACATCTCCTTCACGCTCCCCGAAGAGGACGGCGTCCGGGCTGTGGCGGCCGTTCGGGCGGCGCAGGATGAGATCGGTCTGACCGATGTCTTCTACACCTCGCAGATCGGCAAGCTATCCCTCGTGGGAGCAGGTCTGCGGTCCAATCCCACCGTCGCGCACCGCCTCTTTGGAGCGTTGGCTGACGCCGGCGTCAACATCTTGATGATCAGCACCAGCGAGATCCGGATCTCGGTCATCACCGATCAAGATAAGTTGCCAGAGGCGGTCCGAGCCGTGCACACGGCCTTCAATCTGGATTCCGATGACGAGGCCGTGGTCTACGGCGGGAGTGGTCGATGAGCATGCGCACAGGAGTGAACCTCGCGGTGGTCGGGGCCACGGGTCAGGTCGGCGCGGTCATGCGCCGGCTCCTCGCCGAGCGGGACGTCGAGATCGCCACCGTGCGCTACTTTGCCTCGGCTCGTAGCGCCGGCAGCGAGCTGGCCTGGGAGGGACGCTGGAACAATGAGCCGTATGCAGGGCCGCCGCGCCAGATCGTGGTCGAAGATCTGGGCGACCTGAATCTCGACTTGTCGGGCATCGACATCGCGGTGTTCTCCGCCGGTGGTGACACGTCGAAGGAGCACGCCCCACGCTTTGCTGGGGCCGGTGCTGTGGTGGTGGACAACTCCTCAGCGTGGCGGATGGACGACCTTGTCCCGCTGGTGGTCAGCGAGGTCAACCCGGACGCTCTCGATCAGGCGACCGGGATCGATGGCATCGGCATCGTGGCCAACCCGAACTGCACGACCATGGCCGCGATGCCCGCCCTCAAGGCGCTCCACGATGTGGCGGGCCTCCAACGCTTGGTCGTGTCGACATACCAAGCGGTCTCTGGCTCGGGGGTGGCCGGCGTAGCCGAGCTTGCCGGTCAGGCGCGAGCAGTCGTGAGCGCAGATATGGAGTCGCTGGCTCACAACAGCAAAGGCCTGAGTATGCCGGAGCCCACCGTCTACACCGACCCCATCGCGTTCAATGTGGTCCCCTTTGCCGGCGATTTGGCCGACGACGGGTCCCTGGAAACGTCCGAGGAGCAAAAACTGCGGTTCGAGGCACGCAAGATCCTCGGCCTGCCGGACTTAGGGGTGGCCGGCACGTGCGTGCGCGTGCCCGTCTTCTCTGGGCATAGTCTGGCCGTCCACGCGGAGTTCGCCGAGCCGCTGAGCCCAGAGCAGGCCACACAGATCTTGGCTTCCGCACCGGGAGTCGAGCTCCGCAACATCCCAACTCCGCTCAAGGGTGCTGGCCAAGACCCGACCTACGTTGGGCGAATCCGTCAGGACCAATCTGTGCCGGACGGGCGCGGGCTCGTGATGTTCATCGTCGGTGACAACCTGCGCAAAGGGGCCGCGCTCAACGCAGTCCAAATCGTCGAGGCGCTCATCACGCGCGACGCGGTCCGTACTCAGCGATAGAGCGGCTTCCCTGCCTCCAGGAGAGAACTTTCCACGTCGCAACGTCTCGCCAGCACCCATACGGGATCAGCCGTGGATGCAGAGGTCCCCATTCTCGCCACTGCGCGATGGCGGCGACTGTCTCTTTCGACGTGCTAGTCAGAGCAGACCTCCAGCCAGGACCGCGCGGTCGTGGACCTGGGGTCGGCCGCCATATGACAACATGCGTCGTCGCATGGCCTTTGCGCTAGTTGAGCAAACACGATGGCGAGCATGAGTTTGTCCTGAGCGGACTCGTCCAGCCACTCGGGGAGGAAGCGAATCGGCTCCAACGGGCCGCCTTGACCTCGCCAGCGGTCGAGCACCGCCCTGGCGAGCCACGTATTCGTCTGCGGTCAGGCACACCAACTCCTCGATGGGCGTGAGCCGGGCTGAACCCCAGGGCAGCCGCGGTAGGGGCCCCACGATGCCTTGCCCATCACGATGCCCCGGCGACCGCGCAGATGAAGAGCAGCCAACGCAACGGCATACGCACTGATGATGACCACGACGACAGGATCCGGACCACGCGAACCCGAGAGGGAGAAGTCGTTGTCTGCGTCAAAATCCACGAGTGCCAGAAACAGGGCGGTCACGGCTCCGAGCCACAGGGCGGTTTTCCACTTCAGGCCGGCGGATCGATACTCCCTGAGCCCTACCTCGCATGGTCTTGATCAACGGTGCCCCTCATGGACGACGAGGCCGACCACGATCGGCTGGGTAGCGTCGCTCCTCCGGGATCTGTAGGTCGTCGCACAGGGCCAACCAGACCCTCCGCACCGGCTCCCCCGCCTCGATGGCCTCGACGGCGGTGTGGTCACTCATCGCGTGAATCACGTGCGAGGAGGCGATGGAGCGGCCATAGGGTCCGCCGAATTCCTGCTCCATGAGCGCCCAGAACTCGCTCAGTCTCATGGCGGGAGAGGATACGTGATCTCAACGCTGGTTACTGAGCACCAGGCTGATATTTCGCTGACCGTGCTCGTTCACACTTGATGTAGGGATGACCGTCGGACGCAACCCAATCACTGCTGTAGCGAAAATGGTGCTGTGTCCGTCGACAGCGCGAAGCCGTACGTGGCAGGCAGCATTTAGCTGGGCTTGGTCGACACCTGGGTGATCAGCTTGACCTCGTTGCTCGATACCCACCGACCGACCCGGCCGTGAGCATCGAGACGTTGCCAAGTGCCTTCTCCCGCACCCCGGTACCTCGCGGCAACATCAATATCGGCAGCCCCCCCATCAGGCCGATCAGCACTTCCACGCCAACAACGGCGACCGGCCTCCTCCCACTCTCCCCAAATACCCCTGCCGTCGCGATGGCAGCCAATGGGCCCAGATCGGCATCGACCTCGACGTGCTGGACACCCTCTTCGCAATATCGAACGCGGCCCTAACGCAGGACGGACGGCACATGTTTCTCAGCCGCCGGGCTGAGCAGTGCGGGACGCACGATGAGTGGCGCCAGGGTCCTTGGAATATCGTGACTGCCACTGCTTCAGGACTGGCCGACCCTGCGCATGAGGACGCTGGCGAGGTGTCGCTTGGCCCAGCGCCGCACCCGAGTCGTGAGCCAGCTGGGCCGACCCAGCGACGACTCGCTCACCGCCACGCCGGGAGAGCACAAGAACGCCGATGGCGCAGGTCAACAGCAGACGCCAAAGCCGCCACGTATCAGACTGACGCAATGAGTCGAGGTTGTCGGCAAAGGCCAGTCGCTGGGTGATACCGAGCACCACCAGGGCACCGAGACCAATGCCTAGGCACCGCATTACAGGTTGAGGAGAGGAGGCACCTCGGACAAAGAGGTGATGACACTCGTGCTTGCTAACTCGAGCTGATTACCGCTGCGATCCAAGAGGACAGCCCGGATACCCACGGCGGAAGCCCCGAGGACGTCGTTCTCCACCGAGTCGCCCACCATCAGCACCTCGTCGGCCGCCAGGCCCAGCCGGGAGAGCGCCTCGTGGAACGCTCTCGGGTCGGGCTTGCCAACACTCAAGGACGAGGAACAGATCACGAGATCAACCGCCAGCGGGAGACCGGTGGCCCGAAGTTTTGCGATGCTGCTGGTCCTCCACGCCGTTTGTCAACACCGCTCGGCGCACGCCCCGGCAGCCCAGCTCCTGCAACGTCGCAAGCGCGTCATCGAAAGCCCGCCAGTTTTCTCGTACGCCTTCAAGTATGCCGCGAAGTGGGAGTCCGCCACGTCGTCGGTCTCGAGATCCCGGTGCGGCACGAAATTGCGCACGCGTGCGCGGCGCTGCTCATCGAAGGTGATCTCGCGGCGTTGCCACCGTCGATAGTGCGAAGCCGACACGCGCTCCCACGATGTGGCCAAGTCTGCGTGGCAGCCGCTGAGCCCGCGCTGCCGCGCCCACGGTACGACCGCGGCCGTCGCAGCGGAACGCTGATCGACCAGGGTGTCGTCAAGGTCGAAGAGAACCGCCCGGATCAGGACGACTCCGCGATCTGTTTCAGGGTGGCCAGCGTCCTCGGGATGTCGTCCCGCGCTGATTGGGTGCGGTTGTCGATAGCGCTCGCAGCGTCGTCTCCATATTGCTCGGCGAAGAACTCGAGGCCGGCGGGCAGGAACGTCCACGTTTCGCTCAGCTCGGTGCCATCGCCGGCGGGTTGCAGGTCGTAGGACCAACGGACGTAACCCTTGCCGACCTCCCACGCGAACCGGCGACCGGGCTCGGCAGCGATCACCATCGAGGTGGTCTGCCACGATCTCGACGGCGTCTCGTTGTAGCCCGTGAACGTAGCCCCTACCCCGGTCTGGTCGGGGTCAGTCCACTGGCACCGAACGCAGGTGGGGCTCCACCGTCCGGTCCGGGCGATATCACTGACGAGTTTGTAGACCTCCGCTGCCGGGGCCTCAATCCTGACGGAATCGCTGCAGCTGAGTGGCTCCATACCGGCAACTGTAGAGCGCCCAATCACACGGGCGCGGGGTCTCAGGAGACCGTTGTCGGTGGGCAGTGAGAAGATGCGACCTCACGTGAAGTCATAGAAACGGAGAGTGCCCATGAGTGGTCAGTCGGAGTTGCAGTGGTGGCAGAAGGCCTTGGTGCTCTTGAAGGTCTGGCGTCCGCCGCACCGCACCATGCACCACGACGTGCGCGACATGCCGCGTCCGGAAGCGCCGCCCGTGACCGGGGCCTACGGCAACACTGTGGTCCAGGACGGCGCCGCTCGCCGCGTGCCGCAACGAGGAGATAACTAACCCTGAGCGACGTTCTTGAGCGCTTCTCGCCGCCGACTCGCGCGTGGTTCTCGGCGTCGTTTGCTGGCCCTACAGACGCGCAGGTCGGTGCCTGGGACGCCATCAGCCGTGGCCAGCACACGCTGGTTGTTGCACCGACCGGCTCGGGCAAGACACTTTCGGCGTTCCTGTGGGCAATCGACCGGTTGTGGGCGGTGCCGCATCCGCCGGACACGCCACGGTGTCGGGTGCTCTACGTGTCGCCCCTCAAGGCGCTGGCCGTCGACGTCGAGCGCAACCTACGCTCCCCGCTGGTCGGCATACGACATGCAGCGCATCGCCTCGGTCAGCCGGTCGAAGATCTATCCGTCTCCATCCGCTCTGGCGACACCCCCGCTACTGAGCGTCGAGCGTTCGCCAAACACGGGGCAGATGTCCTCATCACGACGCCCGAGTCGCTCTTCCTGCTGCTGACCTCTGCTGCCCGGTCGTCCCTCGCAGGGGTCGAGACCGTCATCATCGACGAGATACACGCTGTCGCTGGCACCAAGCGCGGAGCGCACCTGGCGGTCACGTTGGATCGTCTGGACCACCAACTCACGAAGCCCGCCCAACGGATAGGCCTCTCGGCCACGGTGCGACCGGTGGAAGAGGTCGCTCGATATCTCGCCGGTGGGCGACCGGTCACTACGGTGCAACCGCCGTCGCACAAGAAGTGGGACCTGCGGATCAACGTGCCAGTGGCGGACATGACCGACCCGGGGTACGTCGAGCACGTCGAAGCCGCCGCCCACGATGCTCACCACAACGCTGGCACCGGCGTCACCGCCGACGACGGATCCGAAGGGAGCGATGAACCCGACGAGAGCGACGATGACTTCGTAACTGGCACCGGCCCGGTGCTCCCAGATCTCGACGGCGAAGACGACATCTGGACGCCCCCGCCAGACCCCACCGAGCGAGCCTCCATCTGGCCGCATGTCGAGCGGGAAGTGGTCGACCTGGTCACCGCGCAGACCTCCACCTTGGTCTTCGCCAACTCCCGCCGCCTCGCCGAGCGGCTGACCTCTCGGCTTAACGAGGTTTGGGCTGACCGCAACGGCACCGAACCCCCCGAGCCCAACGGGCCACCGGCCCAGGTCATGGCCCAGTCCGGCAGCTCTCAAGGTGCCGCCGGCGTGCTGGCCAGAGCCCACCACGGGTCGGTCAGCAAGGAGCATCGCGCCGAAATCGAGGACGCATTGAAGTCGGGCCGGCTGCCCGCCGTGGTGGCCACCAGCTCGCTCGAGCTCGGAATTGATATGGGGGCCGTGGACCTCGTCGTTCAGATCGAATCACCGCCGAGTGTCGCTAGTGGTCTCCAACGGGTGGGCCGTGCCGGCCACCAGGTCGGCGCTACGTCGCATGGCGTGTTCTTCCCCAAACACCGCGGCGACCTGGTCCAGACCGCAGTCGTCGTCGAGCGCATGCGGGCCGGGCAGATCGAGGCGCTGAGCGTCTTACGCAATCCCCTAGACGTGCTCGCGCAACAGATCGTCGCCATGGTCGCGATGGACGAATGGTCGGTCAGCGACCTCTTCGACCTCATCCGGCGCAGCGCCTCGTACTCCTCGCTCCCCCGGCCGCTGTTCGAGGCCACGGTCGACATGCTGGCCGGACGATACCCCGGTGAGGACTTCGCCGACCTGCGGCCGCGCGTTGTCTGGGACCGCGTCAACGACACCGTCACCGCCCGCCGCGGCGCTCAACTCTTGGCCGTCACCTCCGGCGGCACCATCCCCGACCGCGGACTTTATGCGGTGATGCTGGCCACCGGCGACGGGCCTGGCCGTCGGGTTGGCGAGCTCGACGAAGAGATGGTCTACGAGTCTCGAGTGGGCGACGTCTTCACCCTGGGCACCACGTCGTGGCGGATCGAGGACATCACCCGCGACCAGGTGCTCGTCACTCCGGCTCCGGGCCAGATCGGCAGGCTGCCATTCTGGAAGGGCGACGCCATCGGGAGGCCAGCCGAGTTGGGCCAGGCGGTCGGAGCTTTCATCCGCGAGATGGCCGACACCCCACGGCCCCGCGCCGAGGCGCAACTTGCGGAGCGAGGCTTAAATCCGCACGCCGCGAAGAACCTCCTCGACTACCTCGGCGAGCAACGCGAAGAAGCCGGCCGGACGCCCGATGACCGGACCCTGGTGATCGAGCGTTTCCGCGACGAGATCGGTGACTGGCGAGTCGTCATACACAGTCCGTTCGGCACGCCGGTCCACGCGCCATGGGCGCTGTGCGTGGGTGCGCGGATGCGGGAGCGGTTCGGCACAGACGTGCAGGCGATGGCGGCCGACGACGGCATCGTGCTGCGGTTGCCCGACCTCATCGAGGATGACGACGGATCCACGTCTAGCAGTTTTGATGCTGACCTCATCGAGATGCTGACGCTTGACCCCGACGAGGCCCACGACATGGTGACCCGCGAGATCGGCGGATCCGCTCTGTTCGCCGCCCGCTTCCGCGAGTGCGCGGCTCGAGCCCTCCTGCTCCCCAGGCGCACTCCCGGTCGCCGCCAACCGTTGTGGCAGCAACGACAGCGCTCGGCACAACTCCTCGAGGTCGCGGCCCGTTATCCAACGTTCCCCATCGTGCTCGAGGCCGTGCGCGAGTGCATCCAAGACGTCTATGACGTCGATGCGCTCCAGGCCCTGATGCGCGACATCGCCGCCCGCAAGGTTTCGGTGGTTAGCATGACCACACAGAGCGCGTCGCCCTTCGCGCGGTCGATGCTGATGGGCTACATCGCGCAGTTCTTGTATGAGGGTGACTCCCCGCTCGCAGAGCGCCGCGCCGCCGCTTTGTCGCTGGACCCGGCGCTGTTGGCCGAGTTGCTGGGCCGTGGTGAGGGCGCGCAACTACGAGACCTGTTGGACCCGCAGGTCGTTGCCGACACGCAGGATCAACTCCAACGCCTGACCGAAGACCGCAGGTGCCGCGACGCCAACGACGTCACCGACCTGTTGCGCACGCTGGGGCCACTCAGCACGGCCGAGATCACCCGGCGGGTCGTCGCTCCCTCGCGTGAGGATGCCACGACCTGGGTGGCGGAGTTGTCCGAGCGAAGACTCATCATCGGTGTGCGGATCGCCGGGCACGAGCGCTGGGCCGACGCACAAGACGCGGCCCGACTGCGCGATGCTCTCGGTGTCGCCCTGCCCGTCGGGGTGCCGGCGATCTTCACCGAGCCCGTGGCCGATCCCCTGGGTGATCTGGTCCGGCGCTACGCCAAGACACATACGCCCTTCACCCTCACCGAGTTGGCCGCTCGGCTCGGAGTCGGCCGAGCCGTGGCCGGTGAGGCCATCCGCCGGTTGATCGACTCGGGCCGGATGGTCGAGGGAGCGCTGCGACCGCTCGCCATGCCGCCCGGCGCAGAAGACGACCTCGCACCCGATGATGCCGGAGCGAGCGAGCGCGGTCCCACCGACGAACTCGAACTCTGCGATGCCGATGTGCTACGTATGCTGCGCCGGCGCTCCCTGGCGGCGCTACGCCAAGAGGTCGAGCCGGTCACGCAGGACACCTACACCCGCTTCCTCACCCAATGGCAGTCCATCGGCGAGCTGCGCGGCGTCGACGGCACCCACCGCGCCATCGAGCAGTTGGCCGGGGCGCACCTTCCCGCCAGCGCCGTCGAGTCGTTGATCCTGCCCGCGCGGGTCCGGGACTACACCCCCGGTATGTTGGACGAGTTGATGACCGCGGGCGAAGTCCTCTGGCAGGGTCACGGCTCGCTGCCCGGGGACGACGGATGGGTGTCCCTGCACCTGGGCGACACCGCCCATCTGACCTTGTCACCGGGCGAACTCGCCACCGAGGTGGCCGCGACGGCCGAGGTTGACGACGCCCAGCTCGACCACTCCCAACGTGTCCTGAAGGTGCTGGAGCACGGCGGCTCGTATTTCTTCCGTGCCTTGGCTGATTCGCTGGCCGGCGGTCCGCCGATTGATGACAACACCTTGTTGGCCACGATGTGGGAGCTGGTCTGGGCGGGGCGCCTGACGGGCGACACCTTGGCCCCGGTGCGGATGCTGCTGGCCGGAGGAAAGACCGCGCACAAGTCACGCCGTAGCGGCCCCCGCCCGGGCCGCACCACCCGCGTTCGGCCTAACGTCCGTGACGATCGCTCCCTTCGCTTCCGCAAGGCCATAGATCTTCGCAAATTCCGGCTTTACCGATTCGAGTGTGACGCCTAGAAATCCGCGCTTTACCCGGCCG
>JBGTGC010000042.1:0-22576 GCA_041746935.1 Dermatophilaceae bacterium
GCACGAGCACGAACCGCACGCCATGTTCTTCGGCGGTGTCGGCGGCGCGATCCGGCACAGTGACGGAGCCCTCAGCGCCGGCGCTGACCCCCGCCGGGCGGCTGCGACGGCCGTGGGATGAGCGAATCGTTGGTGCGCGAACCGAGCGATGACGAACTGCGCGCGGCCGGGGTGCTGAAGTGGTCGATCGATGCACCGGGAGTGATTCCGGCTTGGATCGCCGAGATGGACTTCGCCCTCGCCGAGCCGATCCAGCGGGCCGTGACCGACTACGCCGCCAAGGGCGTCTTCGGGTATGCCGATCCGCACGGTCCCACGCTCGTCGGGGAGGCACTGGCCGGGTTTGCTCTGTGGCGCTGGGGGCACGAGATCGACCCCGATCGGATCCTGCTGGTGGGCGACGTCATGGATGGCCTCACCCTGACCCTGACCCATGTCGCGCCCCCTGGGCCTGTGATTATCCCCACGCCGGTGTATCCCCCCTTCTTCGTCGTGACCGAGTCGGTAGGCCGCGAGGTCCGCCCGGTCCCCCTCATCCGATCAAGCGCCGACGCCTTGACGAACTCCGCCCTGCCGCCATTCACGCTTGATCTGGACGCGATCGAATCGCAGGCACGGGGTGGAGCAAAGACTCTGCTGCTCTGTCATCCGCATAATCCGGTGGGTCGCTGCTACTCCCGCGCTGAGCTTGCGGCGTTGAGCGAGGTTGTCGAGCGCCATCACGTGCACGTGATCAGCGACGAAATCCACGCGCCGTTGACCCTGCCTGGTGTTGATTTCGTGCCTTACGCCTCCGTGGCTTGGCCCGGCGCGGCGGTCACGACCCTGATCTCAGCCACCAAAGCGTTCTCGATGCCCGGCCTGCGGTGTGCCCAGCTCATCAGTCATCGCGCCAGCGACCACGAAGCCCTGGCCGCACTCCACCCGGTCCTGAACCACTCGATGAGCACCATTGGTCAACAGGCCACCGTGGCGGCATACACCGCTGGTGAGCCATGGCTGGATGAGGTCCGCCAGCGCTTCGCGGACAATCACCGGCACTTCCGGGAGGCGATGGCCAGCGCGTTGCCTGATGTCGGCGTCGAGGTGGCCGAGGCGACATACCTCGCCTGGCTCGACGTGGGATCCCTGGGGGTGACCGACCCGGTCGGGGCGGCGCTAGCGCACGGAGTCCGGGTCGATAGTCAGGGTGAGGGATACGGACCGGGCAGCCGTGGCCGCATCCGGATCAACCTGGCGACCTCGCCGCAACGCGTGGAGCACATCGTGGATCGTCTGTGCGCGGCGTGGTCCGAGGGTGCCGCCTGAGGCGACCACCCGTCGCAGCCCTGAGCGGGAGGCTGCGAGGATAGCCCGATGGTGACTCTCTCTCGCATTTATACCCGCACTGGTGACGACGGCACGACCTCACTGGGTGACTTCAGTCGGACCACAAAGATGGATCCACGACTGGTGGCCTATGCCGACACCGACGAAGCCAACAGCGCTCTCGGGATCGCCGCAACCACTGGAGCAGTCCCCGACGCCATGGCCGCGGTCATCCGGCGGGTCCAGAACGATCTCTTCGACGTCGGAGCCGATCTGTGCACGCCGGTGTTGAAGGTCCACGATCACCCACCACTTCGGGTTCAGTCCCAGTGGATCGAGGAACTCGAGCGCGATTGCGACACCTTCAACGAAGGGTTGACGCCCCTGCGCTCCTTTGTCCTGCCGGGCGGATCTACCTTGGCTGCCGCTCTACACGTTGCTCGGACGATCACTCGTCGCGCCGAGAGATCCACCTGGCACGCCATCGAGACCTACGGAACGGCGGCAGCAACGCCTGGGGCCGAGGGCGGAACGGGTGGGGTGAATCCGTTGACGGCGACCTATCTCAATCGGCTCTCGGACTTGCTCTTCATCTTGTCGCGCGCGGCTAACACCCAGGGCACGGGCGATGTCTTGTGGGTGCCTGGTGGTGGCCGCGAACCGGTGGACGCCACCGACGTTCCGGCGGAATCCTCAGCGCCGAGCGAGGACGAGTAGGGCTAGGCGACGTTGGCGTGCGATCCCGGAGGGAGCGCCACGACCCACGACCGCAGCGCGGTATAGCGCCCAGGAGTGATGGCCAACTCGAAGGACCGCTGGCCGTAGCGACACGGCACGCTGATCATGTCGATCCCGGATAGGGCGCTAGCCACCTCTGCCCCATCGATGGACGCTCCGATGTTCACGTCGAGTCCGGAGCGGTCCCAAAATTGAGCTCGCGACGCGAAAAGACCGCCTGACCTGGTGTAGATCAGACGGTCTTCTTCGTACGTCAGGGTGCCGACGGACCAGGGCCCGTGGTGACCCAGGCGGTACCCACAGTGCATCCGACTCGTGGCCCCGGCTGATGGGCCGAACGAGGCGAAGGCCCACCAGGCGACGACAGCGAGAACGGCGGCAGCAGCGAGGACCATGACCACGAGGATCAAAGCGAACACTGCCGACGTCATGTTGCGGCCTAGGAACCGCTGCTCATGCTGGAGGCGTCCACAGTGTCGGCGACGATCGTGACGCGATTGTGGTCTACCGACAAGAAGCCGTGGTCGATGGTCACCGTCTCGGTGCCGCTGGTGCCATCGATGCGTACCTCACCACCGACCAACACACCCAGCATCGGGGTGTGGCCGGGCATGATGCCGAGCTCGCCTTCGATGCCTCGGGCACGCACCAAACTGGCTTCGCCTTCCCACACGGTGCGGTCGGCAGCAACCAGCGAAACATTCAGTTGACTCATCAAGCCCTTCCTTCAGCACACGAGGTTGTCACGGATTCTGAAAATTGTACGGTCAGGATCAGCTGTTCTTTTCCAGCTCAGACGCCTGACGCTCCACGTCGTCCAGGCCACCACACATGAAGAAGGCTTGCTCCGGGAAGTGGTCGTACTCGCCATCCGCGACCTTGGTGAAGGCTTCGATTGTCTCCTCAAGCGGCACCGTCGAACCCTCCAGACCGGTGAACTGCTTGGCCACGTAGGTGTTCTGCGACAGGAAGCGACCGATCCGACGGGCGCGCCCGACAAGGATCTTGTCCTCTTCGGACAGTTCGTCGATACCCAAGATCGCGATGATGTCCTGCAACTCCTTATAACGCTGCAGGATCGACTTCACCCGCACGGCCGTGTCGTAGTGGTCCTGCGCGATGTAGCGCGGATCCAGGATCCGACTGGTCGAGGTCAACGGGTCGACTGCGGGGTAGATACCCTGCGAGGCGATAGGCCGGGACAACTCGGTCGTCGCATCCAAGTGCGCGAAGGTCGTCGCAGGGGCTGGGTCGGTGTAGTCATCAGCCGGAACGTAGATGGCCTGCATCGACGTGATCGAGTGACCCCGGGTGGAGGTGATGCGCTCCTGCAGGACGCCCATCTCGTCGGCCAACGTGGGCTGGTAGCCCACAGCAGACGGCATACGACCCAACAGGGTTGACACTTCGGAACCAGCCTGCGTGAAGCGGAAGATGTTGTCGATAAACAACAACACGTCCTGCTTGTGCACGTCGCGGAAGTACTCGGCCATGGTCAAGGCAGACAGTGCAACCCGAAGGCGAGTGCCCGGCGGCTCGTCCATCTGGCCGAAGACCAGCGCGGTCTGTCCGAGGACACCGGCTTCTTCCATCTCGACAATGAGGTCGTTGCCCTCGCGGGTGCGCTCCCCCACGCCAGCGAAGACCGACACACCACCGTGGTCACGAGCGACTCGCGCGATCATTTCCTGGATCAACACGGTCTTGCCGACCCCGGCCCCACCGAAGAGACCGATCTTGCCACCCAGCACGTAGGGGGTGAGCAGGTCGATGACCTTGATGCCGGTCTGGAACATCTGGGTCTTCGGTTCCAACTGGTCGAAGGCCGGTGCCGGACGGTGAATGCCCCAACGCTCACCGACCTCCAGCTCTTCGTCACCCTCGAGGTTCAGGCAGGTGCCTGTCGTGTTGAAAACCCGGCCCAGTGTGACGTCCCCTACCGGGACGGTGATAGGGCTTCCGGTGTCCTGCACGGAAGATCCGCGGACCAGACCATCGGTCGGCTGTAGCGAGATGGCGCGCACCATGTTGTCGCCGATGTCTTGGGCGACTTCGAGATTCAAGGTGCGGGTTTCGCCCGACAACTCGACCTCGGCGGTGAGCAGGTTGTACATGTGGGGGATCTGCCCGGGGGGAAATTCGACATCGACAACGGGGCCGATGATGCGGGCCAGACGACCGACGCCGCCCTCGGTGTGCTCCTGCTCTGGAGCCTCAGTGGTAGCAGTGCTCATAATTCAGTGCTTCCTTCTCACTTGGCATCGGCGAGGGCGCTTGCGCCACCCACGATTTCGCTAATTTCTTGGGTGATCTCCGCCTGGCGCGCTTGGTTGGCCAGTCGGGTATAGGTCTTAATCAGTTCTTCGGCGTTGTCGGTGGCCGACTTCATCGCACGCTGGCGAGCCGCCAACTCGGAGGCGGCAGCCTGCAGCAGGAAGTTGTAGATCCGCGACGTGACGTACTTGGGCAGCAACTCATCCAGGACCTCGGGGCCCGAGGGCTCGAAGTCGTACAACGGGTACAGATCGTCGCTGGTGTCTGGCTCGTCCGCCTCGGCAACCTCGAGCGGCAGCAGGCGCACGACCTCCACCGCTTGACTCACCATGTTGACGAAGCGGGTGTAGACCACGTGCAACTCGTCGACACCGTCGCTCTCAGCGCCAGCAATGAAGTCCTGCACCATTCGGACGCCGATTTCGCGTGCCACGTCGAAGGTCGGAGCATCAGAGAAACCCGACCAGCTCTGTGCGAACTCTCGACGTCGGAAGCGGAAGAAGCCCTCGGCTTTGCGACCAGCAAGGTACGGCACGACCTCTTTGCCCTGATCGCCCAACAACTCGCGGAGCTGCTCGCTGCGCTTGAGCACGTTGGCTGAGTAGGCACCGGCCAAACCTCGGTCACTGGTGATGATCAACATCCCAGCCTTCGTCGGCTTATCCCGCTCGGTCGTCAAAGAATGATCCACATCGGAGAACGTCGCGACCGCCGACACCGCTCGGGTGATGGCGTTGGCGTACGGGGTCGTCTCATTGACGCGCTGCCGTGCCTTGACCACCCGAGAGGCGGCGATGAGTTCCATCGCTCGGGTGATCTTCTTCATCGACTTGATCGACGTCGTCCGTTGTCGATACTCCCGCTGTTGGGCTCCCATATCTTCCCTTTCAGCGCTTCTGGGTGGTGATCTGCTCTTGCTCGACGTCGTCCTCGTCCATCGCTTCGACGTCTTCATCGGCGCTGCCCGGCCGAACCCCCGCGTCTTCGCTGGCGCTGAACTGCTTCTTGAAGTCATCCATGGCCTCTGCCAGCGCACTGGAGGTGTCGTCGCCCATCTTGCCGGACTCGCGAATGCCGTCGAGCATGTCGGACTTCTCCCGACGCAGGTAGTCCAGGAACTCACCCTCGAAGCGGCGAATGTCCTCGGTCGGCACGCTGTCGAGGTGGCCCTGGGTGCCGGCCCAGATGATGGCAACCTGCTCCTGGATGGGCAAAGGAGAGGACTGCGGCTGCTTCAGGAGCTCCACCATGCGCGCACCCCTGTCGAGCTGAGCGCGCGAAGCTGCGTCGAGGTCAGAGGCGAACATCGCGAAGGCTTCCATCTCACGGAACTGCGCGAGGTCGACCTTCAGTCGTCCCGAGACGCTCTTCATCGCCTTGATCTGCGCGGCACCACCGACGCGGGACACCGAGATGCCCACGTCGATAGCCGGACGCACGTTGGCGTTGAACAAGTCACCTTGGAGATAGATCTGACCGTCGGTGATCGAGATGACGTTGGTCGGGATGAACGCCGCGACGTCTCCGGCCTTCGTTTCGATAATCGGTAGGCCGGTCATCGAGCCAGCGCCCAGCTCGTCGGACAACTTCGCACAACGCTCGAGCAGACGAGAGTGCCAGTAGAAGACGTCGCCGGGGTAGGCCTCACGACCCGGCGGGCGACGCAGCAGAAGCGACACTGCGCGGTATGCCTCGGCCTGCTTGGACAGGTCGTCGAACACGATCAGGACGTGCTTGCCCTGATACATCCAGTGCTGGCCGATGGCCGAGCCGGTGTAGGGCGCGAGATACTTGAACCCTGCTGAGTCAGACGCGGGAGCAGCCACAATGGTGGTGTAATCCAGCGCACCATTCTCTTCCAGGGTGCTGCGCACACCGGCGATGGTCGAAGCCTTCTGGCCGATCGCGACATAAATGCAGCGAACCTGCTTGTCCGGATCACCGGACTCCCAGTTCTGACGCTGATTCAGGATGGTGTCGACAGCGACCGTCGTCTTGCCCGTCTGACGGTCACCGATGATCAACTGACGCTGACCGCGCCCGATCGGGATCATCGCGTCAACCGCCTTGATCCCGGTCTGCAGCGGTTCGTGCACGGACTTGCGGGCCATGACGCCAGGAGCCTGCAGTTCCAGCTCGCGTCGCTCGTCGGCCTCGACATCGCCCAAGCCGTCGATCGGCTTGCCGAGCGGGTCGACTACGCGCCCCAGGTAGGCGTCGCCGACCGGCACGGATAAGACCTCACCCGTGCGGCGGACCTCTTGGCCCTCGTCGATCCCCGCGAAGTCACCAAGGATGACGACACCGATCTGGTGCACGTCGAGGTTCAAGGCCAGTCCCAGCGTGCCGTCTTCGAACTTCAGCAACTCGTTCGTCATACACGAGGGCAGACCCTCCACGTGCGCGATGCCATCACCAGCATCGGACACCCGGCCTACCTCTTCACGCGAGGCTGCGCTCGGGTCGTAGGACTGCACGAATGAGTCAAGCGCGTCGCGGATTTCCTCCGGACGGATGGTCAACTCCGTCATTGTTTTCTCCTCGTTGATGTCCCGCAGCACGCGAGAGGTCTCACTGGGTCAATCGGATAAGTGTCGATCGGATAGGTCATTCGAAGCTCATCTCGTGACGTGGCGTCGAGCGTCATCAAGGCGAGAACTGATCGTGCCTTCGATCACTTCATCGCCGATCTCGATGCGGATCCCGCCGATGACGTCTGGGTCGATCACGATGTTCGCGTGAACCTCACGGCCATACTGCTTGGACAGGGCCGACACCATCCGGTCGAGTTGTGCCTCGCTCAGCGCCGCCGCGGTGGTGACGATCGCCCTCACCTGGCTCTGCCGGTTGGCCGCGATCTTCAGGTAGGCCTCGACGGCTTGGTCGAACCGCAGGCTTTTCGTCGCCACGGCATGGCTGGCCAACCGCAGCGTCTCGGGGGCCACCTTGTCGCTGAGCAGTTGCTTCACGAGGTCGCCCTTGGCTCGCTCACCTGCGCGTCGGTCACTCAGCGCTGACTGGAGGTCAGCGTTCCCACCGACGATCCGGCCGAACCGGAACAACTCGTCGTTGACCTGCCCCAGTCGCCCATGCTGCTGCGCCCCGGCGAGGAATGCCTCGATGGCCAACTCCTCGAGCGCCAACGTGACGTCCCCGTCGCGCGTCCAGCGCTGGCGAGCGACCGCGCGGGCGGTGTGCTGCGCACCATCGCTGATACGACCGGCAAACAACCGGTCCACGAGCGTCGACCGATCGCGACCCTCACGGGAGGGATTCGCCACCGCACGCCGCAAGACAGCGGAGCCGCCCAGCACTCCAGACACAGCCAGAAGGTCTTCCCCGATACGGGCCGCGTCGACGTCGCCGTCCAGCACCTCGTTGAGGGCTCGACGAGCAGCCGTGAGCGAAGCGCGGGAGGCTCCCTGCATCAGGAATCCCCGCCAGAGGGTGCCTGCGCCGGGCTTACTGCCGCATCATCAGCCGTGCTGGATTCCAGCTCAGCTAGGAACCGCTCCACCACTCCGCTTTGACGGGTCTCGTCGGTCAGCGACTCGCCGACGATCCGGCTCGCCAGGTCCGTGGAGATCTGACCGACCTCGCTACGAAGGCTGACCATGGCCTGCTGGCGCTCGGCTTCGATCTGCTTGTGCGCAGTCGAGGTGATCCGGGCGGCCTCATCCTTGGCCTGCTGACGCATCTCGGCGATGATCGCCGCGCCCTGCTCCTTGGCATCCTCACGGATCTTGGCAGCCTCGTCGCGGGCATGCGCCAACTGATCAATGTATTTCTGGCGCGCCGCCTCGGCCTCGGCCTGAGCCTGCTCGGCCTCCTCCATGCCCCCCTCGATGGCGGCGGTGCGGTCTGCATACGCCTTCTCAAGATTGGGCACGACCTTGCTTTTCACGACGAAGAACAAAATCGTGAAGGCCACCAACCCGAATATCAACTCGGGCCAGTAGGGCAGGATCGGGAGTGCTTCAGCCTCTGGATCCTCCGCAGCCGCGAAAAGCGCGACTGTGGTCAAGGTGTCAGCGAATGACTGCACTGTGGTCTCCTCTTGCTCGATGCCGACTGGCGGCATCCGGTGAACTGCTGGAACTTCATGTCCAGCGACGGGTTAAAGGAAGAAGAGGACCAGACCGAAGATCGCGAGCGCCTCGGCGAGGGCGAAGCCCAGGATCGCGATCGGGCGCAGCAGGTTCGCTGCTTCCGGCTGACGAGCGACGCCATTGATGTAGGCGGCGAAGATCAGGCCGACGGCGATGGCCGGGCCGATGGTCGAGAGGCCGTAGCCAATGAGGGTGATGTTACCTTCCACGTCACTTCTCTTTCTGTGTGTTTGTCCCGGAGGCGAAGACCGCCGGCGGCAAGAGTATTCAGTTGTCGAACCGTGAGCAGCGAATCAGTGTTCGTCTGCGAGAGCCCCACCGATGTAGGAGGCGGCCAAGAGCACGAAGACGTAGGCCTGAAGGAACTGGACCAACGCTTCGAAGAGCACCATGAGAAACGTCATCCCCCAGGCTGGGAAGGCGACCAGCGCGAGGAATCCGCCCTGGGTGAAGAGTTCCCACGCGCCTAAGCTGAAGACCAGCAGCAGCATGTGACCAGCAAACATGTTGCCGAAGAGTCGCAGCGCCAACGTCAGGGGCCGGGTGAGGAAGAACGTGATGAGCTCCAGCAAGAAGATGAAGGGCACCATCAGCACGGGCAGCCCCGGGGGCACCATGAACTTGAAGTAGCCCAGGAGTCCGTGCTTTTGGACACCGATCCAGTGATAGACCACGTAGACCACAAGGGTCAGGGCAATGGGGAAACCTACCCGACCGAACGTTGGCAACTGGATGGGCGGGATGATCCCGGCCCAGTTGTTGGCCAGGATGAGCACGAACATGGAGAACAAAAGCGGCACGAAGCGCATGAACTCCTTGGAGCCGATCATGTCGCGTGCTACGTCGTTGCGGACGAAGTCATAGACCTTCTCGGTCATCCACTGGCCCTTGCTCGGAACCACTGCCGCACGCTTCGTTGTGGCAATCAACCACCACGACAAGAGCGCGACCGACAGCGCCATCACGATCATCGGACGGGTAATGGCCAAGGTCATCTCAGAGCCGAAAACGTCGACCGTGCCGAACCTCACCATCGGCTGCCAGAACGTGGAGGGCTCGGGGGGGAACTCGGACATCGGCAAGCGAACGGCCGAAGTGATAGTCACGGAATCTCCTTGGTCCTACTGGCATGGACTGGGCATGCCCAGATCACGGCGCCGCGCATCACTGGGGAAGTCAGGGTGAACCATACCGGAGTACGACCACGTATAGGGACAACGTCATCCCAATGAGCAGTCCCGCCGGAACGGCAAACCCCGTCCCCCACCACTCGTCGAGCAGCCAACCGATCCCCCCGAAGAGCATCACGCCGCCCAGCAGGTAGGCCAGCACCCCGGTGGCCGCATCCGTTTCCCGGGCCGATCCATGCACCACGTGTCGGGGCGGCAGTGGGTCACCTTTGGGGCGCGGTGTCGTTGAATCCATGCGCTCCATCATGGCAGCCGATCACCGGGAAGAGGTGTCTGCACCAAGAGCGTTCGCGTCCCCAGGAATCCACTGACCATGCCGATCTGATGCGCCAGGGCGGTGGCGAAGAGCCCCACCGCTGCCGCTCGTGAGTTCAGCCAGCTCTGATCCTGGAGCACTAGCACGGCGCTGACCAGCAACAACAGCTGCGCTAGGAAGAGCGCCATCGCACCAGGCACCTCGGCGCCCGGCAAATATTGCAGCACTTTCACAACGCTCCATATCCCGCTACTAAAGGCCACTACGGCGATCAAGGAACCGATCATCGCCGCGCCGGCCGCGCCGAAGTCGGCGAACACCCACCAGCCAAGGGCGACGAGCACGGCCATACTCCCGGCCGCTATCAAAGCTCGTCGATTCATGGCCTGGACCACCGTGCCAGCATCGACGCGCGGGGGCTCCGACGCGGCGCCCGTCCGCGCGGACGAAGGGGACGGCGAAAGCGACGCCCCAGCCCCATGTCGCCACTTTGTGAAAATATTCACAACGGGCTCCCGGTTTTTCGCGCCCAGGGACTCCAGGTCAGCGTTGCCGCCAACGCCAGCACCGCGCCAATGCCCACCAGCGAGACCCACACCGGCACATAGGCGAAAGACACTGCACCCACCGCGATGAGCGCCGACCAGAGGTATAACAGCGCAACGGCCCGGCGGTGGCTATGGCCGATCCGCAGCATTTGGTGGTGGATGTGGTGCGCGTCGGGCTTCCACGGCAGTTGGCCCCGTCTTGTCCGTCGCACGATCGCCAGACCCATGTCGAGAATGGGCAGGGCCATGATGGCCACCGGGAGCAACACAGGCAGCAAGAATGCTGTGACCGCCGAGGTCGTGGCCACACTGGAGTTCGGGTCGACACTGCCGGTCATCGAGATGGTGGCCGCCGAGAGTAGGAGCCCCAGCAGCAACGCACCGGCATCTCCCATGAACAGGCGGGCCGGGTGGACGTTGTGCGGCAGAAAACCCAGACAGCACCCCATCAGCGCAGCCGTGATGAACGTTGCGCTGGAGAACACGTTCGGCGGATCGAAGGCCCGGCTCACCAGATACGTCCAGGCGAAGAAGGCACCGGCCGACACCAGCACCACGCCGGCAGCGAGACCGTCCAGGCCGTCCACGAAGTTCACTGCGTTGGTCGAGATCACCACCACCAGAATCGTGAGCGCCACCAAGACGGGCTCGGGCAGGATGGTGACTCCGAACACCGGCAGGCTCAGCAACTGCACGCCGAAGTAGGCCATCACTCCGCCGGCGACGACCTGGCCTGCCAGTTTGGTCAGCCAATCCAACTCCCGGACATCATCGAGCGCGCCCAAGGCAGTGATGATCACGGCCGCCACCAGCACCCCATAGATCTCGGGAGTGTCGAACAGCTGCCCCAGGAACGGCAACTGGCTCCCCACGAGGACCGCGGCCGCAAAACCGATCAGCATGCCGACCCCACCCATCCGCGGGATGGGTGTCGAGTGCACATCGCGCGCCCTGACCGGAGTGACGGCACCGACCTTGAGCGCCAGAGCGCGAACGGCTGTCGTGGCGACGAAGGTGAAGATTGCTGCGGTCAGCAGGACCAACAGGTACTCGCGCATCGGCTAGCCCGAGGAGCACCTGATCGCAGGTCGCTGCGTGCAGCAATCCGTCATCAGGGTGCGGGGTATGCGGGGTATTGCGTCAGGAGGGCCGTGACCTCATCGCGCAACCCGGCTGCGGTCGAATTCTGGGGGTCCCCGTCGGTGTCCGTCACTGCGCGGTGGATGACGTCGGCGATCTGCGTCATCTGCTCCACACCCATTCCTTGGGTGGTGACCGACGGCGCACCGACACGGATGCCCGAGGCCACGTTTGGCTTCTCGGGGTCGAAAGGGATGGCGTTCTTGTTCAAGACGATGCCGGCAGCATCACACCGCTTCTCGGCGTCGGCTCCCGTGACTCCCACTCCGCGCAGGTCGTGCAACGACAGGTGGGTGTCCGTGCCACCGGTGATCGGCCGGATGCCGCGCTCGTCCAAGGCACCAGCCAAGGCTTGCGAGTTGGCGATGACCGATGTCGCGTAGGACTGGTAGTCGGCGGTCGCGCACTCCGCGAAGTTCACCGCCTTAGCGGCCACTGCATGCATCAACGGACCGCCTTGCATCATCGGGAAGACAGCCCGGTCGATCTTCGCGGCGTGCTCGGCCTTGCAGACGATCGCGCCACCGCGAGGGCCGCGCAACACCTTGTGGGTCGTGAAGCTCACCACGTCGGCGTGATCCACCGGGGACGGGATGGCCTTGCCGGCCACGAGGCCGATGAAGTGGGCTGCGTCGACCCAGAAGATGGCTCCGACCTCGTCGGCGATCGCCCGGAAGCGAGCGAAATCGATGAGCCGCGGGATCGCCGAACCACCAGCGATGATGATTTTGGGGCGGTGCTCCTTGGCCAGCGCTTCGACCTGGTCGTAGTCGATGTCCTCGGTATCCTTGGACACCCCGTAGTGCACGGCGTTGAACCACTTGCCACTGAAGGAGACTTTGAATCCGTGGGTGAGGTGCCCGCCGTGATCCAGCGACATGCCCAAGATGGTGTCGCCCGGCGACGCGAACGCGCCGTATACGGCCTGGTTGGCGCTGGCCCCGGAGTGTGGTTGAACGTTCGCGTGATCAGCACCGAAAAGGGTCTTGGCGCGCTCGATGGCCAGTGTCTCGGCCTTGTCGACCTCCGCACAACCGCCGTAGTAACGACGGCCTGAATAGCCTTCGGCATACTTGTTCGACAGCGTCGACCCGAGCGCAGCCAGCACAGCTGGACTGGTTTGGTTTTCGCTGGCGATCAGCTGCAGTCCGCCGCGTTGCCTCTCGAGCTCGCTGACCAGCAGGGAGGCGATCTCCGGGTCGGCACTCAGCAGAGCGCCGAAGTCGGGTCCGTAATAGGTCTGCGGGGTCATTTCGATGCTCACGCCATCTCCTACTTCCCTGCCACCGGACCGGTTCCGGCGCTCAAATGCTCACTGTAGGGGGTGCCGTGGGCTCCTCGCCATCACGTGGCGCGAGTCGGCGCAGCGCGCCAGATGAGGCGAGGACCCCGCTGCCTCGCACGCTGCCGACCAGGTGCGGCCCGTTCACCGATCGCCGCGGTGCCGTCAGCACGTACTCGGGTCCGGGTTCGCCAGGAGGCACCGGCGCGTCGTGCAGCGCCGTGTCACCGAGGACTTCACGCAAGGAGTCAGCCGACAGCGAGCCGTGACGTAGCACGACCGGCTCCTCGCCCGTGCAATCCACGATGGTCGATGCGCCTTTCTCGTGCCGGGGACCGTCATCGAGATAGATCGACACCGCTCCGCGCAATTGCTCGTGGGCCTCCTGAGCTGTGGTAGCCGCCCGCTCCCCGGTCAGGTTCGCGCTGGTGACCGCCATCGGACCAACTTCGGACAGCACATCCAGTGCCACCGAATCTTGCGGCATACGCAGGGCAACGGTGCCGTTGGTCTTGCCCAAGTCCCATGACAGCGACCCCTGGGCGCGCAACACCAGGGTCAGGGCGCCGGGCCAAAAGGCCCGCATCAAGATCTTGGCGTATAGCGGAACGTCGGTGGCCAAACCGTCGACCGTTCGGGGGCTGGGCACCAACACCGGAGGAGGCATGTCACGGCTGCGGTGTTTAGCCGCCAGCACCATCGCTACCGCAATTTTATCGAAAGCGTCGGCTCCGATTCCGTAGACGGTGTCCGTAGGAAGCACCAGCAAACGCCCGGAGCGGACGACCTCAGCGGCCTGGGCCACGGCCTCGGCACGCGCGGTGGCATCACGGCAGTCGAGGATCACGCCGCACATTCTGGCATCTCCTCCAGGGCGCAGCCTGTGTGCGGTTTGGTGACCTGCGCATTTTCAAGATGCGCGACCCGTGACAGATGGCTAGTGTCGCTCTGCTGGCCGGGCATCGATCCCGGCCCTGACTAAGGAGTTCTCAATGCCGCGCAGCACCATTTGGACCATTGTGGGCGTTCTGCTGATCGTCGCCCTACTCATTTGGATTTTCAGCGCCATGTGAGTTCTCGCTCAGACCCGGGTGGCTTCAACCATCCGCGGGCGGTCAGCCAAGTCGCAGAGGTCGCGTGTCGTGCTCCAGCAGTTCATGTCCTGCAAGCATCTCTCGATCACCGCGGCTTGGCTTTCGGCATGCTCCATGAGTAGCACGCCGCCGCGCCGCAGCAGGGCGGCGGCCCGCGTCGCCATCTCCATGGGTACTTTCAATCCGTCATCACTGTCGCCGTAGAGCGCCACCGACGGATCATGCAGTCTGACCTCGGGGTCAACTGGCACCGCGCCGGTGGGAATATAAGGCGGGTTGCAGGTGACGAGGTCCACCTGCCCCTCGAGGTCAGCGAAGGCAGTTCGGCCGTCACCGTGCAGTAGTGTGATATCCAGACCCAACCGGTCTAAGTTCTGTTGCGCCCAAGCATGCGCATGGGCCGACACCTCCACGGCGTAGAGGTTGGCGGCTGGCAGTCGGTGCTTCAGCGCAGCGGCGATCGCGCCGCTTCCCGTGCACAGGTCGACGATCGTCGGATGTGCCTGGTCGCCCGCGACCTCGTGCGCCCGATCCACCAGCACTTCGGTTTCGGGGCGGGGGATGAACACCCCGGGACCGACGCGCAGACGGATCCCGGCGAAGTCGGCATACCCGGTGAGGTGTTGAAGCGGGATCCGATGAGCGCGCTGCGCGACGAGATCGAGGTATGCCGAGGCTTCGGTGTCATCGAGCGCCCGGCCAAGCATCGCCAAGCGCAGGACCTCGCTGCGGGAGATCTCTCGCGTCGCGCCGAGTAGCACTTCGGCATCGGCGCGTGCACTCGCGATTCCGGCGTCCTTGAGTTGCGTGGTCGCCGCTCGCAGCAGCGAGTCGATCAGCGCGCTCACGACGACGTGTCGGCCAAGCCCGCGAGTCGGGCCGCTTCGTCGGCCTCCATCGCCGAGACCACCACCGGGTCGAGGTCGCCGTCCAAAACGTGATCCAGGTTGTAGGCCTTGAACCCAGTGCGGTGATCCGCGATGCGGTTTTCCGGGTAGTTGTACGTGCGGATGCGCTCGCTGCGGTCAACGGTGCGCACTTGGCTGCGACGCTGCGCTGATGCTTCCGCCTCGGCCTCGTCCACGGCCAGTTGATGAAGCCGAGCCCGGAGCACGCGCATCGCAGACTCCTTGTTTTGCAGCTGCGACTTCTCGTTCTGGCAGGAAACCACGGTGCCTGTGGGCAGGTGGGTGATGCGAATGGCCGAGTCGGTGGTGTTGACGCTCTGTCCGCCAGGCCCACTGGATCGGAAAACATCGATCTTCAGATCGTTGGCTTCGAGCTCGACGTCCTCGGGGTCCTCCACTTCGGGCATCACCAGGACGCCGACGGCAGAGGTATGGACCCGCCCCTGACTCTCGGTGACGGGCACGCGCTGCACGCGATGCACTCCACCCTCGTACTTCAGCCTGGCCCAGGGGGCCTCACCCATCGCTTGGATGCCGCTGGCCTGCACCGCCACCCGGATGTCCTTGTAGCCGCCCAAATCGGACTCGGTGGCGTCCAAAACCTCGGCGCGCCACCCCCGCCGCTCGGCGTACCGCAGATACATCCGCACGATGTCGCCGGCAAATAGCGCCGACTCGGCACCGCCTTCACCCGCTTTGACCTCGAGGATGGCGTCCTGGTCGTCGTCGGGATCGCGTGGCAGCAGCAACCGTCGCAGTTCCTGTGCAGTGCAGTCTTCAGCGTCAGCTAGAGCGGGCACCTCCGCAGCAAATCCCTCGTCTTCGAGCGCCAACTCGCGCGCTGCGGCGTGGTCTTCGCTAGCCGCTTGCCACGCACGGTATGCAGCCACTGTCGGTGACAGCGCTGCGTACCGTTTGGTGAGTTTGCGGAAGACCGCCGGGTCAGCATGCACCGATGGATCGGCGAGCCGCTCTTCGATCGCGAGGAATTCGGCCACCAGCGGGGCGGCTGAAGCATCCATGCCGCCTCCGGACTGAGTGGGTGTGTGTGTGCAATGACAAGTAAGAAGCGACCGCTACTTTGCGGCTTTCTTGCCGTAGCGCTCCTGGAAGCGGGCCACGCGGCCACCGGTGTCGAGGATCTTCTGCTTGCCGGTGTAGAAGGGGTGGCACTGCGAGCACACGTCGGCGCTGACCTTGCCCCCGGCAGCGGTGCTGCGGGTGGTGAACGTTGCTCCGCACGTGCAGGTGACCTGAGTCTCGATGTATTCGGGGTGAATGTTCTTCTTCACGTGATTCTCCTTGGGTGGTGTTCCTCCGGGTCGCCGTGCTGATGCACAAGCGTGAACCGGTAGGCCAACGGATGAGTGTGCCAGAAGGCACAACGATTGACTAACGTATGCCGACCGCGGCGCATTCCTGCACTGCGACGAGGGTAGGGCTCAGTCTTCGTCGTCCAGCTTGATCGAGGCGGTCTGCTGCACCTGGGTGAGGAACTCGTAGTTGTTGCGAGTGTTCCGCAGACGGTTCAGCAGCAACTCCAAGGCCTGCTGAGAGTCCAGCGCGGTCAGCACTCGGCGCAGCTTCCAGGCGATCTTGAGCTCTTCGCCGGACAGCAGAATTTCTTCGCGACGCGTGCCCGAGGGGTTCACGTCGACCGCCGGGAAGATCCGGCGGTCGGCGAGGTGCCGAGACAACCGCAACTCCATGTTGCCCGTGCCCTTGAACTCCTCGAAGATGACCTCGTCCATCTTGGAGCCGGTGTCGACCAATGCCGTAGCCAGAATGGTCAATGACCCGCCCTCTTCGATGTTGCGAGCAGCACCGAAGAAGCGCTTGGGGGGATAGAGAGCGCTGGAGTCGACACCACCGGACAAGATGCGGCCACTGGCGGGCGCGGCCAAGTTGTAGGCCCGTCCCAGACGGGTGATGGAGTCCAGCAACACGACGACGTCCCCGCCCAACTCGACCAACCGCTTGGCACGCTCGATAGCCAACTCGGCAACCGTGGTGTGGTCTTCAGCCGGCCGGTCGAAGGTCGAGGCGATGACCTCCCCCTTGACGGTGCGCTGCATGTCGGTCACTTCTTCAGGGCGCTCATCGACGAGAACGATCATCAAGTGCGCTTCTGGGTTGTTGGTCGTGATCGCGTTCGCGATCGACTGCAGCACCAACGTCTTACCCGCCTTGGGCGGGGAGACGATCAGGCCTCGCTGGCCTTTGCCGATCGGGGCGACAAGGTCGATGATCCGCGTCGTAAGGTTCTTGTTGTCGGTCTCCAGGCGGAGGCGATCTTGGGGGTATAGCGGGGTGAGCTTGCCGAATTCCGGCCGCCTCTTCGCTTCGTCCGGCGTCATGCCGTTGATGCTGTCCAGACGCACCAAGGCGTTGAACTTGCCACGATTGTTCTTGCCGCCACCCTGCTGCGGCGGCGCTTCCTGCTCTGCGCCTACCGGTGCCTTGATGGCTCCGGCAACCGCATCACCCTTGCGCAGGCCGTTGCGGCGGACCATGCCCATCGGGACATAGACGTCGGTCGAGCCGGGCAGATAGCCCGTGGTGCGGATGAAGGCGTAGCTGTCGAGGACATCGACGATTCCCGCCACGGGGACGAGAACATCCTCTTCGGAATAGCCACCCTCTTGGTCGTCCTGGTAGTTCTCGCGCGATCCGCCGCCTTGCTGGTTGGCGGGCCCGCGGCCACGTTTGCGATCGCGACCCCGCTGACGCTGACGTCGTCGACCCCCGCGCCCGTCGTCATCGGCTCCGCCGCGGTTGTCGTTATCACTGCCCCGATTGTCATTTCCGCGGTTGTCATTTCCGCGGTTGTCATTTCCGCGGTTATCGCCACCGCGATTATCGCCTCCGCGGTTGTCGTTCCCACGGCTTTCTTTGCCGTCGCTACGTGCCTCAGCGCGTGCCTCGTCCGACGTGGCGGGCTGGTCCTGGCCGCTACCTTCGGCGTTGGGCTCGGCGGAGTCCTCGTGAGCGGCAGCGCCATTGCGTGATTCAGCCTGGATGGCCGGTGGCGTCACGTCAGCCTTCGTGTGGCCATTCTTAGCGGCCGGCTTCACGATTCCCGCGCCTCGGCTGGCACTTGAACTGCCCTGAGCGCCTCGGATGGCCGACACGAGGTCGGCCTTGCGCATTTTCGGGCTGACCGAGATACCCATTCCCCCAGCCATGCGCTGCAGATCTGCTAGGCGCATCGCGCTCAGCGAGCCAGTCTTGGAGGTGGCCGCTACGTCAGTGGTTTCAGTCACAGAGGTTCCTTTTTTGTCCGTCCCTCCGGGTCCGGCCGGAGTGAGGGTCATCAGTGGATCAGCGCTATGCGCCGTGGAAAGTGCTGGTTGAGATCTCAGATCGGTCGCTACCGATGACGGCACTCACCGTGGCAAACCTAGCCGAGTGAGGATGTCAGCGAAGTTGCGACTCGCCCTGTGGGCCCAACTCGCAATCGGGCACTAGATGCTCCGATGTCATGCCCCTTGAGGCGTGAGTCACGATATCACCCTGACATGGCTCTCGCGGCATTGACGATGTCACCCAGCACAGCCGAGGCCGTTTCGGTGCCCCCAGCCCCCGCACCATGCAGGCGCAATGCGCCAGCCAACTCTGCCTCGATGACCACCTCGTTCTGGCTTTCCCTGACTTGCGCCAGCGGATCATCTGCCCCCAGGCTCACGGGTCGCACTGCGAGTTCGACCCGCGGGTGATGGCGATCTCCAGACACCCAGGCCGAGGCCACCAACTTGATGACCTGGCCCGATCCTGCTGCTGCAGCGAAGTCATCGTCGCTCAGCCCCGCGATTCCCTTGCGCTGGACATCCTGCATACCGACATCGACCCCCCAGGCCAGCCTCGCGAGGATGACGATCTTGGCGGCCGCGTCGATTCCTTCGAGGTCCTCAGTGGGGTCGGCCTCCAAATAGCCCAACTGAGCCGCGCGTTCGACCGCCTCAGCGAAGCCGAGCCCGTGTCGCGCCACCATGTCGAGCACATAGTTCGTCGAACCGTTCACGATGCCGCTGATCGAGGTGATTCGATCCCCCGACAAGGCATCACGCACGACCCGCAGCACCGGAACCGCAGCCACGACGGCCCCCTCGTAGTCCAACGTGGTTCCGTGCTCGTGGGCTAGTGCGTGCAGGCGGATCCCCTGGGCGGCAATCAACTGCTTGTTGGCGCTGACCACTGGTGTCCCGGCGCGCAAGGACTGCTCGATCAGGGCCGACGCAGCATCGATCCCTCCCATGACTTCGACCACGAGGTCGGCTCCGGCCGCCACGGCTGCGGCATCGTTGCTGAGCAGTTCATCTGGCACCACGCCCAGGTCGCGCTCGCGCAACAGATCACGCACGGCCACGCCGCTCAACTCCAGTGGCCGCCCAGCGCGCCGCGCATACAGATCCGCGTGTCTGATCAGTTCTTCGGCAACGGCTTTGCCCACCGTGCCAAAACCCAACAGGGCAATACGAAGTGGGCTGGGATCCACCATCACATCCGCTCCGGCGCACCGACGCCCAATAGATCGAGTCCGTTAGCCAGCACTTGCCGGGTCGCGTTGTTCAACCACAGCCTCGTGCGATGAAGGTCGGTGATCGCCTCATCTGGATCCATCGGCCGCACTCGGCAGTCGTCGTACCACTTGTGGTATCGCCCGGCCAGATCTTCCAGATAGCGGGCAACCCGGTGGGGCTCACGCAGCGAGGCCGCTTGAGCAACGATCCGAGGAAAGTCCCCCAAGATCGCCAAGAGCGCGGACTCTGACTCGTGCGTCAACAGAGCAGGGTCAAAACCCTCGCTCGTCTGTATGCCGTCCTGTTGGGCCAGTCGGTCGACATTGCAGGTCCGCGCGTGGGCGTACTGAACGTAGAAGACCGGATTGTCGTTGGTGCGTTCCCGCATCGCTTCACCGTCGAGATCCAGCGGCGAGTCGGCGGGGAAGCGGGCGAGTGAGTAGCGCACCGGGTCGGCACCGATCCACTCCAGCAGGTCGGTGAGGTTGATCGCGTTGCCGCGGCGTTTGCCCATCCGCTCACCGGAGATATTGATCAGCTGCCCGATCAGCACTTCGATGTTGCGCTCGGGGTCATCTCCAGCACACGCCGCGATGGCCTTCAATCGATTGACGTAACCGTGGTGATCAGCGCCAAGCATGTAGATCTTGCGCTCGAAACCGCGGTCCTTCTTGCTCAGATAGTAGGCAGCATCGGAGGCGAAGTAGGTCGGCTCCCCGTTGGCCCGCAGCAGCACCCGGTCCTTGTCGTCACCGAAGTCCGTGGTGCGTAGCCACACCGCACCATCGGCCTCGAAGACGTGACCCTGCTCGCGCAACCGCTGCACAGCAGACTCCACGGCACCCGAATCGTGCAGCGACTTCTCGGAAAACCACACGTCGAAGTGCACCGAGAACGCGGCCAGCGTGTCCTTGATCTGCTGAACCTGCAGCTCGGACCCGTGCTCCCGTGCGATGGCCAACGCCTCATCTCGGGGCAGGTCGGACCACCCGGGCGAGGCGTCGTCCAACTGCACGCCGAGCGCGTCGACGTAGGCACCGGAATAGCCGCCCTCGGGCGGCGCCTCACCCACCGCTGAGGCCAAAATCGATGCGCCGAGCTTGTCCATCTGCGCGCCGGCGTCGTTGAAGTAGTGCTCTGCGACGACCTCCGCGCCGCTGGCCTGCAGCAATCGGCGCAGCGAGTCCCCGAGCGCCGCCCAGCGGGTATGGCCCAGATGCAACGGACCGGTGGGGTTGGCCGAGACGAACTCGAGGTTGATGACCTGACCGGCCAGTTCCTGGTTGTCACCGTAGGAGGTGCCGGTGTCGACGATCGACTTGGCCAACGCGCCGGCGCTTGCCGCCTCGACCGTGATGTTGATGAACCCCGGGCCTGCGACTTCGGCCCGCGCGACACCCTCCACTACGCCCAGCCGGGCGGCCAGGATGTCAGCCACCTGGCGCCCCGACATACCGGCCGACTTAGCGAGCTGTAACGCCACGTTCGTCGACCAGTCTCCGTGCTCACGGCTGCGTGGACGCTCGACCCGGACACTCGGGACCTGCGGTGCGCTCAGGTCACCGGCTTCGTGGGCCTGGTTGACGGCGTCGCGAATGGAGTCGGCAAGTTGCTCGGGGGTCACCGGGCGATCCTATGCGCGATCGGGACTGGGGCCGTGAGCACCAAGAGGGCCACGAGGCCGGCTGCCACGTCGGTGACGATGGACTCGGGCTCAGCAGTGATCCGGGCCACGCTGATCCAGGCAAGCCCCACGCCATCGCGACCGCTACTGCATACCGGCCTCCTAGGGCTCGGGCAAAGATGACACGTAGCCCCGCCACGACACCCAAGACGAGCGCAGCCACGGGCTCGCTCACGCCTGGGCTTGGCTTAATGCCACTAGAGACGAAGGCGGTGCAGACGTTGGCACACGTCGCCACGGTGACCCAGCCCAGATACAGATCGATGCGGCAGCCAACCAGCCGATCCCCGGTGGATCGGACGGGCGACCTGCCGGCCCGGCTGGCGCCAAGCGGGTGGCGTCAGCCGCGAGCGCTCCCCCAGCGCAGAAGATCTCGGCAGCGGTGACGCTGACCTGACGGAGTAGATCGTTCGTTGTCGCGGTAGCCATCGCTTAAGCCTAAACACGATGTCATTGCGCCGCCTTCCTGCTGCTAGCCTGGCTCGCTGTTGCCCCCGTAGCTCAGGGGATAGAGCACCGCCCTCCGGAGGCGGGAGCGCAGGTTCGAATCCTGCCGGGGGCGCCGTCGGGTCAGGCGCTCGGCAACACCTCCACCCTTGACTCCTCACAGGCACCGATTTGTCGGCGCTCATTTCCTGCGACTCCTGCCTACTGAGGACCACTGTTGCGGCGCGCGCCGGATGCAGGGGTGATCCAAGCGCGCCAAAGAGTCCAACCGTGGTGAGATCTCGTCCGGACGGTTCATCCCTTTTGCTGATGCGCCGTACCCATTCGGACTGATTGACTACCGCCATGAGTCATCGCAGCCCTGCGCCATCGACCGCCAAGACGGATATTCAGATCCGAGGACTGGCTAAATCCTTCAAAGACTTCACCGCCGTCAACGACCTCACCTTCGAGGTGCAGCCCGGGCGGATCACCGGCTTCTTGGGCCCCAACGGTGCCGGCAAGACGACGACCCTACGCATGCTCTTGGGGTTGGTGAAGCCGAGCGCCGGTGAGGGGCTCATCGGCGGTCAAAAGTATGCCGACCTGCCAGCCCCGATGAACGTCGTCGGAGCGGCGCTGGAGGCCACCAACTTCCACCCCGGCCGCAGCGGCCGGGATCACCTTCGCGTGCTGGCGGCCACCCATCAGATTCCCGACACTCGGGTTGACGCAATGCTCGAGCTGGTCGGCATACCGGCAGCAGCGCGCAAACGGGCCGGGGGCTACTCGATGGGAATGCGGCAGCGCCTGGGCCTGGCCGCGGCGCTGCTGGGCGACCCCCAGGTGCTCATCCTCGACGAGCCAGCCAACGGACTAGACCCCGAGGGCATTCGCTGGTTGCGCGGTTTATTGCGCGCGCTGGCCGCCGAAGGCAAGACCATCCTGATCAGTTCGCACCTGCTCAGCGAGGTCGAGCAGACGGTGGACGACGTGGTGATCATCGCCAACGGCCGGTTGGTGCGTCAGGGCACGATCGAGGAACTTCACGGGGAGACGACGACCCTGATCCGCAGTGGCGATCCGGCCGCGCTGCTTG
>JBGTGC010000043.1:0-16810 GCA_041746935.1 Dermatophilaceae bacterium
CGCCGAGGTGGCACGGCCCGAGGCAGTCCGCTGCGATGAGCAGGCCACCGGTGGTGCTGGCCACGGTGGCCTTGAACAGCCCCTCAGTGCCCGCCAGGTGCCACAGGGCGCGACACCGGGCGCCTTGGCATAGGGCTAGGAGTGGCCCATCTGGCCCCCCGCGACGCGCTTTGGGCGTGGGTGGTTTGGGTGGCGGCCTCACCAGCTGGACTTTGTCATTCCGGGCAGCTCGCCACGGTGGGCTAGTTCACGGAAGCGGATCCGGGACAACCCGACTTTGCCTACGTATCCGCGGGGCCGACCGTCCACCTGGTCGCGGTGGCGAAGCCGGACCGGGCTGGCATCGCGGGGCAGCCGGTTCAGAGTGGCGACCGCTGCACGCCGTTCCTGCAGGGTTGTTGCGGTGCGAACGCTCTCTTTGAGGGCAGCCCTTCGGTCGGCGTACTGAGCCACTGTCGTCTCGCGTCGGCGTTGCGCGGCGATCTTGCTTTTCTTGGCCATTAGCGGGGCTCCTTGAACTCGACGTGTGCGCGGCGTACCTCACCCGTTCGGGAAGTCATCAGAACGTCTGACCGCGCGCAATCAGGTCGGTCACGACCGCATCGATGCCGCGCCGGTCAATGGTGCGGATCCCGCGAGGGCTCACCCGGATCCGGACGTGACGCCCGAGGCGAGGAACCCAGTAGCGCTTGTCCTGAACGTTGGCGTTGAAGCGGCGTGTGGTGCGACGGTGCGAGCGGGAGATCCGGTGGCCGAAACCGGGGCTAGCGCCAGTGACCTGGCAGGAGCGAGACATGAGCAGCCTTCCGTGTAGAATACGAGAACGATTCTCATACTCTACATGGAAGAGGCATAGCGTGAAGAAGAATGTGCATCCGCCCTACGGGCCGGTCGTGTTTCGCGACCGCTCGGCCGGGGTGAGCTTTCTGACCCGGTCGACGATGACCGCATCGGAGAAGATCCAGTGGGAAGGGGCCGCATACCCGGTCATCGACGTGGACGCGTCCAGCGCCAGTCACCCGTTCTGGACCGGGCGGGGCCGGGTGCTCGACACCGCTGGGCGGGTCGAACGGTTCGAGCGACGCTACGGGCGCTCACGATGAGTCGCGCTCCGGTCGTGGTGGTGACGGGTATCGCCGAGGCGCCGATGGCAGCAGCAACGATCGCTTTGCAGTGGGACCTGCCCCAGGCTGTGGTCGTGCAGCATCGCATCGATGTCGCCGAGCAGCGGTTGCACCGTATCGTCAGCGACGTCACCGGGACTCTGGACCACACCGTCATCGAACTGCAACACGCGTGCGTGCCCTGCGCGATCCGTGAAGATGTAGTGCCCATTTTGCGCCAGCTCACCGAAGACGGTAGGTGGGACGTTGTCATCGCACACCTACCGGTCGGGGCGCAGGCCACTCAGGTATGCCGGGTCAGCGCCCACGAGGGACGCGCGGGAGTGCCGATCGCCAACGTGGTCGCCGCGCTCGAGGGCGAAACGCTGGTCGAGGACCTCCTCGGCGACGATCTGTTGTGCGAGCGGGGACTGCACTCCAGCGACGAGGATGAGCGAGGGGTCGGCGAAGCCGGTGCCGCGATCATCGAGTATGCCGATCACATCGCCCTCAGCGGCACCTCCACCGGCCAGGGCAGCGCCTTGGTCAGCGCGCTGGCCCGCCCGGGGGTCCCCATCGTCGGGGACACCAGTGGTCTGGACGCTCGCACGATCATGAGCCGAAGGCGCCGCCACAATGCTGCGGAGTCGTGGGTCGCCGAGGTACGTCGCACACCAGGTCGCCCGCCGGCCCACGACGACGTCTGGACCGTGGATCTGCACTCAGCGCTGCCCCTACACCCTGGCCGGTTGCTGGAGGCCATCGAATCGATCGGCGGTGGCCCGCGACGTTCCCGCGGGTGCTTTTGGCTCCCCAGCCGCCCCGGCGAGATCTGTGGCTGGCAAGGAGCCGGCGGGCAGCTCAGCGTCGGATCCCTCGGATCCTGGGGGCTTTCCAAGCCGCTCACGAGAATCACGGTCACCGGCCTCGACGACGAGGCAGACGTCATTCGCGAAACCTTCCAACGGTGCCTACTCACCCACAATGAAGTAGGCGACCGTGGTATCGGCTGGGCGGTGGCCCACGATGGCTTCGAGCCCTGGCTCGGACCGATCACGCGCGTGGCATGACTTCCGCCATTGCTCGGCCGCGGCCAGGGCAACGACACCCAACAACCGGCATACGAAAGGTGGGAACGTGAAAGTCCGCAACTCCCTGAGGTCCCTGAAAGATCAACCCGGATCCCAAATCGTCCGCCGCCGCGGACGCACCTACGTCATCAACAGACAGAATCCCCGCCTCAAAGCACGACAAGGCTGACGCCGTAACCACGGACGCACGGTCGTCGCGGTGACAGTCCAGTCGGCGCTGGCACTCTTGACAACCCGTCCGTTTATGACGCTATTATCGCCCCGTGGCGATAAGTGTGGACACGGTCCGGGATGGTGCTGAAGGCCTCGACGAGATGGCTGCGAGTAGGGCAGCGGCCTGCCTGTTCCGCGGGATGGGCGACCCGTCGCGGGTGGCGATCTTGCGGCATCTGCTCCTTGGTGAGCACAACGTTGCCGAGTTGACTGCTCATCTGCATCTGGCGCAATCGACTGTCTCCAAGCACCTGGCTTGCTTGCGTGACTGTGGCTTGGTCGAGTCGCGGCCCGCCGGGAGGGCGTCGGTGTTTTCGTTGCGTCACCCTGCATCGGTACTCAAGGTTTTCGCTGCTGCCGAGGAGCTTTTAACGGCAACAGGTGACGCCGTGGTGTTGTGCCCCACCTACGGCGAGGCCTTGAGGTGATGAGCGAGCACCGGCATTCCGCTGCGTTCGTCAGCGACCCTGTTCAACGCCGGAAACTCGGTCGGCGCGCGCAGTGGCTGGCCGCGGCGGCAGTGTCCTACAACGTCATCGAGGCCATCATCGCGATCCTCGCCGGTCTTGCGGCGGGATCTGTCGCGCTGGTCGGGTTCGGCTTGGACTCCCTCGTGGAGGTCAGCAGTGGGCTGATCATCCTGTGGCAGTTCCGCCACCGCTTCCCCGAGAGCCGCGAACGTCTGGCCTTGCGGCTGATGGCCCTGTCGTTCTTTGCTCTCGCCGCATACGTGGGCGCTATGGCGATCCGGTCGCTGATCGGTGACCATGAACCCGAGCCTTCCCGAGTGGGGATCGCCCTGGCGATCGCCTCGCTCGCGATCATGCCCTTCTTGTCCTGGGCCCAACGACAAACCGGCAGGAGCCTGGGCTCGAGCGCTGTGGTCGCCGACTCAACCCAGACCCTGTTGTGCACCTATCTATCGGCTGTGCTGCTCACCGGCCTGCTCCTGAATGCCACCCTCGGCTGGTCATGGGCCGACCCGATCGCCGGCCTAGTGATCGCAGCCCTCGCCGTCCGCGAAGGCATTCAAGCCTGGCGCGGACAAGGCTGCGCTTGCGGTCCGACGCTCATCGACTCACCTCCCGAGAACGACGACAACATTGGATGGGGTGATCCTTGTTGCTCACCCGGTGAGTTCGGTGACGACCACAAAATGACTCCTCCGCTCTCAATGCCCTAGCCAACGTCATCAGCGTGATATTGACAATGATTACCATTGTGCTTCAGTCTGGGGTATGCCTTCTTCGCGTCTGCCCGTCCTTGCCGCCCTGCCGCTGGCCGCTCTCATCCTTTCCGGTTGCGGTGATTCGGAAGAGTCCGCTTCAACCGCTCCTGATCAGCAAGAGGCGATGGATGTAATAGTGAGCTTCTACCCGTTGGAGTTCGCGACGAGCCGGATCGTAGGTGACCTGGCCACGGTGGAGACTCTCACCTCACCGGGCGTCGATCCGCACGACGCCGAGCTGAGCCCGCAGACCGTGGCCGGGGTCAAACAGGCCGATCTGGTGATCTACTCCTCCAACCTCCAGCCTGCCGTCGACCAAGCCGTCGAAGGTCAAGCGGCGGACCACGCCTTTGATGTCAACGTTGCAGCGGATCTTCTCGAAGCCAGCGGCGAAGAAGGCTCCGAGGAAGAGCACGCAGACGAGGGTGACCACGGTGATGAGGCAGCCCACACCGAAGAAGAAGAGGGCCACTCTGAGGAGGAGCACGCAGACGAGGACGACCACGGCACAACGGATCCCCACTTCTGGCTGGACCCCGCGCGAATGGCCGACGTCTCCCAAGCGATCGCTGACCAGCTGGGGCAGGTCGATCCCGACAATGCGCAGACCTACCAAGACAACGCCGAAAAGCTGGTCGCCGAGCTGAGCACCCTCAAGGATGACTACGACACAGGGTTGGCCTCGTGCACGCAGAAGGACATGGTTACGAGCCATTCGGCCTTCGCCTACATCGCTGAAACCTATGGCTTCCAGCAGATCGGGATCACTGGGCTGGAGCCGGACTCCGAGCCCTCAGCGGCGCGGCTGGCCGAGGTCAGCGAGATCGTCGAAGAGTCGGGTGCCGACACCGTGTACTCCGAAGTCCTGCTTGGCGCTGAGATAGCCGAGACCGTTGCCCGCGAGACCGGGGCACAGGTCCAGGTCTTGGACCCAGTCGAGGGAGTCACCGACGCCTCGCCCGGCGAGGACTACATCGAGATCATGCGGGCCAACCTCGAGGCGCTGCGCGAGGGGCAAGGCTGCTCGTGACCAGCGATGACCCCATGGTGGTCACGGCGCGCTCGGCTGCTTTCGGGTATGCCGGGCGCGTCGTGGTCTCCGATCTGACCTTCAGGATGGCCCCCGGTGAGGTGCTGGCAGTCCTTGGCCCGAACGGGTCGGGCAAGTCGACCCTGGTCCGGGGACTGCTCGGGCTCAACGAGCACCTTGCGGGCGAGGTCGAGGTGCTCGGGGTTCCGCTAAACCAGCGCGACCGCAGTCAACTGGGCTACGTGCCGCAACGGCATACCCTGTCCGGATCGGTGCGTTCCACCGTCCGCGAGGTGGTCTCCACCGGCCGGTTGCCGCACCGACCCTGGTGGCGGACTGCCACCCGCCGGGACAGCCTCCTGGTGGATGAAGCGCTGGCCACCGTGAATCTGACTGACCGGGCCGGAGCCGACGTCGCCACTCTCTCCGGTGGTCAGCAACGACGCGTTCTCATCGCTCGAGCACTGGTCGGCGAGCCCAGGCTGCTGATCATGGACGAGCCCACGGCTGGGGTAGACCACGCCTCACAGTCCGGGCTCGTCGAGGTACTGCACCGCTTGGCCGAGACCGGGGTCACGATGCTCGTGGTTACGCACGAACTTGCCTCTCTTCAAGGCGTGGTCGACCACATCATCGAGATGGACGCCGGCCAGGTGAGTTTCGACGGTTCGCCGCAGGGGCACAGTCGCGCGAGCCACATGCTGCTTGGCCACCACGACAACACCTCGACGTCGAAGGTCGAGGTCGCCTGATGGGCGACATGCTGGCCCTGGACTTCATGCGCTACGCCTTGCTCGCGGCCTTCTTCGTCGGGCTGTCCGCGCCGTTGGTTGGCATCTTCCTGGTCCAGCGACGGCTATCCTTGATCGGCGACGGGATGGGCCACGTCGCGTTTGCGGGAGTCGCGGTGGGTGTCTTGCTGGACCAACAACCCCTGATCACTGCCCTGGTGGCCGCGATAGCCGCTGGCATCGGGATCGAGCTGATTCGGCTTCGAGGGCGCACCAGTGGTGATGTCGCGCTAGCCATCATGTTCTACGGGGGAATCGCGGCAGGTGTGGTCATCATCAACAAGGTGGATGGGAGCCAAACATCGAATCTGACCGGGTACCTGTTCGGTGCGATCACCACCACCAGGCCCGAGGATCTAGTGGTCTTCGGAGTGCTGTCAGCGGGCATCGTCGTATTAACTACGGTGCTGCGTCAACGCTTCTTCGCAGTAGCGGGGGACGAGGAGTACTCGCGAGCGAGCGGCCTTCCGGTGATAGCGCTGAACCTGCTGCTGGCCGCGCTGACCGCGATCACGGTCGTCGTTGCCATGCGCGTCGTCGGGCTACTCCTGATCAGCGCCTTGATGATCGTGCCCAACGCTGCGGCCCAGCAGGTGGCCGGGAGTTTCCGCACCGCGATCTGGTGGGCCTCCGGCTTCGGCGTCCTGGCCGCTGTCGGCGGCGTTGTGACCTCGTTCTACGCGGACACCGCCACCGGAGGGACGATCGTGCTGCTCGCAATCGCCATCTTCGCCGTCGTGGTCCTGGGCAGGGTGATCGCAGGTTCTTTGGCGGCTCGTAAGCACCGGGTCGCCGAAAGGCACGACCACGAACACGGGGTGGAGTGTGGACACCCAGCGGTTCCCCACAACAACCATGTGGACTACCTACACGATGGTCATCGGCATGCGGTGCACGGCGGACACTACGATGAGCACCCCGACGATAAACGAATCGACGCAGTGGAACGGAAAAGCCGATGACCTCGACAACCCGGCGTCCCACTCGCCAGCAGGCCGCGGTGACGGCCCGCCTCGAAGAGATCCAGGACTTCACTTCAGCCCAAGACCTGCACGCCCGGATGCGCACAGCGGGTGAAAGCATCGGGTTGGCAACCGTGTACCGCACGCTCACCGCTCTCGCCGCGGCAGGCGAAATCGACGTGCTACGCACACACGACGGTGAAGCCGCCTACCGGATGTGCAGCACCGGTCATCACCACCACCTTGTCTGTCGCGACTGCGGTCGCACGGTCGAGGTAGAGGGCCCCACCGTCGAGCAGTGGACCGAGCGAGTCGCAGCCGAACACGGTTTTCGCGACGTATCGCACACGCTGGAAGTCTTCGGCACCTGCTCCGACCACTGACCCACACGCAGGCACGAAACAGCCCTAGACCACGTACAGCCGCAGACCTCCCGCCGAAGCGTTCCGACCCGCACATCCTGGCTTATATGCAAACATGCGCATGTGTTAACGTAATGGGGTGTTGATCGATCCGCTTGTAAGCAAGTCAGCAGCCTTGTTCAAGGCGTTGTCCAGCGAGTCTCGGCTCGTGATCGTCGCCAGGCTGAGCCAGGGCCCTGCCTGTGTGCATGAGTTAGTCGAAGACTTAGGGCTGTCCCAGCCGCTGGTGTCCCAACACCTACGGGTGTTGCGGAGCCTCGACCTCGTGCGGGGCACCCGCCGGGGCAAAGAGATCGCCTACACACTCGCCGATGAACACGTCGGCCACATGGTGCGCGATGCCCTGGCGCACAGCGTCGAAGCAAGACCTAGCCCGAACGACACCCAAAACGAACCCCACCAAGAATTGGAGCACAGCCCATGAGCACACACACGCACGAAACCCACACTGACCACAGCCATGCGCACGGCCAGGACTGCGGTCACGCGGCTGTGGAACACGAAGGACACACGGACTACCTTCACGACGGACATTCCCACCACGTCCACGACGACCACGTCGATGAACACCCCACCCCCGAGCACACACAAGCCGAAGAGCACGACCACACGCACGCAGGTGACTGCGGTCACCGCAGCGTGGAACACGATGACCACCTCGACTACATCCACGGTGAACACAGGCACGCCTCGCATGGCGACCACTACGACGAGCACTAAACGTTCGCCAATAGTGAGAACCCGCCGCAATATCTGCGGTGATGCGGGGTCGTGGGTCACACTGCTCGTATGCTGTCCGGCCTGTCTCCTGCACGTCGTCTCCTGATGTGGGTGCTGGCCGCCCTCATGACGATCACGGCGCTGGTCATCGGTGGCTTGGCGTTGCTGAGGGCCACCTCCGACACGGATCCAGTCGCGCAGGACAACCGCGGGCCCGCCATCGTGCTCTCGGGATACGGCGGCAACACCGAGGTCCTCGAGCCCATCGTGAACCTGCTTAAGGATCAAGGGCGCACCGTAGAAGTCTTCCCGCCCGTTGGCGACAACCGCGGGGATCTCGACGAACAGGCCCAGGAGTTGGACGACTTCGTGGAACGGGTCCGCGAAGACACCGGTGCCCCATCCGTGGACCTAGTCGGCTTTTCCGCGGGCGGGGTCGTCGCTCGGTTGTGGGTTCGTGACTACGGCGGGGATGAAGTCACTCGCCGAGTGGTGACGATGGGTTCCCCGCATCACGGCACCGGGGTATCGAGCCTGGCCACTGAAGCCGGTGGCTGTCCGCCGGCCTGCGAGCAACTTCGACCCGACAGCGACCTGTTGCGCCGGCTCAATGCCGGCGATGAGACCCCGGATGGCCCTCAGTGGGTCACGTTCCGCACCGAGAACGACCAGACGGTCACGCCCTCGACCTCGGCCGACCTGGAGGGGGCGCTCAGCATCCCGGTCCAGGAGTATTGCCCGCAGGCCACCACCTCCCACGGTCAACTGCCGTCATCCCCGGTGGTGCTCAGCGCGCTGCCGCTGGTGTTGGCTGACGCCGAGACGACCGCGCCCTTCGCGGACCAGATCGACTGCGGCTAGACCTCAGCTGGTGACGTCCTTGGTGGCGAAGTTCGCCCAAGCCGCCACGGTGAACACCACGAAGTAGGCCAACTGCAGGAGCACCCCGCGAGTCACGTCGTCCCACAAGATCGGGTCGCGAAACAGGTCGACGAACGCCAACCAATACCGGGTCGGCAGCCACGGCTGCAGCACCTCGGCGGCATCCAAACCGAGCAGCACCGTGGAAGCGATGAGGAAGCCGATCGCGCCCAGCGCCGCACCGATCGCGGAGTCTGTGACGGTCGACAACAACAGCGCCAGCGCCGCCACCCCGAGCATCGACAGCGTGACGTAGGCCAGCGCCAACCCGGTCCGCTGCGCCACTTCCGTTCCGGACAGCGTGCTGCCCGAGAGCGTCGTCGACGACAGACTGGCCACCCCGGTGGGCGCAGTGCCCTCGCCAAGGAAGAGCTGCCCCACGACATACCCCACACCGGCGACGATCACCACGGTGAGCAGCACGAACACCACCACACTGATCAGTTTGGCCACGATCAGATGTGCCCTCCCGACGGGGCGGATCAGCAAATAGCGCAGGGTCCCGGCCTGCGCTTCACCTGCAACGGCCTCGCCCCCGACCACGGCCACCGCGATGGGCAGGAACAGCGGCAGCACGATGCCCAGCGCCGCCAGCGGAAAGAGCGTCGCGTCGGTCAGCACCGCCGAGAGGAACGGGGGGCCGGTCCCGGGAGCAGGTCCGATGTCGGTCACCGAGACCAAGATGGCCACTAGCGTCGGCAGCGTGTTGAGCATCAGGATCGCGACCCAGGTGCGGGGACGGCGCAGGAGTTTGCTGAGCTCGACCCGGATCATTGCGATCCCACCCGGTGCGGCTCGCTGGTGGCAGCCAACACGACCTGCTCGAGGGTGCGCCGTTCGGGTGCCACTTCGTTGACTCGCACCCCTGCTGACACCAGGCGGGTGACGAGTTCGGAGGCGCGGCCGCCCGAGAGGACGAGGCGCTCGCCGTCGACCTCCGCGACGAGGTCACCCAATGTGCTTGCTGCCTCGGCGACGTCAGGGGTATGCAGGATCGTCCGTCCGGTGGGACCGCGCAGCGCCTCCATCTGGTCTTGAACCACGAGGCGCCCCCGGTCCAGGACCCCGACCCGCGTGCACATCTGCTCGACCTCGGCCAGCAGGTGGCTCGATAGCAGCACGGTGGTGCCCCCGGCGTTCAGCGCGATCAGCAGATCGCGAATCTCGTGGATGCCCTGCGGGTCTAGGCCGTTGGTCGGCTCGTCGAGCACCAACAGTCGCGGCCGACGCAGCAGGGCGTTGGCCAGCCCAAGCCGTTGTCGCATCCCGAGCGAATACGCTCGCACGGTTCGCCGGTCGCTCGGGTCCAACCCGACCTGCTCCAGAGCGTCGCCGATCCTGGCTGTGCGACCACGTCGGGCAGAGCCGCCGCCCGCCGCGTCGAGCAATGCCAGGTTGGCCCGACCAGACAGGTGCAGGTAGGCAGCCGGTCCCTCGACCAGCGCCCCCACCGAGGGCAAGACGATCCGCGATGAGCGAGGCATGGCCTGACCCAGCAGCTCGATCTCGCCGCTGGTGGCCAGGACCAAACCGAGCAGCATACGCACGGTCGTGGTCTTCCCTGAGCCGTTCGCGCCCAAGAAGCCGTAGACGTCGCCCTCACGCACGTCGAGATCGACGCCTTCGACAGCGGTCAGCGCGCCGAAGCGTTTGGTGAGGTGGTGGGTGCGGATCATGTGTCGTCGCGGTCGACCGGTTCGAGGTCCGCCAGTTCCACCGCGGCCCGCTCCAGGGCCTCCGGGGTCAGGGTGCCGACCAGCAGGAAACCGCTGCCGCGGTAGCGCTCCGGGGTGACGAGCACGGAGATCGGGCCGAGATCGACGGCGGTGCCGGTGGCGCTCGACTCATAACCGGCCGTCTTGGCCAACTCTTCGCGCAACGGCTCGGCCGCGTTGCCCCGCAACGGGAGGAAGAGCAGCACCGTGGGCCCGCGTCCGTAGACGCCGACTGCTCCGGTGGCCAGGTCAGGCCGGTCCTCGCGCAACGACAACCCGGCGAGTTGATCGGGTGCCAGGTAGGGGGCGAAGGCGTTGGACTCACTCGCCAGATCCGGCAGCTCCTCGAACGTGACTTCGGCGCTCGGTGGAGGGTCGAAGCTCAGGTTCTCCGGCAGCGGTTCCTCAAGGTCGAGCCGCTCGTAGGCGGTGCTCACCACGGGTCGGACCAAGCCGGCATACACCTCCACCCGTAGGGGAATCCCGGTCACCGAGTCTGCCCACACGTCGACTCGTTCAATGTTGGACTGCACCTCCGACGGTGCCAAGCGCAGACCGACGGCGTCTCTCCCAGCGATCCGTCGGGCCGGCAATGCACTGAGCTCCTCGGGTTGCGCACCCTGGAGCACGCGTCGGGCGAGCGTGTCGGGCAGGACGTCCGAGGTGTCGGGCAGTCGCACCGGGGCGGACAGACTGACTCGGACCCGGCCCGACTCGAACACCCACCGGGTCGTGCCGATAGGGGTCCGGAACAGGTCGGTCTCCCCGGTGGATCGGATGCGATCCAGTCGCCAGTGCTCGGCGTCCTGCCAGAACACCCGGATGCGATTGGGCTCACCGAAGACTGTCGCGATGCTGGTGAACATGTCGGCATCGGGGACTTGAACCGTGCCGACCGAGTCGACCAATCCGGTATGCGGTGTGTTCGCGGAGGCCATGATCGCGGCGACGGTCTCGGTCGGGGTTTGGGTGGATTCCTCGACGGGCCGGGCTTGGTTCAGGTATGGAACGGCGACCACCAGTGCGACGACGAGGGCGCAGACCGCCCACCGCCAGCGCAAGACCATCGGTGCACCGTAGGCGTACAACATAGGAGGCCGCTGGCAGGGGCATCATTGCCACCGGGGCCCAGGCGGATCATGCTGTCTCGCATGCCCCGGTCACGCCCCGGTCGCGGGGTCGCCCTCGTTGCGGTCGCGACCGTGATCACTCTCGTGACGTTCGCGCATCGATACGGATATCACCGCGACGAGCTGTACTTCATCGCGATAGGGCAACACCCTTCGTGGGGGTATGTCGATCAGCCGCCGTTGGTGCCGCTGCTCGCCGCTGCGATGGACCGCCTCGGTGACGGATCGCTGACGCTGCTGCGGCTGCCTTCGGCGTTGGCGTTGGGATGCGTCGTGATCCTGGCCGGTTCGATCACCCGGGAATTCGGCGGTGACGGACGGGCGCAACTTCTGGCCGCAAGCGCCACCGCTGCGTCGTCGTTTCCGATCGCCGTAGGCCACCTGGTGTCCACCTCAACGTATGACCTGCTGTGGTGGACCCTGCTCAGCTGGTTGCTCGTCCGGGCGTTGCGCGACGGAGGCATCGCGTGGCTCTGGGTGGGCCTGGTGGCAGGCGTGGCCCTGCAGACCAAGCCGTTGGTGCTCCTCTTCCTCGGCTCGGTGCTGCTCAGTCTGGTCGGTCATCGGGCGCTGCGGTCGCCATGGCCGTGGCTCGCCGCCGTCGTGGCGCTGGCCATCTGGATGCCGAACCTCATCTGGCAGGTCCAGCAGGATTTTCCGCTCCTGGAAATGAGCCGCTCCCTCTCGGGAGGCTCCTCGGCCACCAGCGAGCCGCGATGGTTGATCGTGCCGTTCCAGTTCGTTTTGGCCGTGCCGATCTGGACGGTGGGCCTCTGGCACCTGTGGCGTGCGCCTGCCTTGGCCCCGTGGCGTCGGCTGGCTCCGGCATACCTCATTGCGTTGCTGGTGGTGCTGGTGGCCGGGGGCAAGCCCTACTACGTGGCGGGCTTCTTTCCGTTGCTGCTGGCGGCCGCGGCGGTGTGGACCGTCGAGGGAAACCCGAGAGTCCGCCGCGTGGTGACTAGGACGATCGGCGGATTTGCGATGGTGGGTGTGTTGCTGTTCTTGCCGGTCCTGCCCGCTCGCTGGTTGCCGTCCACCCCGATCCTCGACGTCAACACCGATGCCGGCGAAACCATCGGCTGGCCCGCCTTCGTGGCCACCGTAGGCCAGGTCTACGACGACAACGATGCCGACATCGTGATCGGAGACAACTACGGCGAGGCGGGGGCGATGCTTCGCTACCGCCCTGACATCGACACCTCCAGCCCGCACAACAGCCTCTTCGACCTGGGGCCACCGCCGGCCTCCGCGCAACTCGCAGTCATGGTCGGTTTCGAGGACGACGAGCTCGAGTTCTGCGACTCGCTCGAGCAAGCGGGGGTCATCGACAACGGCTTGGAGATCGACAACGAGGAGCAAGGGCAGCCGGTTTGGCTATGCCGCATGACTGCGGACTGGACCACGGTGTGGCCGAGCCTGCGCCATCTCAACTAGTTCAGCATCTGCTCAGGACCCGGGCACGACGGCGTCACCGACGCGCAGGATCCCGCCACCGCGCGGCGTCAGCCGAGTGCCGAACCAGGTCGCTCCCTCCCATCGCCGGTGTCGGGCAAGGGTGCGGATGGGTTCCTTGCCTTTGGCCAGCGTGACCGGATCGATGGTGGTCATGACGCAGCGGTCGCACAACTCGGTGGTGCGGAACGTGACCTCTCCGATCTGGACGCTCTTCCAGATGTCCTCGGCGAAAGGCTCAGCGCCATCGATGACGACGTTGGGTCGAAAGCGCAGCATGTCCAGGGCCTCGGCACCGGGACTGTTGAGCACGATCCACTCGTTGAGCTGCTTCAGTGATGACTCCGAGACGAGCAGCAGCGGCCCGGTGTCCGCCATCGAGACGACATCGCCCGGTTCCCCGCCGTGGCTTTCCGAGATCGAGCGCGAGGATGAATCCTCCTGCCACACCAGGCGCAACGGGCGTCCGACCTGCGTGCTGATCCACTCGTTCACGTCGTCGTCGGCGGGAGTGGCGCAGGGCATCCGAGATAAGGAGACGGGCACGGCGGGCAAGCCGAGCGGAGTATCAACGAGGATTTCGGCCCCGTCAGCGCGGTCCGTCAGCCGGATCGTCTCCTCGTCGATGATCTCGGCGTCGAGTCGCAGCAGGTCGTGGCACTCCCGGGCGGTCACGACCTCGCCAGCACCGTCAACCAAGCACCAGCGCCGGTCACCGGTCAAGCCCTGAGGCTCGACCGAGGCGCTATCGACCGGCCGCCCGCCGAGTGACTTGACGGGATAAATGCTCAGCCCGGTGACCTTCATACCGACGATCCTGCCCTAGGTATCGTGCGGGGCGGCAAAGCGTCAGGTGCTCCAGCTCCCGATGGTCAGACCGGCGCTGGCGACCATCGCTCGGGTGTCCATCTCGTCGGCTTTCCCGGCGAGCAAGATCAACCCTCGACCCGGTGGTGCGGCCAAGGCCCGGGCCAGATGGGCGAGGCGGACCACTCGGCAACCGCGCGGCATGACGGGACCGGTCACCTCGGCATACGTGTCGCCCACCGTGACCTCCCCGCGGCTGGGGTCGGTGGCGATCAGCACGATGAAGTGTCCGACATCCCAATCGAAACCCGGGGGCGCGATCGGTCCGGTGCGGACGTGGGCCAGCAGTCCCAGGGGAAACCCCGCTTCGGCAGTTGCGGTGAGCAGCAGACCGAGGCGGTATGCCGTCAGCTGGGCCCCGGGGATCGGCACCACGGTGACCTTCGCGCCCACGGTGGCCGCAAGTCCATCGATGAGCCCGGCTGCGTCGGTGCCACCGGATTCCGCAGAGGAGGCCAGCGGCAACTCATCCCAACCGGTGCGGACAAGCGGTGCACCAGCAGGCCGGTGAGTCGAAACGTCCTCGGGCCAGATGGTGGTCCCGGACGCATTGGCCAGGGCCAACACATCCGGCACGTCGGTGTCCGTGAGGACCGCATGCAGGGCAAGCTGTGCCGAAAACGGTCCGCACAGTTGGTCGGGCTGCGGGAGTGCCGGGGCGTGCGCGGCCATGACCCCGTCGCTGCCGGGGAACGTTAGTAGAGCCATCGATGCGCTTCGACGATCTCCTCCACGGAGTGCTCGGCAGCCCAGACGGCATCGGCGTCTCGACAGGCGATGAACGCACCCAAAGGTCGCTCGCCGAGCACATCGCGGGCGAGGTCGCTGGCGAGCAGATGAGCGCGTTGCTCCTTGTGGGTGCTGGCCAACGGCGCGATGCCGGCCGCTGACCGAGCCTCTTCGTCCCACGTGCCGACGTCTTCCTGCACTGGGTCGGGCAGCTCGGCGCCGTCGGCGATCCCGGCCAGCCCGGCACCGATCACCATGGCGAGTGAGAGATAAGGATTGGCCGAGGCGTCACTGGCCTTGAGCTCCACGTTGGTCCGCTCGGCACCCATCAGGGTCGACTCGGGCACCAGCCGCAACACAGCCTCGCGATTCTCGACCCCCCAAAAGCCGTAGGCCCCGGCCCAATAGCCGGGTCGGCGGCGCAGCAGTGATCCGGTGCTCGGCGCGGTCACCGCAACCAGCGCGGGCAGTTCGCGCAGCAACCCGCCGACATAACTTCGTCCCTCGTCGGAGAGTCCGTGAGCGCCCGTTCCCGGCAGGATGTTCTGCCCGTCGCGGGTCATCGAGGTGTGCAGGTGCCACCCGTTGCCAGCACCTGCCACGGTGGTCACCGGCGCAAAACTGACCCGTAAACCCTCGGTGCGGGCGGCCGAGTGGATGGTTTGCCGGGTCAGCACTTGAGTGTCGGCGAGGCTCAGCGGGTCCATCGCGGCCAGCGCAATCTCGACCTGAGACTCGCCATACTCCGCGTGCAGTTGACCGATCTCGATCCCGTTGGCGGCCAGGTCGCGGAGCAACCGGGCGACGAACTCATCGACATCGCGCAGGGCATTCGGTCCGTATGCCGGGCCACGGTGAGCGGGGGCATAATCGGCTCCCTCTCGGCTCAGCACCATCTCGATCTCGAATCCGGCCTTCATCTCCAGACCTACCGCGGCGGCTCGCTCGACCTGGCGCTCCAAGATGGCGCGCTGACAGTAGGGCCACGCGTCACCGTCAGGGGTGAGTTGTCGGGCATTGACCCAGGCCAAGTGCGGCTGCCCAGCCAGGTGCACCACGTCGGCGGCACTGTCAATTGCGGGGACCAGCCGAACGTCGCCGGATGGGGTGGACAGTCCCTCGTAGGCGAAGGTGATGCCGTCCTGGGAGTCGAACACGGCGAACGCCGCGGTCACGCCCACGCCTCGACGGCTGGCGGCTTCGAACTCTGCGATGGGCACAATGCGCGAACGCACGATCCCGTTGTTGTCGACCCAACCGATCTGGACGCCGTCGACACCCTGCGCCCGGAGCCGGTGGCTGATCTCGCGGATATCTGCGGTGGTCATGGGCAGACGTTACCGCCGGGTCAACAGGGTCGCCTGGCCACATCCGGCGTCGAGTGAGTCAGGCGTGCCTGCCGGTGAGCAACAACAGCCCGCCGAGGCCGACCATCATGGCCCCGCCGAAGCCGCTTAGTTGCCCGAGCCTTTTGGGCGAGCGGGCCAGCCGCTGACGAGCAGTGCCGGCCAGCAGCGCCCAACTGCCGTCGCACACGAGAGCCAGGGCCAGATAGATCGCGCCTAGACTCGCCAGTTGCAGCGGAACCATGCCGCGAGCTGGGACGACGAACTGAGGCAGGACCGCCAAGAGGAACACGACGGTCTTCGGGTTGGTGAAGCCGACCAGGAATCCATCGCGAAGCAGTTTGCCCGCACTCGCCGTGCCCAAACCCTGGCTGAAGCCCGCGACGTGTCGGTGTCGGAAGGCTTGGGATTGCAGATACACGAGGTATGCCGCGCCGGCCACCTTGACCGCGGTGAAGAGGACGACCGACTGGGCGATCAGCGCACCTAACCCCACCGATACCGCCACCACGTGGGGAAGCACGCCGAGCGCATTTCCGGTGGCCGCGAGCACGCCAGCGGTGGGTCCCATGGAAAGTGAGCGGGCGATGGCGAAGAGAACGCTGGGTCCGGGGATGAGCACCAAGATCAAGGCGGCCAAGGAAAAGGCCAGGAGATTCGTCGTCGGGACCACGGCTCAGGATAGACGCAGCGGCCACGGCGGACGCCTTCCCGGCACCAGCGCGCTTCACGAGAGCGCAGAGGGTCGGGCGGGGAAGTATCAGCGAGTTTCGGTTGCGTCAGCCGGAAAGCCTGCAACAGTCAGCGGGGTCCAGGAGATATGGAGCCCGCTGACCCGACAGGCCGTGCGGGTCACCTTGTCCAGTACGACACGCCCGTGGAACTCAGCCACGAACTCACCACATGGCTGACATCTCAAACGAACTGACGTCACCAAGCGCCAGATGAGGATCCTCAACTGGAGACTCTGTGACACTAATGGTGGCGCGTGGCATACTGGACCAATGAATGCCACCCTAGTCCTTGGTCAGCAGGGCCGGCTCGTCATCCCCGCTGAGATCCGTGCTGCACTCGGGCTTGCCCCTGG
>JBGTGC010000044.1:0-7096 GCA_041746935.1 Dermatophilaceae bacterium
ACCTCGTGCCGTTGAAGGCCGCAGTGCGTAAGTCGGCGGGGATCGACATACATCAGGTGCTGACGGTGATGTTGGCTATCAGACGCCAGTAGGCCGGGTGGGCTGAGGCAGGATGCTGTCATGGCACCAGAGGACTGGCCACGTGGCTTCTTTGACCGGCAGGACGCCAGCGACGACGCCGATTTCTACGCTCCGCCGCGCCTGGTCACCCATATCGACGAGGGCGCGATCGCGGCGGTCGGCGCACTCTATGACGAGCTGGGTGTGAGCGAGGGCAGGGTACTGGACGTGATGTCGTCCTGGGTGTCCCACGTGTCCGAGAAGCCGACCGGGGGGCTGGTTGCGCTAGGCATGAATGAAGTCGAGCTGCGCGCGAACCCGATGGCCGACCAAGTCGTCATCCAGGATCTCAATGTCGACCCCTACCTGCCCTTCGATGATGAGTCGTTCGACGCGGTGCTCTGTTGCGTGTCCATCGACTACCTCATCCATCCGGTCGAGGTGCTGGGCGAGGCGGCACGTGTGCTGCGGCCTGATGGCGTGGTGGTGCTCACGTTCAGCAATCGGTGCTTCCCGACCAAGGCGGTTCGCGGGTGGCTGGCCACCGACGAGGACGGACGGGTCGCGATCGTCCGGGCATACCTGGAGCGAGCCGGCTTCAAGGGCGTGACGACTGCGTTGCGGACCAAGCGGCGACTGGGCCGTGATCCGTTGTACGCAGCCTGGGCCCGATCAATCTGATGCCGCGTCCCTGACTCCTAGGCGCCTCTCTCGAAGCTTCGCGGCGTGGCCCCGCTCTGAATCTTGGCGTCACCCACCGGCGGCCGGAGCGGAAGCGTAGTGTGACCGGCTTGTCCATTCTGTATGCGATTTAGTGATGGAGAAGATCCAGGGCGTTCCTGTCACCGACGAGATGCTCGAGGAGTGGGCCGATGAGGCCGAGAGGGGCTACGACCTCGATCGACTGCGCAAGCGAGGCCGCAAGCCGATAGGCGACGGTCCTGCTCAGGTGGTGCCGGTCCGTCTTGACGACACCCTGCTCAGCGCGCTGAACGAGCGCGCCGAGCGCGATCACACCTCACGATCTGAGTTGATCCGCGCTGCCCTACGTGCATACGTGGCGTGAGGGTCAACCCTTCGGCACTCAAGCACGGAATCAGCGAGGCCGACATCCTGTATGCGGCCGAGAACCTGGGCTTACGCCCAGCGATCTGGACGAAGACGTGCCTGCCAAGCAGTTTGTGCTGGGTTTCGACCGGAGCGGCCGTCTTATCGAGTGGGCAATCGTGACCTTCGATAGTTGGCACCAGCTTGTGATGAGCAGCCAGCGCGCCTGTGCGCTCAGACTCCTGCGACATAGACGGTGAGGAAGTGGACGCCGTGTCGATCGAGGTTGCCGCGGGCTCGGTCGTAGTGCTCAGTGGTTCTCGGGTCGGCATGACGGGCGAGGATCTGAGCAGCTTTCGCGATCCGGGCGACCATGCGGTAGACGTCGCGTCGATCAACTGGCTTGCCTGAAACTGGTCGCAGCACCAACGCTCCTGAGGTTCGCTGACCGCGGCACGCTTCCAGGACGCGGAGCACCGGGAAAGTCAGTGGCATGGTGGCGGGCTTGTTGCCCTTGCCGACTAGGTGCAGCACCCGGTGCCCGGGAAGGGTGTCGGTGTAGTGCTCGATGCGCACGGCGGCGGCCTCTGAGGCGCGCAGGGCGTTGATGCCGAGGAGGTAGGCCAGGACGCCGTGGTGGACGGTGAGGGTTTGGGCGACTTGTTGGAACCGGATCAGTTCAGGGCGGTCCAGTCCTTGGGTGCGCGATTCGTCGCGGTGGACCTTCGGTAGCCGTGCGTAGACCGCTGTGTCGGCGGGGATCAAGCCGTCGACGTGGGCGAAGCGGAGGTACCCGCGGATGCCGTGCATCATCGTGACGATCGAGGAGTCCATCAGCCCGCGGTCCCCGAGGCCGCGTATGTAAGAGCTTGATGTGGGCGCGCTGGATCTCGACCAGGGGGTCCAGGCCGTTGTCCTCGCACCACGCGAACCGCTCCCGCAACTGGTAGGCGTACAGGTTGTGAGTCAACCCGGAGTAACGGGCCAGATACGAAACGGCCGCCTGTTGGGCACGGGACATCGTGGCTGGCTGGAACGGTAAAACGATGACCATGACCCCACCCGCTGCCGACACAGCCAGGACACTGGACCGACTCGACGCTAGACCCATTCCGCTCATCGTGACTGTCTCGCAGGGGGCGGTAGGATTCACACCGGATTGCTGAAGGTCCCTGTCGTGAATACTGCCGTGATATGGCTACACTTGTGGCTATGAATGTTGATGCTGCGATGGCCCTCAGGGATGTGAAGAACCACCTGTCCGAGGTCGTGGACCAGGTGGAGCGCCAGCATGACCGGGTCGTCATTACCCGCCACGGCAAACCAGCAGCGGTCGTCATAAGCACCGATGACCTAGCTTCGCTGGAGGAGACCCTGGAGGTCATGAACCAGCCTAAGCTCATCACCCAGATCCGCGACAGCCTTGCCGACATCGCCGCCGGCGAAGCCGAGGTTCTCAGCAAGGAAGACATCCTCGCGACGCTGCGCCCCTGATGGCTGCGTACGAGGTCGCGTGGACCCCCACGGCAAAGCGCGCGCTGTTGCGACTTCCCGAGAAGGTCGCAACGGCAGCTATCGAGTTCGTCTACGGCCCGCTCGCCAGCGATCCGCAACGCCTAGGCAAGGCCTTGCGCTTCGATCTCGAGGGCCTTCACAGCGCACGCCGCGGCGATTACCGGATCATCTACCGGATCGACGCTCGTGTCACCATCACCGCGATCGAGCACCGCGCGGATGTCTATCGCTGACGAACCGTACCCGGCGATTTCGGATACCTCCCGACAGGGGCACTGGCGGCGAAAAGACGCGGGCTCATTGTGCAGACCCGATAGAATCGGGTCGTGGCCGCGCGGGAGGGGACATGAAGGCGGTCGTCTACGCGCGCTACGGTGGTCCTGAGGTCTTGAGTGTCAAGGACGTCCCGGCTCTGTTCCCCGATGCAGGGCAGATCCTGGTGAAGGTCGCGGCAACGTCGATCAACCTCAGCGACTGGGAGGGCCTTCGTGGCTCGCCTTTCTACGCGCGTCTGGGTGGGTTGCGCGCACCGCGACGTCCGACGCTTGGCTCAGACATCGCCGGGGTTGTCGAGGCCGTCGGACAGGGCGTCACTCGATTCCAGCCGGGTGACGCCGTCTATGGTGACAACCTGCAACTCATGGGGGGCTTCGCCGAGTACTCGGTCGCACCCGAGTCGGCCATGGCCCTCAAGCCAGCGGAGCTGACCTTCGCTGAGGCGTCGACCATCCCGCAGGCCGGCGCGATCGCGCTTCAAGGCACGGCCAACGCCTCGAGCGGGCGTCGAGTGCTCATCAACGGTGCGGGTGGTGGCTCAGGTTCCTTCGCCATCCAGCTGGCCAAGCGCTCAGGTGCATACGTCACCGGCGTCGACAACGAACACAAGTTGGAGTTCATGCTGGCCCTCGGCGCCGATGAGGTGATCGACTACCGCCGCGATGACTTTACCCGGGTCCACGAGCCGTACGACGTCATCCTGGACCTCGTGGCCCATCGGTCGGTGTTCGCTTACCGTCGCGCGCTCGCTCCCGGCGGCCGGTACCGATGCGTCGGAGGGTCCGTCCGGGCGCTGATGCGTGTGCTCACGATCGGCGCGACGGTGGGCACGATCACTGGTCGCCGCCTCGGGGTGCTAGCCGTGAAGCCGGGTCCGGCCCACTTCCGACCGTTGGCCGATCTGTGCGTTTCCGGTCACGTGGCCATTCATATCGACCGGATTTACACGCTCGATGAGGTGCCGGAAGCGCTGGCCCGCGTCGGGCAAGGCCGTGCTCTAGGCAAGGTTGTCATCACCCCGACCTGACGCTGGCGCCCTGCGCGGTTGAATGAGCCAGTCTGATCGCCGCCCGGTTTCCGGGGGTGCGGTAGTAGTGGAATCCGCGCGTGGCGTCACCCAGGCGCCCGTCGATCAAGCCCCGTCGTTCTCTTCGTGCCGCTCCTCGGCGAGGGCGGCGTACAGGTATTCGTTGGTCCACTCGCCCTTCCACCAGGCCGACTTCCGGTGGTGTGCCTCGCGGCGCATGCCGACGCGCTGGAGCAGTGCCGCCGAGCGGACGTTGCGGGTATCGCACTCGGCGCAGATTCGGTGCACACCGTGTTTGGTGAACAACAGCGACATGACCGCGCGCAGTGCCGCCGTGGCGAACCCGCGGCCTTGCGCGTGCGCGGCAAGTGTAAACCCGACCGTGGCCAGACGGGGGTCGCCCCGTGGACGTGGACCGTGATGTCGCCGATCAGCCGCCCGTCGGTCTCGATCGCGATCTGGAGCCACGCGCCGGGCTGCCCGAACCGCACGTCCCGCATTTCAACAATGAGCGCCAGTGCGCTGTCCACGGCGTAGGGCGTCTCCCACGACTGGTAGAGCGCCTGCCCCGGATCGCTGCGGTATGTCGCAAGGGCGGCGGCGTCATCCTTGCGGCATACCGCGCAGCACCACGAAGCCCACCATCATCTGGACGGCAGTGTCCGTATGGTGGTCGGCTTCCCGGCGCCGTTGGGGCCCACGAAGCCGGTCACACGTCCAGGTCGGGCCCGGAAGCCAACGTGGTCGACTGCGGTGGAGGAGCCGTAGGTCTTGGTGACTGAGTCGAGGGTGATCATGAAGGATTTCCCGGTCTGTGAGGGTCTGTGTGCGAAGTACCGGCCGCGGGCGGCGGCTACGAGGTGATCTCTCGACGCGGCCACGTCCACGCTGATCGGGCGATCGCGAGCAGGAGCACAACTTCCACGACGCTTCCCAGCAGGAAGTAGACCCACGACTCGCCGATGCACGCGGCGACGATGGTGACGACATACAGGAAGCTGACGCTGATGTTGAGGACCCTGTTGACTCGTGGTTTGAGCACGAGTGACAGGACCACCATCAGGCAGGGCAGCAGGATGTAGATCAGGGTGGAGGTCAGGGCCACCTGGTTGACGGTGAACGGAGAGGTCCCCAACCGCCCCTCGAGCGCCGCTTCGAGCACGTCGGCCCTATAGAACCCGAAGATGTCGACGTAGGCGAACACGAACAGGACCGCGATCCACAGCGCGCTGAGCGCAAACTTCACATCGACTCGGGTGTCTCGGTACTGCCTCTTAGGTCTGGTCATGGTCGTCGTGCTCATGGAATCTGCTCCTAATGCCGGGATGTGGTCCACTCGCTGGAGATCTGGTCCTGCGGTGATGCTTGCGAGGTCCAGTCTCATCGCGTCGGCTTCGTGGCACATCGGGCACGCGGCCAGTCTTGGACCTATCCGAACGGACAGCGGCGGACTGTCCTTTCGGTCGGTCCGCCGCCCCTGCCAGACTCCGTACCCTGGGGTTCGTGAGCACAGCGCTCGGTTGGCTCAGGATGGGCCGAGGCCGAGAACCCACCGGTTTGAGTGTGGCGAGACTGGGTCTCGCTGGACTGGTCGCAACCGCGACGCGCCCGTCCGCTGAGGATGGTCGGGCTCGCGTTCGGCACGCTGCTGATGCTCGGTCTGGCGTCGGTCCTCGCGGTCGGCGAGCCGGGCTGGGCGGTGAAGGAGGCAGTTCGGATGGTCATCGGTTTTGCCTTCGAGAGGAGTGGTACGTCCACCGGAGTGGCGGCAGGTCTGTCCGTGGTTACGCACGGGTGGGGTCGTTATCGTCGGACCGGTCATCAGGTGGTGACGACGACCTTCCCTTGGGTGTGGCCGGCCCCGACTTAGCGGAGGGCGTCGGCTGCTTCGTCGAGGGGGTAGGTGCGGTCGATGACCGGCGTGACCTGCCCGGTCGCGAGCAGGTCGGCCAGGGTGAGCAGGTCCTGGCGCTTCTCGACCGACAGGAGAGGCTTCAGCTGCTGACGGGTGAACCCGGACAGCACGCGCGCTTTGACGATCCGACCCAGAGGGCCGAGCCAGCGGCCACCGCGTCCGCTGTTGGGGATGAGGGTGCCGGTGGGCGTCAGCGCTCGGCGGACAGCCGCCAGGGGTTGGGCCTCCACATTGTCGAGGATGACGTCGTAGCGCTTCTGGGTGCGGGTGAAGTCGGTCCTCGTGTAGGCGACGACGTGGTCGGCACCGAGCGAGCGGACTAGGTCGACGTTGCTGGTGCTGCACACCCCCGTCACTTCGGCACCAAACGCCGTCGCGATCTGTACGGCGAAGGAGCCCACGCCGCCCGATGCACCCGTGACCAGTACGGTCTGGCCCGGTCGAACGTTCGCGATGTCGCGCAATGCCTGCAACGCCGTCAGGGCCGACGTGGGCACCGCTGCCGCCTCCACGACCGACAGGTTGGCAGGCACAAGGCAGGTTGGCAGGCACGAGCACGAGGTGGTCCGCCGGGACGCAGGCGTACTCCGCAAGCGTTCCAGCGGTGCTCCAGCCGAACACCTCCTCGCCGGGGCGGACAGCGGTGACATCTTTCCCGACCGCTGCCACCTCGCCGGTGAGGTCCCGGCCAGGGATGCCGTGGCGCGGCCGGCGGAGCCCGAACACCAGGCGCAGCACGTAAGGCTCGCCGGTCATGACGAAGTAGTCGCCGAGATGTACCGAGGCCGCGCCCACCTGGACGAGCACATCGCCTCGACCGGGCAGCGGTATCGCGACCTCGGAGGACTCGAGCACTGAGGGCGGGCCGTAGCGGTGCTGGACCGCGGCCCGCATTGTCGCGGCCCCGGCCGGACTCACCTCTGGCACCAGGCGTGCTGAGGCATTCGATCGCTGTTCGGTTCCCGTAGGAGGCTTGCCGGCGTGCCCAGGACGAGCGCCCCGAGCGCTGCGGCGTTTGCGGCTGCCTTGGTCTCGGTTCTCATCATTTCGTCTTGTCGTGGGTCGGTGCGTTGTCAGGTCGGTCGGCTGTTCGACAGCGCACCAGCCGTACGCCGGTTGCAAGCAGCCACACGAGCCAGGCGGCGAGGCCGGGCAGCCCCACGAACAGGAGCACCGAACCGTCTGCGATCGCGAGGCTGGACGTCCCGGCAGCGAGCAGCAGGCCTCCCCCGGCCACGCCGAGCTGACGCTGCCAC
>JBGTGC010000045.1:0-7385 GCA_041746935.1 Dermatophilaceae bacterium
GGCGCGTGTTTCCCGCGTCAACGATTCGACCGCAAATCGCTTGGCCTGCAGGCTCGCCCCTTGCTCAGGATCGGCAATCTGCTCCAACTGGGTCAGCATGTGGATCAAGCGCGGCGGGATCTGCAAACTCGCGGCACCCCAGTGGGCGATCTCATCGACACACAGGTCGAGGTATTGATCAAAGGTCCACTCGGCTGACAGGACGCGCGGTGCCCCTTCGTCGTCGCGTAGCAGGGTCGAGACCTGGCCGGTCACGATGAGACGGTGCAGGATGGTGTGAAGTTGATTGACCACCTGGATGGCAGTCGTCGGGTCGTTCACACCGGGTGACAGTGCGCGCTCGCCGATGTCGACCAGTTGACGTATGCCGAACGTGATGTCCTGCTCCATGGTGCGGCGCCAGGCGATGGTGAAGTGGGACAGCACCTTTTTACCCCACTTGGGGTCCTCGACTTGGACATCGGCTCGGACCATCACGATCGGCTGCTTGGCCACGACGAAGGTGCCCAGCGGGTGCAACACGGTGATGAAAGCATCATGGGCGGCAGCCAGCTTGGCCAAAGCCCGATGATCAACGTAGTTGAGGTATCCGCTCGATCCCGCCTCGATGACGATCTGGCGGTGAGCGTCCTGGCTAGTCGGAGCATCGGAGGCGGAATCAGCCACGGAGGTCGCGGACTCGGCGGGGGCCTGCGATCGTCCGCGTTTCATCAGGTTGAGCGTCTCCGTGCCGACGGTGCTGATGATCGTGTCCACGGAGATCGACTGAGTGATGTGGTGAATGAAAGCCAAGAACATCGCGACCGAGGCCAACACCAGCACGAAAGCCAGTGTGAGAGCGATTTGCGGCACTGCCTCGTTGCTGCCATCCGTGGAGCCACTCACGTCGCGCATGACCGTGAGCGAATAGACGAAGGACGCGGTGAAGACCCCCAGGGTCGCTTGTGGAATTCGGTCATCGAGGAACGTGCGCAGTACCCGAGGAGAGAACTGCGAACTCGCGAGTTGGAGCACCACGATCGTGATGGAGAAGACGAGTCCGGTGACCGAAATCATGGCCCCGGCGATGGTCGACAACATGGTGCGAGCGCCGTCGGGTCCGGCCTTGAAAAGGAACGGAACGTATTGCCCTAGTCTCTCGTCGACCTCGGGCAGAAGAACTCCGGCGGCTAGGGCAAAGAGACAACACAACGCCGGGACCATCCAGAAGGGGGAGAACACGCTACGCCATAGCCGTCCGATGCCTCCGCTCCGTCTGGGCTCTGGCAGCGGGGCAGGGCTCATCGGATGGGTTACAGGGGAGTCCACCGCTCCTTTCTACCCGACAATTCTGGTCGGCGTGTCGATAGCGACACGCCGGGCCTACAGAATTTGGCCCAATCGACTTCACCCAAAGCAGAGGCTGCTGACCTGCACTTTCGCGCATCGTTGCTGGTCAGCGCAGAGTTGACATGCACGGTCGAGCAACTAGGTTTGGGGTCAAGTCCGGTGCCCAAGGCAGTTCGCTGACTGACGGCATATCTGCAGTGCACTCGTGTGCGCGGCAGATCGGATAAGCCAGGGCCTACTGCGCCCAGTAGACAACAAGGGGTGCCCGACCGCGTGTGCGCGGCCAGCCCCTTGGCCCCACCGGCGCGGTGGGCCCTGGCAGCAAAGTCCCCTCTGAGTCGATCATGCAGTCCCGTCGCTTAGGGTGTGGGCGTGCTGCTACGCCTTCTCTTTGCAGCCCTCGGGGGCCTAAGTCTGTGGTTGGCCTTCCCCAGTTTTGATCTGTGGTTCTTGGCCCCTGTCGGTATGGCCCTCATCGTGCTGTCCCTGGCCGGGGTAGGAATCATGCGTGGGGCGCTGCTGGGTCTTGTGGCCGGGTGGGCACACTTCGTCCCCCTGCTTTCCTGGTCGGGCATCTTTGTCGGCGCGCTGCCTTGGTTTGCCCTGGCCACACTGTCTGCCCTCTACGTCGCCGGCTTCGGCGCAGTGGCCGCATACCTCCAGGGCCGCGGGGCTGACACCAGAGTCCGTCCATTCGCAGTGGCTCTGACGTGGCTGGTTGCCGAGTTCGCTCGAGCGACCACACCATTCGGCGGATTCCCGTGGGGTCGCCTGGGCTTCTCACAAGCCGACTCTCCGGTCTTGGCCGTCGTGCGCTACGTGGGCGTGCCGGGGCTCGGCTTCGTCATCGTGCTCAGCGGTGGACTGTTGGCGCTCGGAATCCACAGCCTGCGTCCCTCGCCGGAAACGCCGCGGCGCGGGGTCCCGCGGCGTGTTCTGACGTCCATCTTCGCCACCAGCCTGGCCGCAGCGGTGATCGTCACCCCGGTGTTGATCGAGCGGCCGACCAACGGGCAGAGTCTGAACGTCGTGGCGATCCAGGGGAACGTCCCCGAGATGACTCTGGAATTCAACGCTCAGCGACGTGCCGTTCTCGACAATCACGTCGAGACGACCAAGGACGCGGCCGATCTGGTGCAGGCGGGGGAAATCGCCGCTCCCGACCTGGTGCTCTGGCCGGAGAACTCCTCCGACATCGATCCGCTGCGCAACGCCGACGCGGCGGCGGTGATCGATGAGGCCCTGCAGGCCATCGATGCTCCCCTCGTCGTGGGTGCCGTGCTCGCTCCGCCCGATCAAGACCTCGCTAACGTCAGCCTGCTGTATCTGCCCGACCAAGGGCCCGTGCAGTCCTACGTCAAGCGCCGCCCCGTGCCCTTCGCCGAATACATCCCCTACCGCGACTTCTTCCGCAATTTCTCCGACAAGGTGGATCTGGTCAGCACCAACTTCGGCGCCGGAGATGGGGTGGGACTCCTGGAGGTGCCGCTGGTCAATGATGACGACGCAGGCGTCGAAGCTGCAGATGCAGTCCGACTGGGGGTGGCCATTTGCTTCGAGGTCGTGATCGATGACGTGATGGCCGACACGGTGTTGGCTGGGGCCGACGTCATCATGGTGCCAACCAACAACGCCACGTTTGGCTTCACCGATGAGTCCGTTCAACAGTTGGCGGCTTCGCGGGTCAAGGCCGTCGAACTGGGACGCTCCATCGTCCACATCAGCACCGTGGGTGTCAGCGGATTTGTGGCCCCTGACGGATCGGTCACCCAGCAGAGCGAGCTGTTCACCCAAGCCATCTTGTCCGGAGAGATCACCCGGCGCACCGAGATCACGCCTGCGGTCCGGGTTGGCCCCTGGTTAGATCGCGGGGGTGCCGTTATGCTCGGCCTACTCCTGATCATGACGTCCATCCGTCGGCGGACACGACGCAACGACGAGCGGGCCATGCAAGACCAGAGCTTCGAGGATCAGTCCTACGAAGATGAGCCGCGCCTGGGACTCGTGTGAGCCCCACAGATAGCGGATCGTCGGCGGCGGCGATCTCAGCGATCGCGGAGAAGTCGGTGTGCATCATGCTGCCGACATACAACGAAATTCAGAACTTGGCTGGCATGGTCCAACGGTTACGAGCCAGCATCCCTGCCGCGACCATCGTGATCCTCGATGACAATTCCCCCGATGGCACCGGGGCCCTCGCCGACGACCTGGCCGCGATCGACAGCGCCGTGCACGTCCTGCACCGACCTCGCAAGGAAGGGCTGGGCGCGGCCTACATGCAGGGTCTTTCGTGGGCTCGCACGAACGGCTACCAGGCCGCGGTGCAAATCGACGCCGACGGCTCGCATCAGCCCGAACAGCTGGCAGACCTACTGAGGGCGGCCAACCGCACGGATGTGGTCATCGGCTCTCGATGGGTGCCTGGGGGAGCGGTCCGGAACTGGCCAGCGCATCGCAAGGCGCTCAGCTTGGGGGGCAACCTCTTCGTCAGGGTGGTCCTCGGCATACCGATCCGGGATGCCACCGCTGGATTTCGGGTCTATCGCCTAGCCTCCATGGACTCGATGGGTCTGCACGATGTTGCTTCCCATGGCTATTGCTTCCAGGTGGACCTCACCTTGCGGGCCCACGACGCCGGGCTCAGGATCATCGAGGTTCCCATCGAGTTCATCGAGCGTGCCCACGGCAACTCCAAAATGGGCACCAGCATCGTCACCGAAGCGTTGGTCCGGGTGACCCTGTGGGGAGTGCAACGTCGGATAGCCCAGGCACGCTCGCTTGTGGCACGGTTACGTCCACGGGGCGATGCCCTGACATCACCGTCGGAAGGAACGTGAACGTGAGCTCGACCGGCCAGGCAGCGGGCGCGCGCAAGCCGCGACCCCGACGGGGGCGGTGGATCTTTGTCGTGCTGTTGTTGATCCCGCTGCTGGAGATCACCACGATCATCGCTGTCGGCCAGGCTGTCGGGCCGTGGTGGACGTTCGGTGCCTTGATTGCGCTGAGCGTGTTGGGTGCGTGGCTGGTGCATCGCGAAGGCCGGCGGACGTGGGGCCGACTGCGTGAAGCCCTGCGTCGCGGTGACACCCCGGCCAAGGAGCTCACCGACGCTGGCCTGGTGCTGGTAGGCGGCGCAATGCTTCTCACACCGGGATTCCTGACGGACGCCCTTGGACTCTTCTTCGTCCTCCCGCTCACTCGCCCCATCACACGAGTCTGGTTGCAGACCGTGGTTGCGAGCCGCTTGCTGGGCAGCTTCGGAGTTGCTAGCCCCTCGAGGCGCGGTGGGGGGCAGGGCAATCCCGCCCGGGCCGGGCGAGGCGAGGTCATTGAGGGGGAGATCATCCAAGAACCGGATCCCGGTGACGCCGATGGTGGTCCCAAGCCTGAGAGGTCCGAATAGCGCCCAGACACGACAACGCCCGGCCATCTGCTGACCGGGCGTCGATGTGTGACGACAATGCGGGGTCGTTAATCGGCAGCGACTATGCCGTCCGCTTGCGGGAAGGCTTCTCGCCGCGCCGCTGGCGCAGGAGCGTGAGTCGTTCCTCGAGCAGCTCTTCCAGCTCGGGGATGGAGCGACGCTCCAGCAACATGTCCCAGTGGGTACGCTGCGGCTTGGTGGCCTTCATCTCCGGCTCTGGTCCGTCGTTCAGCTTCGCGATCAAGCCACAACGGCATTCCCAGATCGACGGGATTTCAGCCTCGACCGAGAACGGCAACTCACTGACGTGCCCGTCTGGGCAGGTGTAACGCGTGATGGTGCGGTCACTGAAGGTGACCCCTTCATCACTCTCGAACGACAGCCAACTGAGATTGGTGCCGCGCAAAGACCTTTCAGCCATTGTGCAAACTCCCCTCGTGTCCATGACACGCTATGAGATGGGCGGTACTACGGATAAGGAACGCTTCGCGGCGCTGAGGTGTTCCGCCCGGGCAGATAGTTCCGTTCGAGCGTGCGCAGCAGCATACGAAAATCAGCATCGATGGGGATCTTCATGTGCGGTGAAGTCAACTCATGAGTCTAGCGGCCCCCGTGGCAAAGCGCCATTCTGCCCAGAGCGTCTCTCAGCGCTTGACCCTCAGACGACAGCGGGTTGCTCGTTGCCTGCATCCTGGATGCCCTGGCGCATGTTCACCTTGATCAGCAGCAACCCGCCGATCACGAAGAAGGCAATCAGGGCGATGATGGCCAATCGGTAGGACCCGGTCAGCTGGAAGATGAGGCCGAAGGCGAGTGTGCCCATCCAACTCGTTCCCCGTTCCATGGCCTGATAGAAGCTGAAGAACTCCGACTCTCGCCCCGCCGGGACCAGTTGGCTGTACATCGACCGCGACAGGGCCTGAGTGCCGCCCAGCACCAGGCCGATGCAGAAGGCGCAGACCAACCAGACGGTGTAGGCACCGGCCGGCACGACGAAGGCGAACGCGACCACCGCCGTCCACATGACCAGCCCCCCCAGGACCACCCGCTTGGCCCCGAAGATCACTGCCAGGCGGCCGAACAGCAAGGCACCGCCAAACGCGACGAACTGCACCAGCAAAATAGTGATAATCAGTTGTCCCGCTTCGAATCCCAATTCCTCCGACCCGTAAAGACTGGCCGAATAAATCACTGTTTGTATGCCGTCGTTGAAAAAGAGATAGGCCAACAAGAACAGCATCGTCTGCGGAAAGAGTCTGATCTCGCGGAAGGTCGTCCGAAGTTGTGCGAACGTGCCGGCCACGCCACCTGCCTCGGTCATCACCGGGACACTCGTCGTCCCACGAATACGTCGCAAGCCCCATACCGGGATGATCGTGAACGCTGCCCACCACACGCCGGCCGAGAGAAGGCTGAGCCGGATCGCCATTTCGTAGCTGATCCCGACGCTCTCGTGGAGTTGGAGCAACCCGAGGTTCAAGGCGAGCAGCACACCGCCACCGAGGTAACCCAACGCCCAGCCGCGTGAGGAGACAGCATCGCGGTCGTTGGGATGGGCAATGCGCACCAACAGTGCGTCGTAGACCACGATCGAAGACCCGAGACACAGGTTGGCCACGATCAGCAGGACCACGCCGAGCTGCCAGTTCGACCCGCTCAGGAAGAACATCCCCATGGCGGCCAACGACCCCACCCACGCGAAGGCCCCCATCAACCGGGTCGGTGTCTGGGTGCGGTCAGCGGCGGCCCCCACGATCAGCAGAAAGATGGCCGAGACAATGGTGGCCACAGTGATCGTGTAGGGGGCCAGCGAGCCCACCGCGATCGGGACACCGAGGATCGTGAGGTTTTCGGTGCAGGTCTGCCCTTCAGCCAGGTCAGGACACGCGTCCGCTCGGGCCAGCGCCGTGAGATAGGGGGCGATCAGCACGGTTCCGGTGGTGGTCACGTAGGCCGAATTGGCCCAGTCGTACCAGGACCAGGCACGTTGATGGGACTTGGTGCGCTCGCGCGCGACATCGGCTATCTGAACGCCCGGCTCGGCCATGTCAGCAGCGTCCCATACACAGGCGACGCAACCGCGGATTCAGTCGCTGAGGTTGCACAAGTAACGACTCAGGTACAGAGTAAACAGGTCAACCATTCAACAAACGAAGGACTCAGTATGGGTATCGGCGACAAGATCAGCAATGCAGCCCAGGAAGCCTCGGGCAAGGCCAAGGAGACCGCTGGCGACGCGACCGACAACGAGCAGATGCAGGCTGAGGGCAGCGCGGACCAGACCGAAGCCAACGTCAAGCAGGGTGGCGAGCACGTCAAGGACGCCTGGAAAGACGTCACCAAGTAGTTAGTCTCCGCCGGGAAGCCGTCGACGCAGGGAGGCGAGTAACGGCCGCAGCGCACCACTGCGGCGCTTCGGTGTCGGGGAGGTGGCGACATCGGAACCGCCGTCGTGGGCGGCTTCTTGGCGGATTCTGCGCCTCAAGACCACGCCGCGTTGCTCCTCCCGACGTGCGGCTACCTTGCCCACTTTGCTCTGCGCCTCGATCTCCTCGGCTGTCATGGTTCCGGCGACGATATCTATCTGTTCGCTGTAGTACTTCAGCATTACCGCGACGGAGGCGACGACCGG
>JBGTGC010000046.1:0-12565 GCA_041746935.1 Dermatophilaceae bacterium
CGCGATAGGCAGCAGTCCGCGAGACCGACAAAGCCCGCAGCACCTCAAGCTGACCCTCAGAGACATCCAATGCAGCAGCAGAATTCGACATACCTCAGTCTAAACCACTACTACCTAGTTATTTTGGCGACACACCACTAGCCCGTGCCGGCACAGTGTCTGCCGCCGGCTTAGGACTCATCGTTTCTATGGCAGGAGGAGCCCAGGCCACGCCCACTACCGCGGTCGCTGGTCCAGCCGCCGTGGCAGCGACGGCACGTCCCGCGTTGCCTGCGCCGACCCACCCAGTGTCCAGCACCCTGCAATGGGGGGCGCGCGGCGAGGGAGTCCGGAGTGTCCAGGCGATCGTAGGCACCGACGTCGATGGGATCTTCGGGCCGAAGACGCACGCCGCCGTCAAACGCTGGCAGTCCCGTCACGGCCTCACCGCCAACGGCATCGTCGGCACGAGCACCTCAAGCCACATGGGCTTGACCAGGTCAAGTGGTAGTGATCGTGCGCAGTCCTCGTCGTCCCGCAGCAGCGGACGCACAGCTGCCCCCAGCACGAGTGGGGTCCTGGGCTACGCGCAGCAGTACACCGGGATCATGTATTCCTGGGGCGGCACGAGCCCATCCACGGGTTTCGACTGCTCGGGATACATCCAGTACGTGTTCAACAAGGCTGGCATCAGTTTGCCGCGCACCGCTGAGCAGCAGCGGCAGGCTACGACTCCAGTGTCCACCCCCCAGCCCGGCGACCTGGTTTTCTGGGGTGCTCCGGCATACCACAACGCCATTTACGCTGGCAACGGGATGATCTACGACTCGGGCAAGCCGGGCATCCCCACCCAGAAGCGCAAGATGTTCTCGGGTGTCACCAGTTTTGGCCGCGTTGGCTGAATAGCGCCTCCATCTACGGCCTGCATCTTTCGGGATGTGGGCCGTAGATAGTTCGGGCACTGTCGGGGCCTACCATTCGTAGTAAATACACGAACGACTCCTAGGATTGTGCGAGCAGAGGGTGGACACGGTGTGGCAACGCAAGCGACATTCGGGTCGCGGAGGTAGTCGAGGTGCGATGCACGCGTCCTTGATGGTCGTCGTTGCCTTATCGCTGCTGCTGATGCACGGCCTCGGTATCTCTCACGCTCCGAGCGCCGATTTGACGGACCCCGCGACCAGCGCTGGTCACGTTTCCTCCGCAGGTGTTGTTTCTGCCCAGAGCCACGCTCCGTCGGGCGGTGTCGATGTGCCCTCATCTGGGCATCAGGACCAAGGATCTGGACATGCCGGGATGATGGTGAAGGCATGCATGGCCGTCCTGGGCGCCTTGGTCTTCGCGGTCGCTGGGCTTCTGCTCGTGAGGCAGCCGTGGAGATCGGGAGTGTTTCGCACTCTGGCCGCGCAGGTGCAACAGTTCCGCGCTGGCCGGGTTTGGTCTCCCCCTCACCCCCACTTGCTCTGCGTGATGCGCACCTGAGGAGAACGTGCAGCGTCGGCCCGACTCCACGTCGGTCCCACCTCAACGACCCCTCAATCCCCCAAGCAGTAGGAGCATATTCATGAGTCACAGCCCAGCCCTCACCTTGTCCACACTTGCCCTGACCGCCACCTTCGCCTTATCCGCCTGCTCCGGTGATTCCACCGTGACTGAGGACCCAGGTGCCGAGACGCAGGCTGAGGCGACCGGCACGTTCAATGATGCCGATGTCGAATTCGCGACCGGCATGATCCCGCACCACCAACAGGCCCTCGAGATGTCCGAGATGGCGCTGGCGCAGGGAGGCCCAGAGGTCGTAGACCTCGCTGAGCAGATCGAAGCCGCCCAAGACCCGGAGATCGAGACCATGACCGGCTGGCTCCAGGATTGGGGCGTCGAGGCCCCCACGGGAATGGAAGGCATGGACGACATGGACGACATGGGCGACATGGGCATGATGGATGCCGATGACATGCAGGAAATGATGAGTGCCGAGGGCTCAGAGTTCGACACCGTCTGGCTAGAAATGATGATCGAGCACCACGAAGGGGCGATAGCGATGTCCCAGGTTGAGCAGACCGAGGGCGCTAATCCCGAGGCTGTGGATCTGGCCGCGACCATCATCGAGGCACAGCAGGCCGAGATTGTCGAGATGGAGAAGATGCTGGACTCTGACCAGTGAGAGCACGGGTCCTGAGTGCGGCACTTGGCTCGGTGCTACTGGCCGGATGCGGTGGCACAGCGGACACGACATCCTCTGGTGCATCGTCGAGTCCGGGATTGTCGATTGCCGACACCCACGTCCACGCCATTGAGCGGGCCGGCCCGAATGGAAGTGTTCTGTTGGCCACGCACGACGGCTTGTGGATCGCCGAGGGCGACGAACTGAGCCAGGTTGGGCCACAGATCGACCTCATGGGTTTCGGCGTTGTCGACGCCACGACATACCGGGCATCCGGACATCCGGGTCCGGGCGTTGATCTGGCCGAACCCGTTGGCCTGATCGAGACTAGAGACTCAGGTCAAACGTGGTCGGCCCTGTCTCGAGCCGGAGATTCGGACTTCCATCTGCTCGAGGCCAACGACACGATCACTGTTGGCTTCGACGGAGCCCTACGCTCCAGCACCGATGGGCAGGAATGGCAGGAGGTAGAGGCCCCAGAAGGACTTCTCGACGTGGCGCTTGCGCCGAGCGGGCGAAAGCTGCTGGCGACCACTAAGGATGGTCTCCTCGTCAGCCCGGACGAAGGTCAGACGTGGAGTCCGGTGCCATCAGCTCCACAGGTTGTCCTGTTGGACTGGGCCGATGCAAAAACCGTCGTGGGCCTTAGCAACGACGGAGGTGTCCACACCTCCGTCGACGGTGGTGCAACCTGGGCAGAGCGCGATCAGTTGGATGAGGGGATTCAGGCCATGTCGGCGGGCCGCACCCCCGAAGGTGACATCGAGCTGTTGATCGCGCAGGTGGACGACTACCTCTCTATGGTGATTCCTTGATTCCTTGATTCCTTGATTCCTTGGACCGTAGGTGTGGCTGACCCCTGGGCGGCGTCCAAGACGCCGCGTGTTTGTCGGCGGAGCCATCGGATCGCCCAGGCCCGAGGGTCCCGATCTTCTCAGTGTGGTGAGGGTGCGATGCCGAGTTCGGCGAGGAGGTCGATGACGCGGTTTTTGATGTTCTCTCGGATGTCCCGGACGGAGTCCACGCCCTGGTCTGCGGGGTCTGCTAGGACCCAGTCTTCGTATCGTTTCCCCGGGAAGATCGGGCAGGCGTCGCCGCAGCCCATCGTGATGACCACGTCGGAAAGGGCTACCGCGTCACTGGTCAGGATTTTCGGGGTTTCTGTGGTGATGTCGATGCCTTCTTCGGCCATCGCAGCAACGGCTGCGGGGTTGACGTGCTCGGCTGGTTCGGAGCCTGCTGAGCGCACTTCGATGGCACCGGCTGAGAGGTGGTGGGTATACGCAGCGGCCATTTGTGAGCGGCCGGCGTTGTGGACGCAGACGTACAGCACCGAGGGCTTGATGGCCGGCTCATTGGTCAAGGGCATGGGTAGCCTCCGGTGAGCGGTGAAGGTGGGTCAGTCGAGGATGTTGCGCAGCAACGTGGTGACGCGGGACTGGATGTCGTCGCGGATGTCGCGGACCACGGTGAGGGGTTGCCCGGCGGGGTCATCGACGGCCCAGTCTTCGTATCGCTTCCCGGGGAAGATCGGGCACGCGTCGCCGCAGCCCATCGTGATGATCACGTCGGCGGCGCTCAACACGCTGTCGGTCAGCGGTTTCGGGTACGGCGTTGTCAACGGGATGCCCCGCTCTTGCAGGGCCTCGATGACCGTGGGGTTGACTTCTCCGGCGGGCGCGGAGCCCGCGGAGCGCACGTGGACTCGGCGCGCCGATAGGTGCTCGGCCAGGGCTGCGGCCATTTGTGAGCGGCCAGCGTTGTGCACACACACGAACAACAGCTCAGGGATTTTCTTGGCGATGCGTCCCTCTGCTTGGGCCGCGGCCATGAGTTGCTCTCGGGCCTGTTTCGCGACGAGTACCGGCAGGAACGTGGTGATTTTCGAGTGTGGTTCTAACAGGTCCCGGGCGGATTGGACTGCGGCCTCGACGCTTTCCCGGGAGAAGACACCTTCATAGGAGTAAGCGAGATCGTTGACCAGGTCGGCGTAGGGGTGCTTAGTGGTGTCGGCTGGCGTAGTCATCAGTGCTGCCTTTCGCTGGTGGCCACCGGGTCCTGGATCGGGGTGATGGTTTGCGGCACCACGGCGTCCTGCACGTGGCGGCTGATGTCGGGATACAGCACGAGGGTCACTGCGGCCCCGACCACCAGCCCGAGCATTTGGGCGGCAACGAACGCCGGGACCGAGGTGGGGGCGATCCCAGCGAAGGTGTCGGAGAAGACACGACCGATCGTCACAGCCGGGTTGGCGAACGATGTGGAACTGGTGAACCAGTACGCGGCACCGATGTAGGCCCCCACCGCTGGAGCTGCTAGCGCGCCGCGGCCGGTACGCGCTAGGGCGAAGATCAACGCGATCAAGAAGCTCGTGGCGACCACCTCAGCCAGGAAATGGCCACCGGTTGCCCGGTCTGTGGTCGACAACGCCGTGTCCATACCGAACATCGCGTTGGCCAACACCGCGCCTGCGATTCCCCCGATGATCTGCGCCGCGCTATACGCCCCGACCTCAGCCAGGGGCAGGCCTTGACCGGTGCGCCGGCCCAGGAACCAATCCGCGAGCGAGACCACCGGGTTGAAGTGTCCCCCCGAGACCGGACCAAAAAGCAGAATCAACACCGTCAACCCCAGCACCGTGGCCGTGCTGTTTTGCAGCAGTTGCAAGCCGACATCGTCAGGGGAGAGCCGTTGCGCGGCGATACCCGACCCCACCACGACCGCGACGAGCAAGGCTGTCCCGAGGAACTCAGCGAAGAGGCGGCGCGCAAGCGGTGGTGGACAGGTCACGGGCACCATCTTGACTCGACCGGGATAGATCAGTCAAACTTGACTCAATGAACAATGAGCGAACTCCTGAGTTGGTGGCGCGTGCGCAAACCCACGCTGCGCTGTCCGACGTGAACCGGCTCCGTATCGTTGACTTCCTCACCCGCAGCGACGCATCGTTCTCGCAGCTCGGTGCCGCGGTTCAGATGCCCTCGAACCTGCTCGCTCACCACCTACGCATCCTCCAAGACGCCGGGCTCGTGACCCGACACCGCTCCGAGGGGGACCGGCGCCGCACCTACATCACCCTGAACCGGCACAATCCACCGCTGAGCACCGACACCGCCCCGCACTCCCCGTCCCCTCAGGGCAGGCGGGTCCTGTTTGTGTGCACCGCGAATACTGCCCGCTCCCACCTAGCCGCCGCCCTGTGGCGGAAAAGCAGCAGCGTTGACACCGCTTCGGCAGGGACCCACCCTGGGCAACGCATCCACCCCGCCACTTTGGCCACCGCACAACGTCACCACCTGGATTTGCCCGACCTCGCGCCACGACTCCTTGCCGACACCCTGGACAGCGACGACCTCGTCATCACCGTCTGCGACAGCGCGCACGAGGAACTCGAAGGACACGGCTGGGCCCACTGGTCCATCCCCGACCCCGTGCCAGAAGGCACCGAAACAGCATTCGAAAAGACCCACCACGCCCTGTCCGAACGCATCCACACCCTCACCAGCCGGTTGTGACCTGTCCATAGCCGAATCCTGCTTTGCCCGTCGCACGCTTCGCCGTTACCGCGCTCGCGCTGGCATACAACTGGCTGTCTCTGGAGCACCTTCTCTACACGGAACGCAGGAAGGCGGCCGTGCGGGCCGTTCGCCTGCACCAAGTCGTCAGGTTCTGGATGTCGGATGGGCCCGACGATGCTGTGGATTTCTGCACGCCTCGGTCCGACCGGGCCTGTGATCGGGATCGATGCCACCGCGGCCATGCTCGGCGAGACTCGAAGCGGCAGCTCGATGTGCGCCAGACCCTGATCCAGACCGACGCGCAAAACCGACCGGGAGATCCTCGCCGACCACAGCGTCACGAGGCCGCTGGACGCGGCGCTGTTTTGCTACTCACTCTCCGTCATGCCGGAATGGACTCAAGCCTGGAAACACGTCATACCGGAATGGACTCAAGCCTGGAAACACGTCATACCGCTGTTGGCTTCCGGCGCGCGCGTCGCAATTGCTGACGTCGCACCGCTGACAACCGTGCGCGCCGAACGTTCTTGCCCTGATCGGGCTGATCATCGCGATGCAGACGTCACCGAGGTCGGCAGAGGTCAACGTTTCGCCAGGGCCGCCGCAGTACTTCAAGCAGAGATGAGATCGCGACTCTCGCCAGACGCGAGGGCGTCTGATTCACACCTCGGCGGTGTCTGTTTCGTCGTCGAACTCGCCCAGGATCTGCTCGAGGATGTCCTCCAAGGACGCGAGTCCGGCCAGAACGCGCTCATCGTCGCGGACCAGCGCCAACTGCGATCGCTCGCGGCGCATCTCACTCACGGCGTCGATCAGCGGCAGGTCGTGAGCCAGCCACGTGGGCTCCTGCAGGAAGTCGGTCACCGGGGTCTGGTCGTGGCCACGCGACGTGGATCTCATGGCGTCACGAACGTGCACCAACCCGATCACATGCTGGTCGTCGTTGCGGACGAACAAGCGTGAGTGACCACTGGTGTGGCAGGCGATCTCGACATCTCGGGCGGTCGCGGTGTGCGGAACGGTGACTGCATCGTCCAGACCGAACATCACCGAGGAGACCGTCTCCGATTCCAGACGCAAGGCACCGGTCAGCAGCTGATGATCGGCGTCGGGCAACACCCCATGCGCATGCGACTGCGACAGCAGCAGTTGCAGATCGGCCGGGCCGTGGGTGGCGGACTCGACGGTGTCGATGGGCTCCACCTTGACCAGGCGTAGCAGTCCGTTAGCCATCCCGTTCAGGGCGAACAGGGCAGGGCGCACCACCCAGGTGAACGCGCGGAACGGCAGGGCCAGGAGGAGGGCCGAGGTCTCAGGGTGCGAGATCGCCCAGGATTTTGGAGCCATCTCACCCACGACCATATGCAAGAAGACGACGATCGAGACGGCGATGACGACCGCGATGACGTGCGTCAGACCCTCGGGTATGCCGACGCTGTAGAACAGTGGTTCCAGCAGGGACGCTATAGCCGGCTCGGACAGGGCGCCCAAGCCCAAGGTGCACAGCGTGATTCCCAACTGGGCACCAGCGAGCATCAGAGACATCTCTCGGTGCGCGTTGACGGCGGCCCGAGCGGCCCGGTTGCCGCTCTCGGCGGCTTCATCGAGCCGGTGCCGCTTGGATGCGACCACCGCAAACTCTGTGGCGACGAAGAAGCCGTTCAGGACCAGCAACAGGACGGACACGAAGAGAGCGGTCCCGGTGCTCATCGCTTCCTTCCCCCAGCCGAAGCGGGGGTAGCCGAATCGTGCTCCTCGTCGTCATGGCGGCTGTCGTCTTGATCTGCGCCCGGATCTAGGTCGGTGATCTGCTCGGGATACACCGCCACCATCTCCGGGACGAAGCGGGCGATGCTGAGGACTTCGATGTCGACGCTGACTTCTTGCGGCTCTCCGTCCTCGGTGCGCGATGGCCAGGTCACAGCGACCCGATCGCCCTCGTTGGCCATGCGCCCGAGCTGATGCATGACGAGTCCGGACAAAGTGTCGTAGTCCTCGTTTTCCGGGAGGGCGATGTTGGTGATCGTCTCGACCTCATCGATGCGCATCCGAGCAGCGAGTTGCCACGCGCCGTCGATTCTCGCGGTCGGCTCAGCCTCCTCGGCGTCGTCCTCGTCCCAGATCTCCCCGACGACTTCTTCAGCCACGTCCTCGAACGTGATGACCCCCGCGAAGCCTCCGTATTCATCGACCACGACCGCGATTTGGCGATGCTGCTCACGCAGTTCTTCCAAGACGCGGGGCAGCGGCAACGACTCCGGCAGGATCAGGGCTTCGTCGGCAAGGTCCCGCACAGGGATCCGGCCGCGTTGCTCGGCAGGCACCCCGAGCAGTTCGTGAAGCCCGATCACCCCGACGATGTCATCGATGTCACGCCCGATCACCGGGAACCTCGAGTGGCCCGTGTCCAGGAGTTCCAACACGCGACTGGCCGGCTCGTCGGCCTGCACCGTCTCGACGTCGATCCGCGGAGTCATGACTTCTTCGGCGGCATGTCTACGGAAGGCGAGGCCCCGGCCGAGGAGTTTGGTGAGGTCATCGTCGAGCAGCCCGCCCATGGCCGAGTCGGAGATGATCCGTTGCAGGTCCTCCGGCGTCGCTCCTTGGGGCAACTCCTCGACCGGCTCGATGCCGACCGAGCGCAGCAACGCGTTGGAGGCCTTGTCGAACACCGAAATGATCGGGCCGGCGACCATGAGATAGAGCAGGGTGGAGCGGGACAAAGCTCGGGCCAACGGGACGGAACGAGCGATCGCCAGGTTCTTCGGTCCGAGCTCGCCGAGCACCATCTGCACGGCGGTGCTGAAGATCAGCGTGATGGCCAGCGAGAGGGTCAGGGTGGCGGCACCAGACAACCCCACGAAACCCAGGCGGTCCGCGAGACCCCGGCCCAACAGTGGCTCGCCGGCGAATCCGACCAACAAGGCCGTCAACGTGATCCCGAACTGAGCCCCGGACAGGGTGAAGGACAACCGGGAGGTCACCTTCAGGGCACGCTCGGCGGCGGCGTCTCCCTGATCAGCCAACTTCTGCAGCTGGCCTCGATCGACCGAGACGTAGGCAAACTCTTGGGCGACGAAATATCCAGTAGCGATGGTCAGCACCAGGATGACCATAAGGCCACTGAGGATCAGCACGTACTACGTCCACACGTATGCCGGGCAGCACCCGGCCCGGGTTGATCAGAAAGGGTGGAACCGCTCGACGACATACCTCCAAGGCTAACCGACCCACGCCTTTAGGCTCAGGGCAATGAATCAGGATCAGCGAGTTCTCGGGGTGGTCTCCCTCGGTGGTGCCCTCGGAGCGCTGTTGCGCGCCGGAGTCGAGCAGCGTCTGGCCGGCGGCGGCCGGGCAGGGGACTTCCCGTGGTCGACGTTGGGCATCAATGCCTCGGGCAGTTTGGCCCTCGCAATGTTGACCGTCCTAACGGTGACTCTCTCGGCCGCGTGGTGGGTGAAACCCGCGTTGGGCACCGGCGTGCTGGGCGGGTTCACAACCTTCTCGGCATACGTGGTGGTGGCTCAGGTGCTGCAACTAGGCGGTGCCCTCGGCGTGGCCGTGGCCTACGTGGTGCTCACTCCGGTGGTCTGTGTCGCGGCGGCTTGGCTCGGTGCGCACGTCCCCGGCGTGCTCGGTCTTCCGCACGGTCACGCTCCGTTGGCCCGGATGCAGGAGTGAGTATGCCGATCGAGGTCTGGGTGGCCATCGGGCTGGGCGGGGCCGTGGGAGCGAGTGTGCGCCACATCGTGTCCGCAGGCCCCTGGGGTGCCCTCCGCGGGGTGTTCGCGGCGAACACGCTGGGCGCTTTGGCCCTTGGGGCCTTGGTCGCACAAGCGGACGCCGTCTCAACGGTGTGGTTCTCGGCCCTCGGGACGGGGGTATGCGGTGCGCTCACCACATACAGCACCTTGGCCGTGCAGGTGTGGGAGCTGCTGCACGAAGACAGGACTACGGCAATCGGCTATCTGTTGGTGACGACTGGATCCGGAGGGCTGGCGGCCCTGCTCCCGCTGCTGCTGTGGGGACACTGAGGCGAATGTGCCGGGGTTTGTCGGTGCCGACTCTTACCGTGGGGTTCATGGTCACCTTCCTGCATACCGCCGACTGGCAGATCGGGATGACCCGTCGTTGGTTGCAGCCAGAGGCCCAGGCCCGGTTCGACCATGACCGCCTGATGGCGATCCGATCTGCCGGGCGGATCGCTCGCGAGCAGGGGTGTGCCTTTGTCATCGTGGCAGGCGATGTTTTCGAGAGCAACCAATTGCGGCAAGGCACGGTGCTGCGGGCGCTGGACGTGATGGGGGAGATAGGCTTGCCGGTCTACCTCCTCCCGGGCAACCACGATCCGCTTGATTCGGTGACCATCTATCGCCAGCCGATCTTCCTGAAAGCCTGCCCGGCCAACGTGACGGTTCTTGACTCGCACGGGCCGTATGACGTGGCACCGGGGGTGCAGATCATTGCCGCTCCGTGGCGCAGCAAACACCCTGGCCGCGACCTCGTTGGTGACGCGCTGGCCACCATTGGGCCCCCCGACGGCACCCTGCGGGTGTTGGTCGGACACGGTGGGGTCGATGTCTTCGACCCCACCGGCCGCAACCCGACGGCGATCGCGACCGCCCCGCTATTCGAAGCGGTGAAGGATGAGCGGATCCACTACGTGGCCTTGGGCGACCGTCATTCCCGCACGGATGTGGGCGGCCGAGGGGTTGTCTGGTTCTCCGGGACCGTCGAGGTCACCGATTCCCGAGAAGAAGCACCCGGTGACGTGCTCGTCGTTGATCTGAATGCCGACGAGGGTGCGGACGTCGTGGCGCATCACACCGGCACCTGGGACATCCGTGCGCTGTCTCGTGACCTGAATTCCGCCGACGACGTGGATAGCTTCCTGGCCGAGTTGGCCGGCACACCCTCCAAGGAGAAGGTCGTGCTCAAACTGGTCCTGCGTGGTGCCCTGAGCTTGGCGGACTACACCCGGCTGCAGGAGGCACTGGAGGCTGTGGGCACCACCTTCGCGGGTCTGCTGCAGTGGGACGGTCACACCGACCTCGTGATCAGCCAGGACGATGAGCAATGGGCGGACATGGACATCTCGGGCTACGTCAGTGGAGCCGCAGAGGAGATTCGCGCGGCCATGACCCCGAGCGACCCCATCGGCACGGAAGAATACCCGAGAGCGGATCTGGAGGCTGCCTTCAGCCCCGACGTTGTCGATGACTCCGAGAGCGCCCGCGATGCTTTGGCGTTGCTGTATAGGCTAAGTGGAGCGTTGGCGCGATGAAGATTCATCGCCTGCATCTGCAGCACGTCAAGGGTGTCGCTGACGCCGAGATCGAGTTGCCCGACTCTGGTGTCGTGGTGATCGAGGGGCCGAACGAAGTCGGGAAATCCACGTTCCTCGAGGCGCTGGATCGTCTCCTCGATCCGAAAGCGAAGGCGCACTCGAAGGCCGCCGCCATCGTGGCGCTGCAACCGGTCGGTCAGGATGTCGGGCCGTTCGTCGAAGCTGAATTGTCGATCGGTCCCTACCGGGTGATCTTCTCGAAGCGATGGTTGCGTCAATCTGCTACGACGCTGAGGGTTCTGGAACCCCTCCCGGAGCAGCACACCGGTGAGGCAGCTCAGGCGCGGATGACAGCCATCGTCGATGAGTGTTTGGATCGGCCGCTCTTCGAAGCGCTGCGCTTTGCCCAGGTCGGCCCCACTTCGCAGATTCGACTGGCCGACAGCGCCGTGCTCGCCCAAGCCCTCGACGCTGCCGCCGGGGCCGATCTGCATACGGACCGCGGCACCGACCTGTTGCACGCCGTCGAGACGGAATACACCCGATATTTCACCGCGGTGAGCGGCAAACCCAGCGGTGAACTGCGCCTGGCCGTGTCCGCCTTCACGCAGGCGCAGGATGCGGTCGCCGAGGCGCATCGCAGGCTGTCGGAGGCCGAGGAGCTAGTCCGCAGTCGAGACAGCCTTGCAGGGCAGGTGCAGGCCGCGCAGCGGGAACTCCCGGCGCTGCGTCAGCAGCAGACGCGATGGGCCGAAGAGGTGGCCCAGGGAGAGCGCCTGCGCGCACGCAAGCAAGAAGCGGCACGCGCGATGGCTGCTGCCCGTCAGCGCCGGGAGCGTGCCGAAGCCGATCTGCTGGCCCGCGAGGGCTTGTCGCGTGAGGTCGCGCAGAGGGCTGAGAGCGCGCTGTCCCGTGAAAAGCAGGTCGAGGCGCGGGCGATCGAGGCTGATGAGGCAGTCAAAGATCTGCGGGTTGCTACCGACGCGCTGCAGAGCGCAAAGCGGTCTTGCGCGACAGGGCAGACGGACGCCGATGCTGCGGCGGCCAAGGTCGCTCATATGGCGGCCACAGCCGAGTTCGCCGCTCTCACGCAGCGGGTCCAATCGGCTCAGGCCCTACAGGCACGACTGGACACAGCCCGGGGGGCTTTGCAGGCGGCCGTCGTCTCTCCCATGGTGATTCGACAGATCGAGCAGGCCGAGCACCGAGTTGCTCTGGCACTGATCGCAGTCGAGGCAAACGCGACCGCCGTCAGGGTTCACTCACTCCAGGGCGCACATCAGGTCAGTCTCGACGGAGCCTCCCGATCGCTCGGCGAAGACGATGGGCCATTGGAGTTCCACGTGGTCCGGGGCACTGAGTTCACGCTGGATGGGTCTGTCCGGATCGAGGTCAAGCCGCATGCCGACGTGCAGCGCCGCGCCGAGGACTGTGACGCGATGTGTGAGGACCTCCAAGCGCGGCTCGCGTCCATCGCGGCTGCCGACGTCGAGCAGGCCCGCGCGTTGGCGGAGGAGCATCGCTGCGCTCAGGAAGAGGTGACCGAGCTGGAGCGGCTGTTTGCCGCGGCTCTGGCGGGCAACGGCGACCTCTCTGAGCTCTGCGCCCAGCGCGACG
>JBGTGC010000047.1:0-2967 GCA_041746935.1 Dermatophilaceae bacterium
CGCGATAGGCAGCAGTCCGCGAGACCGACAAAGCCCGCAGCACCTCAAGCTGACCCTCAGAGACATCCAATGCAGCAGCAGAATTCGACATACCTCAGTCTAAACCACTACTACCTAGTTATTTTGGCGACACACCACTAGATAGGCGGACGGGCCCTCACCAACTGACGAGGGACTCATCGGGTCGTCTCGACCACACCACCATGTCATGAAGTGTGAGCCGGCCTTTGCTCTGTAGCCACGCCGGCGACAACCGTTCCGGATTGATAGACCCGCCATGCGTCGCCACACACTGCCTCGAGGTCGAACGAGGTTGAATCAAGGACCATTAGGTCAGCGATACGTTGTGGCGCGATCGTGCCGACACGATCTGCAATACCCAATGCTTGAGCTGCGGCTCCTGTGGCTCCAGCCACCGCCTCGATGAGAGTAAGGCCGTGGTGAACCATCCGGCTAAGCTCCAAGGAGACGTTCCCAAACGGTTGCCAGTCGTGACCAACCACGAGGCGAACACCCGCAGCTGCGGCCGCCCGCAATGTCTTGTCTGCTTCATCAAGGTTGCGCCGAGCCAGATCGACGAGCATCGGCGCCCAGGTAGCCGCGGAATCCTCGCCGGCCGCGTCAGTCAGACCCGCCACACCATAGAAGCACGACAGCGTAGGGACCAACGTTTGATCGGCCGCAGCCATCGCGTCTAGAAGATCGGGTCGACGATGGAGATACATGCCGTGCTCGACCGTGTCGACTCCAGCCAAGATCGCCATCTCGGTTCCCGCTAGCCCCTCAGCGTGAGCCGCGACACGGTACCCGAGCCGATGCGCCTCCTCTACCGCAGCCGACAACTCGCCGTCGGTGACCTGAGCAGGATCGGGATCCTCCAGCTCGACCGAACGAGCACCCGTCGTCATCACCTTGACGAAGTCCGCCCCGTCACGCAGCTGTTCGCGCACCGCGCGCCGCATGTCATCGGGTCCATCTGCCTCTCGATACATACCCTCGAAGAACCTGGCCCCCGGCGCTGTTGCGGAAATGATGCGTCCACACGTCAGGAGCCGAGGACCCCGAAAAGCTGCGTAGCGCATCGCCTGTCGAGCGACGAACACGTCATCCCCGTAGGACCCAACGTCGCGGAGCGTGGTGACTCCCGAAGCAAGCAGATCCTGGAGGCGACTGGAAATGAGGTGGGCGCGAACCCCCGTCCTGATCGGCTCAACACCGGGCGCGGGCGTGGGGAGATCAACAAAAACATGAGCATGAGCATCGATCAGTCCCGGAAGCAGCACTCGGCCACCAAGATCGTGAACCTGCGCATCCTCGGGTACTCCGTCAGCCGTCGAGCCGACACGCGTGATGACCCCGTCTTCGACCAGCAACGCAGCGTCACTTCGCGGCGCCGAGCCTGTGCCGTCGACCAGGGTCGCCCGGGTGATCCATGTCCGACCGGTGGCATGCGCCGGGTCGCCAAGAAGACTGGGATTTCGATGCACCCCGACATACTCGTCGAGGCGACGTCCGGGACCAAATATCACCGACCTTCGCGGACCGGCACCTTCATCCAATATCGGCCGGAACCGAGCAGGCGGACAGCGGTGCCAGCGGTGTGAAGCGCCCCAAGTTTGATGCCGCGTCCTTTGATCCGGAAGAACGCACGCTACGGGCGAGGAACAATTGCGGCCTGGAGGTCTCCCGACTGGGCCTCGGCACCATGACGTGGGGCCGCGACACCGACGAGCCGACGCACAGCTACTGGGCGACGAAGGACGCTACGGTGCCTGGGCGCAGGGCACGGCTTTCGAGATTCGACCGCCCACCGCCAACCGCTTGAGCCAGGTAGACGCGGTTCGCGCCGTCGATCTCTGCGGCCGCCCGGCACGACGTCTCGAGACCCCCGACGGCATGGACTTCGGTGCCGACTTTGATGGACCGCCCCGAGAGGACCTCCACATGGCCACAGACTACGACGCATCCCGTAAGAGCGAAGACGAACAAAGGAAGAAAGCCTCGAGGCCCGCCGCCTCACCTCAGGCGAGCAGGACAAAAAAAGTCTGGGCAGTCCCCATCGACTCCGGGCCCGGTCCCAACCTCGTCCCAGCCAGCACCGTCGCTTGATCAACCGTCAGTGAAACGAGGGCGGGATTCCACCTCGCGGACAACGGACTTGCTTGGGCACGTGCGTCGGCCTTGTGGTTGTGGCCCACGGACCGACGAGCCATGCGCCCAACACGCACGGCATGTTCGATGGTGCCGGTGGGGAGCTGGGTCAAAGGGGACGCTTCCTCCGAACTGATCCATGTTGGTTCCGACTCGCCCACGCCGTGCACCTTGCCGCATAGCGGAATCAGACCACTGTCGGTGGCTTCCGGCATCCTGCATGCCACCGAAGGAGACACCACGATGAACGACCAGCCCCCGAACCTCGTCCCCCTGCTCGTAGACGTCGACGGCGTCCTGAACGTGTTGGGCGCGGGCGTCGAAGGGATTCTCGACCGAGGCCTAGTGCCTCACGACGCCGCATGGGTGGATCCTGCCATCGCCGCTACAGGCTCGACCGATCGCCGACGTCACACTGTCCATGGCGGTTGTCACCGACCGCAAGAGGTCTGCCTTTGGACGTGAGCGCGACCGAGTGATAGTTGCCGGCTGCCAACCTCTCGACGTTCTCCCAGTCGCCTACTGCGCAGGCCCCCGTTGTGGGGTCTCCGGTGGCACAGGCTCAGCGGTAGGCATGGCAGCGGCGAGCGGTGAGCACCGCGAGCGAGCGGGTGACGCGGATCAGCTCGTCGATATCGACCTGTTCGCTGGGGCCGTGGGCGAGCCGAACATCGCCGGGTCCGTAGTGGAGGGTGGGGATGCCGCCCATTCCGCTGTACAGGCGGGCGTCGCTCCCGTACGGCGCGCCGATCAGAGACACGTCGCGGCGCTCCACGGCTCGGATCGAGTCGGTGACCTCCGCGACCAGCGGGTGGG
>JBGTGC010000048.1:0-4567 GCA_041746935.1 Dermatophilaceae bacterium
GGTCAGGCAGCGATCCGCCCGGCCACGGCAACTCCAGCACCTGGCCGAACCCGTGGGCCCGCAACCCCTTGTTGACCACGTGCGAGCGCACCCAGTCGGCCAGCCCTAAGCGGTCGAGCTCGGCCACCGCCCGAGGAGTCAGCCCGTCACCGCAACTCTTGTCGCGAGGGAAAGTCGCGGCATCGGCCAACACGACGTCGTGGCCCATCCGCGCCGACCAAGCCGCAGCAGCCGAGCCAGCCGGGCCTGCACCGACCACCAAGACGTCGGTGCTCTCGGGCAAGGGGGTGGGATTCACCCGGCTATTCTCCCCGCCGACGCACGGCGCTCACGACCCGCCCCCCGGCATACCCCCTGACCGATGTGCGCTCGGCTGCACTATGCCAACGCGCTGAGAGCGAGCACAGCGGTCATCCGCGAGCGAAGCGGTCAGTTCGTGGCCGACAACAGCACGTCTTCGCCGATGATCAGGTCAGCACCGAGACTTGCTTGGCTCACCTTGACCGCATTGGCTTCGTCCGGTCCCAGCGCCCACTTGCGGGCCTCTTCCCGGCTCTTGCCGTGCTCGATATGCCGGCGGATCAACTGCTCCTTGCGGCGCGTGTCGTCCGTGGCACAGTGCCATACCTGAGCCAAGTGTTCGTACACCTTCGGCCACGGAGCATCCGACAGCAAGAGGTAATTGCCCTCGGTGATCACCAGCGAGGCGCTCGGCTCCACGGCGATAGCGCCAGCGATCGGCTGCTCCAGGTCCCGCTCGAAGGTCGGGGCATAGATGGTGACGTCGCGTTGAGCCGGATCGGCGATGCGAGCCAGCAGCGCGGCATACCCGTCGACATCGAACGTGTCAGGCGCACCCTTGCGCTCCAGCCGACCCAACCGATCGAGCGAGGCATCGGCAAGGTGAAAGCCGTCCATGGGCACCTGCGCTACCCACGGGCCGCAGGCCCAGGGTCCGCGAGCCTGCGGTGGTTCGCGCGAAGACAACTCCCGCATCAGGGCCTGCACCAAGGTCGACTTCCCCGACCCCGGCGCTCCGGTGATGCCCAGGATCACGCGGCCAGAATCTCGGACCAAAGCTGCTGCGGCGTCGGCAAGCGCGCCGAGATCGGTGACCGTCATCCGGCCAACTATTTCAGAGCATCGTGAAATCGGCAGTCTGCGGGTCTGGGAACATCCGCTCATCAGTATCCAAGGCGGTGATGGCCTGCATCTGCGCATCGTCCAACTCGAATGAGAACACGTCGAGGTTGGACTGCACGCGGTGCGGGGTGACCGACTTGGTTATGACGATGGTGCCGTTCTGGATGTGCCAGCGCAGCACGACTTGGCCCGGCGAGACGTCGAGCGCTTCGGCGGCTTCGGTCACCGCAGCGTGATCCAGGTCTTGGGCCTGGCCGATGGGGGCATAGGCCTCCACGGCGATCCCGGCGTCTACGCTGGCCTGCTGGGTGCGCGGTTGCTGAAAACTGGGATGCAGTTCGATTTGGTTCACCGCAGGGGTGATCTCGGCCTGCTCGACCAGGCGGGAGACGTGATCGGGAAGGAAGTTGGAGATGCCGATGGCGCGCACCGCACCGTCGGCATACAACTTCTCGAAGGCACGCCACGTCTGGTGGTACAGGTCTTGACTCGGGACTGGCCAGTGAATGAGGTAGAGGTCGACCACATCCAGACCCAACGTGCGGCGGCTGTTCTCGAAGGCCTTCAGGCTCGCCTCGAACTCCTGCTCACCGTTGCGCAGTTTGGTGGTCACGAAGATGTCCTCTCGGGACAGGCCACTGGCCTTGATGGCCGCACCCACCCCGGCTTCGTTTTGGTAGGCGGCTGCCGTGTCGATGTGTCGATACCCGGCCGCCAAGGCCCCTTCGACGGCAGCTTGGGTCTCGTCGTTGGGGATCTGGAAGACCCCGTAGCCGACCTGAGGAATGAGGACGCCGTTGTTCAACTCGATGAGATCAACCGTGGTCATGAACGTGCCTACGCGCCGATCAACTCGGGTATTCCGCTGGTCGAGCTTTGTTCCCCGGGCTCACCCTCGGCTCGCTCTCTGGAGATTCGCAGGATGCCATCAGACAATTCTGAGATGGAATGGGTCCTAGCAGCGATAGCGGTTGCGCTCGTTGTCGGCCTCGGGATCATTCCGGCGCTGCGCAAAAAGCCTGCCCCGCCGACACCCGATGACACCCAGGATCGGGAGATCAACGAGCTGTTTGCCACGGTCGACGCCGAGGCGTCTGCCGATCTCGTGCGTCTGCTGCACGTGCGCACGCGAGAACTCATTGGCCGGCGGGTGCCGGTGCGGGAGATCCGGGCAGCTCCAGCGCCGAGGGTGGCGCGGATCGCGTTCAGCAGCGGTGACGTGGTGCTGGTGACCACCAAGGCTCCCGGCGATCTGATTGCGATGGCCAAGGCCATGCAAGTTACCTCAGTGACCCTCAGTGAACTGTCGATGCTCCAGGAGCGACCCGTCCTGCAGTTCGTCTGGAACTACGGACACTCCCTGCAGGTGTATGCCGTGGGGCTCGATCAAGCCGACTAGTAGGCCGCGCGTGCCGTTCCGCGCAGGGAGACCTCTAGTTCGTGGCCGATCCAGGCGGCAGCCAGGTTGCCGAGGCCGAGCAGGCGGCGGTCAATCACGCCGTGGGCCGCGAACGTCGCGGTGCGATCACCGTTGAGATTGGCTTCGGTTGCGCGAAGTCGCAGGGCGACGTTGCGCTCCCCCACTTGTGCGACACCATCGATCACGTCGCCAGACGAGGTCCCCGTATATGTGATGACTGGGCTCCTGTCCGAGTCCAAGAACTTAGACCCTCGAAGTTGTTTGTCCCACCGGGCGCTGCCCGAATCCACCGACGCGGACTTGACCTTCACGTCGATGTGCTGAATGACTCCTCGATCATCGACCGCCACCATCCCCGCTTCGATCTCGACGGTCGTCCTCACCCAGGACACCAAGCAGTTCCTGACCACAACGGTGATGGTGGACAACGATGGGTCAAACACCCATGTCCCCACCGGAAAGGTCTTGTTGCCGTGTGGCGGGCTCGACATCATCGATTCCCGCAGTGTGTGGTCTACGTGCTCGAACCCCATATAAGTACCGCTCTTCCGTCAGTCATTGAACATTCAACCATGACTTATTCGGAGACGAGCACTCTGTCGGATGGTTTGTGCTCAATGCGGCCGCAACCCCGCGGGCCTTGATAAGAGTCTCGGCATACTCATCTCCCGGATCGGACAGCGCTGTGATCGCCCCACCAACCCCGAATACGGCCCTACCCTCGGTGCCCTTGGCCGTCTCCACCACGACGCTGCGGATCACGATCGAGGTGTCCATCGCGCCGTTCACCCCCAGCCACCCGATGGCCCCCGAATAGACCCCACGTGGGCCGCCTTCGAGGTCGTCCAGGATCTCCATCGTCCGCACCTTGGGCGCTCCGGTCATCGAGCCGCCAGGAAAGCAGGAGCGCAGCAGGTCGGTGGCGCTCATGCCTGGGGCCAGCTGTCCGGTGATCGTCGAGACCAGTTGGTGCACGGTGGACCACGTCCGCACGGCAAACATCTCCGGCACTTCCACACTGCCTGCTCGGCATACCCGATGGAGGTCGTTGCGCAACAAGTCGACGATCATCAGGTTCTCGGCGCGCTCTTTGGCATCGGCCGCCAACTCGCGTGCTGTCGCTGCATCCTGCTCTGGGTCGCCATGCCGGGCCCGGGTGCCCTTGATCGGTTCGGCCCGTACCTGCCCCTCGCCAGACAACGACACGAACCGCTCTGGGGAGGCGCTGAGCACCGAGAAGTTGCCGCACTCCAGCCAGGCACCGTGGGGCACCGGGCTGATCCCGCGCATGGCTCGATAGGTCGTTGCCGGGTCGACGGGGTGCGGCCAAGTGACCTCGTTGGTCAAGCAGACCTCATACGTCTCACCAGCGCGGATCGCCTCTTGGGCTTGCTGGATCAACTCCTCATACCGCGCTTGTGTGTGCCGGCCGGCCCCGGCGACGACCTCGTCCAGACCGGCGAAGGTCGCCCCCCGCGGGTCGTGCTGTTCGCAGGCGCGCGGACCATCCGCGGCCATCGAGCCGAGAATCTTCGCTACCTCTTCTAGCCAGCGTTCCTGCTCGGCACGTTCGCCCTCGGTATGTAGCGCCAAGACGTAGTTGGCGTGACGCACGTGATCGATCACCACCGCTCGATCGGCGAACAACAGCCAGGCATCGGGGCGCGGCGACACGTGCGCAGCCCTCCCGCCCGTTTCGGCTTTCACCTCATACCCCACATAGCCGAGGAAGCCCGGACGGAAGTCGAACGGCAACGTGCCCTTCGCTGCGCCGCCGGCGACACCATTTGGGCCCCCGGGCTCATCGAAGTGGATCCGAGACAACACCACGTCGAGGTTATCGAGAAGCGGGCCGGCCAGCTCCTCGCCGGTCGAGAGGATCGTTCCGCGCCCGACGTGGTGACGCAGCGTGAAGCCCAGCGGACCCGATGCGTCCGCGAAGACTGAGATGCCGGCGCGGTCGGAGGAGTCGAGCCACACGGACTCATCGCCCGCCTCCGGGCC
>JBGTGC010000049.1:0-18591 GCA_041746935.1 Dermatophilaceae bacterium
GCAGACATCAGCGACTGCTGAGTCATTGCCTCGGTCACCGGTCGGTGGGCGGCATAGGCCTGCATGGCCGCCATCACTTCGGAGGCTTCGGGACGCCGAGCCGGATCGGGGTCCAACGCGGCCAACAACAGAGGCCGCAACTGCTCGTCGACGCCGTCGAGTTTGGTCCTGCCGCGGACCACGCGATCCAGCACCACGCTCATCGGCCCACTGCCAAAGGGGGGCTTGCCACTGGCGGCAAAAGACAACGTCGCCGCCCATCCCCACCAGTCGGTGGCCCTCGTGACCGAGCCACCCTCGACGACCTCGGGCGAGAGATAACCCGGCGTGCCCATCACCATGCCCGTCATCGTCAAGCGCGAGTCGTCCGCGACCTGGGCGATGCCGAAGTCGATCACGACCGGGCTATCGCCGACCATCAACACGTTCCCCGGCTTGAGGTCTCGATGCACGATCCCAACCTCGTGGATGGCGGCCAATGCCTCCGAGAGCCCCTCACCCAATTGGACTAAGGCCTCCGGACCCAGCGGCCCCTGCTCGTCCACCACGGCATCCAGCGGGGCACCGGGCACATATTCGGTCACGATGTAGGGCGCTGGCCCATCGACATCGGCATCCAGCACCGAGGCCACTCGCGGGTGGTTCACCCGCGCAAGAGTGTCGACCTCGCGCCGCAACCGGGCCCGAGCGTTCTCGTCGTGAGCGATATGCGGTCGCAACACCTTGATCGAGACGTCGCGACCGTCGCTGTAGGTCGAACGCCACACCACCCCCATACCCCCCTCGCCCAGGCGTGGACCGAGCACGTAGGGGCCGACCCTGCGCTCTGCCTCATCACCGAACTGTTGGGGCAACTCTTGACTCACATGTTCCACCGTATGCGCTCTGACTCCTCGATTGGGGCAGACGGGACAACCGCCGTCGCCTAGTGTCTCTAGAGAAGAGACGGTTGAGGAGGCCCAATGGTTACATCCCCCAGCGGCGCCGACTTGGTGATCGCGGCCAATCGGCTGCCTCTGGACCGCGTCGTGCACGAGGACGGCAGTGTCCAGTGGCGGACCAGCCCAGGAGGCCTGGTCAGTGCCATGGAGCCAGTGATGCGGGCCCGCCGAGGGGCATGGGTGGGATGGGCTGGCGAGACGGGGGTCAGCGACGAACCTTTCGAAACCGAGGAGGGGCTGACGCTGCATCCTGTCGTGCTGGCCCCGCACGAAGTCAGTGGCTACTACGAGGGATTCAGCAACACCACACTGTGGCCCATCTTTCACGATGCGATCACCGATCCGGAGTTCCACCGCAGTTGGTGGGCGACCTATCGCACCGTCAACGAACGCTTCGCCCAGACGATCGCCAAGGTTGCCGCCCCCCACGCGACGGTGTGGGTGCACGATTATCAGCTGCAACTCGTGCCGGCGCTGCTGCGCGAGATACGGCCCGACGTGCGGATCGGCTGGTTCAACCACATCCCCTTCCCACCAGTCGAGTTGTTTGCCCAACTGCCCTGGCGGGCCGGGCTGCTGCGTGGGTTGCTCGGAGCCGACTTCCTGGGCTTCCAAAAAAGCAGTGACGCCAGCAACTTCGTCCGGGCCTGTCGCACCCTGCTCGGCGCGACATCCAAGGGAGAGCTGATCACCTGGCAGGGTGCCGACGACGGGCATCTCGGCGCGGCGCCGCGGACTGTCCGGGCCTCGGCAGTGCCGATTTCCATCGACTTCAGTGGCCTAGAAGATCTCGCTATGTCACCCGAAGTGCTCGAGCGGGCCGCGGTAATGCGAGCCTCCCTCGGGGAGCCCAAGATTGTCATGTTGGGTGTCGATCGCCTCGACTACACCAAAGGAATCAGGCACCGGCTCCGCGCGATCTCCGAACTGCTGGACGACGGTGCGATCGATCCGACCGAGGTGGCGATGATCCAAGTCGCCACCCCCAGTCGCGAACGCGTGGAGGCCTACCAGCGGCTACGCAGCCAGGTCGAGGGCATGGTGGGCCGGATCAACGGCGAGTACGCCAACATCGGTCAGACCCCGGTGCACTATTTGCACCACAGTTATCCGCGGGAGGAGATGGCAGCCCTCTTTCAGGTCGCCGACATCATGCTGGTCACTCCGCTGCGGGACGGCATGAATCTCGTCGCCAAGGAATACGTCACTGCCAGGCATGACCTGGGAGGAGCCCTCGTCCTCAGCGAGTTCGCCGGCGCGGCCGAGGAGTTGGGGTCGGCATTCACCTGCAACCCGCACGACATCGTGGGTATGAAGCGCACCATCATGACCGCGATGCGCGAGGACCCAGGGCCGCGGCGTCGGCGGATGCGCACGATGCGCCGTCGAGTCCGGAGCCACGATGTGCACGCCTGGGCCTCGACCTATCTCGATGCGCTGGCGCACGCCCCGCACAAACCACCCCGCTAGTAGACTCCCACCCCGACTACACCATCGCGCCCCACGGATTTCCCGCGGCGCGAGATCTGGAGGACGTTCGCTGTGAACGATGCGCTGCGTGCGGTGTTGGCCCCCCTGGGCAGCGTCGGTCATCTCCTGATCGGGGTGGACTTCGACGGCACGCTGGCACCCCTTGCCGACGAGCCGATGGACGCCGCGCCTGTCTCGGGGGCGATGCCTGCACTGCACGCACTAGCTGAGTTGGAGGGTGTGACGGTGGCGCTGGTCTCTGGCCGGGCGCTGGGCACGCTTCAGGAACTGAGCGCGGCCGAGGGCTCGATCGTCCTGATCGGCAGCCACGGGGCCGAGTCCTCGCGTGCTGGCGACCTTGCGTTGGACACCGAGGAGCAGGAGTGCTTCGACAGCCTCGACCGTGAGTTGCAGCGTCTGCTGGTTGATCACCCTCAAGCGCGGATCGAGCGCAAACCCGCGGCGCTGGTCCTGCATACCCGAGGTATGCCGACCGACGCCGCGCTCGCCGCCACCACCGCAGCCGTGCACCTCGCGGACTGCCGGAACGGGGTCCTGATCACCCGAGGCAAGGACGTCGTGGAGATGGCGGTCACCCAAGCCGACAAAGGGTCCGCGCTGCTCGACTTGGCTACCGCGGTCGGTGCCGATGTGATCGTGTATGCCGGGGATGACGTCACCGATGAGCACGCCTTCGCAGAGCTGCGCGGCCAGGACATCAGCGTCAAGGTCGGCCCTGGCGAGACGGCGGCCCGATACCGAGTGACCAACGAGCACAGCGTGGTGGTGATGTTGGAAATCCTCTGGGGGGTGCGAGCAGCCGCCTTGCTCAGTCGGCAGCTCTAGCCGACAACGATCTCGTGCGCTACGTTAGGCGCAGTCTTGGCAGCGCCGCCACGATTCGTTATGGCCATTGGCCCTCCGTCTCGGGCGCAGTCTGAAGACTGCTGATCGGCTCCCGCCGACAGGGCACCTTTACAACGGATCGTCCGGCACGTACCTGCCGGTGAAGGAGTAGATGGCTCATGGCAACAGTAACTCTCGACAACATTGTCCGTATTTATCCCGGGGCGGATTCCCCCTCGGTGACGGACCTGTCCATCGACATCGAAGACGGCGAATTCCTCGTCCTCGTCGGCCCCTCCGGTTGTGGCAAGTCCACCAGCCTGCGGATGCTCGCCGGGCTCGAAGAGGTCAACCGCGGCCGCATCCTGATCGGCGACAAGGACGTCACGTCGTTGCCCCCCAAGGACCGTGACGTCGCGATGGTCTTCCAGAACTACGCGCTCTACCCGCACATGACCGTGGCCGACAACATGGGCTTCGCCCTGAAGATCGCCGGCATCAACAAGACCGAGATCCGCGAGCGCGTCGAAGAGGCCGCCAAGATCCTGGACCTCACCGAGTTCCTCGACCGCAAGCCGAAGGCCCTCTCCGGTGGTCAGCGTCAGCGTGTGGCCATGGGCCGTGCGATCGTGCGTTCGCCCCAGGTGTTCCTCATGGACGAACCGCTGTCGAACCTGGACGCCAAGCTGCGCGTCCAGACCCGCACGCAGATCGCCTCGTTGCAGCGTCGTCTCGGTGTCACCACCGTCTACGTCACGCACGACCAGGTCGAGGCCATGACCATGGGTGACCGCGTCGCGGTCCTCAAGGACGGCTTCCTGCAGCAGTGCGACCCGCCCCGTCGGATGTATGACCACCCGGACAACGTCTTCGTCGCCGGCTTCATCGGCTCTCCCGCGATGAACCTGATGGAGCTGCCGGTGGCCGACGGTGGCATCAAGTTCGGCGAGGGTGTCTTCTCCGTCGACCGCGACGTGCTGGCCAAGGCGGGCGACACCGTCATCGCCGGTGTGCGCCCCGAGGACCTGGAGATCGACGACAGCGGTCGCGGCCTCAAGGTCGAGATCGACCTCGTCGAAGAGCTGGGTGCTGACGCCTACATCTACGGCGAACTGCCCGGTGCCAAGGCAACCGACAAGCCGTTCATCGCGCGAGTCGATGGCCGCACCCCGCCGAAGAAGGGCGAGACCGTCCACTTCGCCCCGAAGATGGACCACATCCACCTCTTCAACACCGAGACCGGTCTGCGCATCAACGACTGATCAGCACCACATGAACTGAAGCACCATCAGTTTCACCCGCACCACCACCAGGTATGCCGTCCGCTCACCCGAGCCGACGGCATACCTGCGTCTGGCCCCGCCCCTGCCGCCGCGTGCCCCATTGTTCGTATGGTGCTGCGCTGCAGTGCAGCACCAGCCCAGAAAACGAACGCACGAGCACCTCAGCCTAGATGTCTAGGGCAGACAAGCCACCATGTGGTCAGAAAGCCGCCCGCGCGTGAAGCAATCGGCCGGATAGTCAAATGATGCTCCGCCCAGTCCCGCCTGGACGCCACTGCCATCGATAGCGAAGGTCACAGGGTGAACCAGGTCACGGTGCTCCCGGGTCTGCCGACCGAGGAGCGCGTCAACACCCCAGCCACCGGACACGCACAGGAGCACGTCGGCCCCCTGCAACAGGTCCAGGATGTCGAGCACCTCGGTCTGGTCATGTCAGGCTGGGGTGGAGCCGTTCAGCTTGGACACCGGAGCGGTCGATTTGCGCAGCACGAGCTCAGGGGCAAAGAGATATTCACGGTGCTCGACAACCTCACCGGCAATCTCTTCAAGGATTGAGGTCACGGCAGCCGCAGCCATCCCCATGACATCTTGGCGAATCGTCGTCAACGGCGGATCGACAAAGCCAGCCAGCGGGAAGTCATCCGAGCCGATCACCGACACGTCGCGCGGCACCTCGAGCCCACGCTGGCGAGCGGCACGGACCACGCCGAGGGCCATCAAGTCCGACCCGCACACGACGGCCGTCACGCCCTTGTCCAGCAAGGACACCCCCGCGGTCACTCCGCCCTCGATAGAGAACAACGTCGTCTGGATCAGCGAACGGACCTCATCGGCCGGCAACACGCCCTTCATCGCCTCCACGAAACCTTCGATGCGCCGATGCACGGGCACGTAGCGGGTCGGGCCGGTCGCAAAGCCGATGCGGGTGTGGCCCATATCGCGCAGATATTGCACGGCGAGGTGCATCGAGGTGCGGTCATCGTGAGAGATGAAGTGGGCCTCGATATCGGGCCGCCAACCGTTGACCATCACGATCGGCAGACCCTGCTCGCGCAGCCTGACGTAGCGCTCGACGTCCGCCTTAGTGTCGGCGTGATAGCCGGAGACGAAAATGATCCCGGAGACGCCGCGCGCCAGCAGCATCTCAACGTATTGATCCTCGTGCACGCCGCCGGGCGTCTGCGTGCACAGCACCGGCGTGTATCCCGCCGCCGCCAGATGCGTCTCCAAGGTCTGAGCGAAGAGCGGGAAAAACGGATTGGTGAGCTCCGGGGTCAGCAGTCCGATCAGGCCAGCGGTATGCCGGCGCAGCTTGCTTGGGCGCTCGTAACCGAGCACATCGACGGCGGTCAACACCGACTGGCGGGTTGCAGCCGCCACCCCGGGACGCTCGTTCAGCACGCGGCTGACGGTCGCTTCGCTGACCCCCGCGTAATCAGCGAGGTCGGACAACTTTCCGTTCATCGTGAAGCCCTTCGACTAAGCCGTTAGGCCCAGGTGGGCACAGGTGGCTCCCAGCACCACATGCGCACTGTAGGGCCTTCGGTCGCCAGGGTCACACCTTTTAGGGTGAATTCCACGGCGGGTCCGAACACGGCGCTTCCCTGATCGATTCCCGGCAGGCTCGGGATGGGCAGGTGAATGGGTTCGTGCGCGGCTCGAGCGAGGTGCACCAGCACGCTGCCGTCGGGGTGCTCCCTCAGGAAGACCAACGCGTCATCCTCGGTATGCAGCCAGCGCAGGCCACCCGAATGCAGCGCCGGAGTCGAGCGTCGGGCGGCGACCAAAACGCGGTACGCGTGCAACGTCGCCTCATCCCAACGGGAGTCGTCTCTGCCGCGGGACGACCACGGCATCGGGCGGCGTCCGTCCTCCCCGAAGTCACCCGGCATACCGATCTCGTCGCCGTAGGTCACCATCGGGATCCCGGGCATGGTGAACAGCAGCCCAGCGGCCACAGCGACCATCTCGGGGTCGTCGCCGACCAACGTCCTGACCCGCGTGGTGTCGTGAGAGCCGAGCAGCGTGAAGGAGTGGACGACGGTGCGCCACGGCACGATCGCCGTGAACTCCTGCATAGTCTCGGCCACTAAATCGCCACCCAAGCGCGGCACCCGCACCGGCGAGCCGAGGAACGTGGGCGAGAACGCCTCGTCGCGCAGCCACGTCCAGATCGGCCGCGTGAATCCCGAGTAGTTCATCACCCCGTGCCACCCATCGCCGACCGCATCTGCGCTGTGGTCGTGGGTGTGTTCAGCGATCAGCAGGGCCTCACACCCCCGCTGCTGTCCCACCTCATCCACCGCCCTGCGCACCTGGCGAGCCACGTCGTGGGCCACGTCGACGTCGCGATAACGGCCCGTCATGTTGGCGACATCGACCCGCCACGCGTCGATGCCCCGCTCGGGGCCGAGCCATCGACGGATCACAGAATCGTCACGGTCGAACATGGCCGCGCGCAGGTCCAGGTTGCTGTGGTCCAACTTCGGCAGTGAGCCCACTGCAAGCCACGACACGTAGCCGTCGTCACGGTCGGCCTCTTCGTGGCGCACGAACCAACCCCCTTGATCCGCACTCGGGTCAGCGAGTGCCGCCCCGAACCATTCGTGCTCCTCGCCGGTGTGGTTGGTGGTGATGTCTCCCATGACCATGAGCCCACGGGCGTGTGCGGCGCGCTGCAGGTCCAGCAGAGCCGGGGTGCCACCCAGGACCGGGTCGACCTCGTCAAAGGAGACTGCGTCGTACCTGTGGTTGGAGCGGGCAGGAAAGAACGGCGTCAGATACACGACGTTCGCGCCGAGGTCTTCGACGTGATCCAGGTGCTCGGTGACTCCCCGCAAGGTGCCGCCGAAGACCTGCTGCGGACCGCTCTGAGCCGCGAGATCGACGGTTTCATCCCAGCCCGCCGCACCAGCCCACGCCGGCAGATCGGTGCGCGGAGCACCCTCGACTTCGGGCTCCACGGAGGCGTCGCGCGCGAAGCGATCCGGAAACACCTGGTAAACGACTGAGCCAGCGGCCCAGGCCGGAGGTGCAGTGAACGTCACCAGCCGGAAGTCGGCCGCATCCGGCACGTCACGGTCGTGGACGCCGGTGCCGTTCACCCATTGGTATGCCGACGGCTCACCATCGGTCGCGACCCCACCCTCGCTCTCGGCTTCGCGCGAGGAGGATCGACCGAGCAGGAACCGGTAGTTGGTGACTGGGTTGTGACACCGCAGCTCAGCTTGCCACCACTGGTCGGCATCCGAACCGTCACCGTGGTGCGAACCCATGTCTTGCGGGTCACTCGCGCTAGGCACGCGGTATGCCGCCACGAACTCCTGCTCCCCGTCCGGGCTCGTGCGCACATGCACCCCATCGACGGCGCTGCGCGCCGGCACCCGCAGCCGCACCTGGACAACCTCGCCTAACGACGGCGTCTGCGTGCTCACGTAGAGCGATGACCCGTCGTGATGAGGACGGTCGATCCACCTCCGCACGGCTACTTCACGGAGCCGCTGGTCAGGCCCCCCACGAGTTGCTTCTGTAGGGCGAGATAGACCAACACCACCGGGATCGAGGCGATCAAGGCACCAGCCACGAACTGCCCGAACAACGCATTGCGGTCGGCTTCGTTTGTGGCATACAGACCCACCGCCAAGGTCTGCTGGTTGACGTCGGTCAGGAAGATGCTCGCAAGCAGGAACTCGCCCCACAACCCGACAAACGCCAAGATCGCGACCGTGGCCAAGATGGGGCCCACCAGGCGAAGGATGACCGTGAAGAAGATCCGCGCGTGGGAGGCACCGTCGAGCATCGCGGCCTCGTCAAGGCTCGTGGGCACCGTGTCGAAGTAGCCCTTGAGCAGCCAGATGTTGGCTCCCATGGCTCCGCCGAGATAGACCAACATCAAACCGGCCAAGGTGTTCAGACCCAACTGCGGGATGATCTCGCCGATATTGGCGAAGGTGATGTAGAGCGCCACGAAGGCCAGCAGTGCGGGGAACATCTGAGCCAACAACACCAGGAGCAGTCCGGCACGGCGGCCCTGCCACCGCAGCCGCGAGAACGCGAACGCCGCGCATGCCCCCAGGAACACCGTGAACACCGTAGCGAAGACACAGATAATCATGGAGTTGCGGAACCAGATCCAAAAGGGTCGGTTCGGGTCGTTGAACAGGTCGATGAAGTTCTGCACACCGGGATTGCTGGGCAGCAGCGACGAGCTCTGCAAGGTGCCGGTGTTGTTGAAGGCCGAGGACACGATGAACAGGATCGGAAACAGCGCGTAGACCAGTGCCACTATGGCCAAAGCGTGTCGCCACCACACGCCGGAGAAGCGGGAGCGTTCAACGGTGATGGTCCGTCCACTTCTGTTGCCCCCGCTCTCCGACTGAGCGTTGGTCGAGAGCGTGCTGCTGGGGTTTTGAGGTGCCTGCGTCATGTCAGTTCACGTCCTCGAGAGCGGCGGTCCGTTTGAATCCCTGGTAGCTGATGACCGCCACCAAGATGAAGATGAAGACGGAAATGGCGGAGGCGAAACCGAAGTTCGGCGAGACTCCGCCGAGCGCCAACCGGTAGGCCAGCGTGATGAGCAGGTCGCTCGACCCGATGGAGGACTGTCCACCGGTGAACGGCCCGCCCTCGGTCATCAAGAAGATCAGCCCAAAGTTGTTGAAGTTGAAGGCAAACGAGGCGATCATCAACGGCCCCACCGCCACGAGCAGCAGCGGCATGATCACCGAGCGCACGGTTCGAAACCAGCCAGCCCCGTCGATGGCGGCGGCCTCTTTGACGTCATCCGGGATAGCCTGCAGGGCTCCGGTGCAGACGATGAACATATAGGGCCAACCCAGCCAGAGGTTGGTGATCAAAATGGCGACTTTGGCCAAAAGCGGGTCACCGAGCCAGTTGATAGTCAGCCCGGTGACCTCATTGATCAGGCCGAAATCGGTATTGAACATGGAGCCCCAGATCAGGGCCGTTACGTAGATGGGCAGCGCGTAGGGAAGGATCAGCAGCGACCGGTAGAGCCCCTTGCCCTTCAGCCGTGGATCGTTGAAGAGCAAGGCCAGCAACATCCCCAGCAAAAACGTGGACAGCACCGAGATCAGGGCGAAGGCCACGTTCCAGGTGAAGACACTGATCAGCCCACTGCGCAAAGTCGAGTTGGTGAGCGCATCGGTATAGTTGTCGAAGCCCACGTTCTGGCGCCAACCCTGGGCCAGCGGCCTGCCTTGCCCGTCCTGGGGCACGAACTCGGCATCGTCACCCTCGACGTACACCTGTCCCGTGGTGTTGTTGGTCAGGGTGCCGGTGGCTTCGTCGTAGGTGATCGTCGCCTCGCCGATGAAGGCTTCGGACAGGCCGATCTGCTTGATCCCCCCGGTGTCGGTGGGCACCGCGAAATCGGCCAAGTCTTGAGCTCGGTCGTTGACCTGGCTTGCGGTCAGCGGCTGAAAGCCTTCCGCGGACAGGATTCGCCCCGAGGGGTTGGTCTCGACCGTGTCAGGGTCCAGTGGATCGCTCAACCCGTCGATGTCGCCGGCGTAGAACGTGCCGTCGGCCGAGGTCAGCAGATAGACCGGATCGCCCAACATCGGGTCCGACCCATCGGCTACCGCAATGTTGAGCGCGTATCGGTCGGAGCCCTCCACCTGGCGCACCGAGTTGGCCTCGATCGAGGCAATGGCCTCTTCCTTGGTCCCCAGGTGCCCCGAGCCGTAGTTCGTGAACGAGATCCCCACCGTGTAGACCAGCGGCCAGATCTGCAGGGCCAACAGCAAGATCGTGCCGGGCAGCAGGTACTTGGCGGGGATCAGACCCTTGGAGGCATAGATGGCCACCACGCACAGCGCCACGAAGCCGACGAGCACCACCATCACCCAGTAGCCCTGCTCGATGAGGCGTTGCACGACGAGCGCGGCACCGGCCAGGACGAGAGCCAGCATGAGCCACTTAAGCACCACAACCCACAGCGGAGCTTTGTGGCGGAACTCGACGGGTGACTCAGCGTTGACGCGCTTGAGCTCGGCGTCGGCTTCGACAGGATGGGACATCGTTGTCTCCAGGTATGCAGAAGGGCAGGTAAGGGGGGCTCCGGGCTGGCCGTCACACTGGCGACCAGCCCGGATCTATCTCAGCGTGCGAGTGCCACAGCAGGCACCCGCCTACTTACTCGATGTTGCTGGTGATCTCCGTCTGGGCCGTGCCCAGGCGCTCGGCCGGGTCAGCACCGCCGATGATGTCGACCTCGGCGACGCCCAAGGGGCCCCACACCGCGTTCATTGCGGGAATGTTCGGCATCGGCTGTGCCCCTTTGCCGGCTTCAGCGAGGGCAGCGATGTCGGCGCTATCGCCGGAGACGGCATCCAGCGTCTCCTGCAAGGCCGGCGGGCGACCGCCGGCCTCGAACATCGCCATCTGGAAGTCAGCCGTCGGCACGTAGTTGTTCACGAACTCTTGGGCCAGCGTGGGGTTGGCCGCATCGGCCGAGACGTAGAACATCTGCACACCCAAGAACGGCACGGGGACTCCACCGTCCTCGAACTCGGGGATCGGGCTGATCTCGTAGTTGATACCCGCATCCTGAATGGCCGGGAGCGACCATGGTCCAGTGACGAAGAAGGGTGACTTGCCACCGGTGAACAGTGCCTCAGCAGTCGGCACATCGACACTCGCGTTGAGCGCACCCTCTTCACCGAGGAAGGCCAGTTTTTCCGCACCCTGCACCGTCTCAGGAGAGTCGAGAATGACGTCGTCGGGATCGAACCCACCCTCGGGGAGCGTGGCGAAGATGCCACCGCCGTATGCCGCGAGGTAGGGGAAGGCGTGGTAGGCGTCACCCGGCTGGCCGACGGGAGTCACCATCGGGGCCTCGGCGTCGCCGCTGTCGACGAGCTCGTTGCCGGTACTGATGAGTTCTTCCATGGTGGCGGGCAGGTCAGCCGCCATATCGACGTTGCGGATCAGCGCGAGATTCTCGGTGGAGTAGGGCACGCCGTAGATCTGGCCGTTGAACTTGGTGGCTTCGATCGACTCCGGGGTGAAGGAGGACTCGACATCGCTGGACATCTGGATGGGCTCGACCGTGCCGTCCTGCACCAGCTCACCGAGCCAGTCGTGGGCACCGATGATGATGTCCGGCCCCTGGCCCACGTTGGTCGCGTCCTTGAACTGCTGCCGCGTGTCCGTGGTCACCTGGACCGCGGCGGTGATTCCGAACTCCTCGCCGAACTGGTCGGCATACTCCTGCACCACCGGTGCCCGGATGTTGTCCGTCCAGATGACCAGGTCAGCACTCTCATCGCGCTCTGGTGCCTCGGTGGACACGGCTTCGTCGTCGGCAACCACTGCGGTGTCGTCCGCAGCGTCGTCTTGTGCGGCCTCGCCTTCGCCGTCGCTGCCACACGCGGAGAGCAGGAACGCTGCCCCGGTGATTGCTGCCAACCCTGTCAAGCGCTTCATAAGCAGTTCTCCTTTGAACGTGCTGGTGAGGACGTGTCGTCCGCGTGATCTCCGTCGCGGCAGACCTACTACCGCGGTGCACAATTTGTAGCACTTTTGCGGTAGTCCTGCAAGACTTTGCGAAACCTGACGTTTGTCTTGCAGAGCGGTGCCTCATCAGAATGGCTCACCGGCACCGCCCATTGCGTGCGCGTTTGTGGGTCGTGCGCCGCCTTTTCAGGCAGCACCCTCCACACAAACGAGCGCACAACCTCAGACGGCCTTTGGGCAGCGAGGTGGCTGAGGTCGATCGTCCGTCCCGATTAGGCTGTCCGAATGGCACTCGACATCACGGCGGCGCGGCTGGATCCAGCACTGTTGGACCTGCCGTGGAGCGTGCCGCTGGAGGACTGGCCAGATAGTCACCTGGCTGCCCTACCCCGAGGCATCTCGCGGCACGTCGTTCGCTTCGTCAAGTTGTCCGGCCGAGTGTTGGCGATCAAGGAAATCAAGGAAGACCTGGCCCGACGCGAATACGAGACGCTGAGGATGCTGCGGCGACTCGACCAGCCCGCCGTGAAGCCACTCGCGGTCATCTCGGGTCGCACCGATGTCAACGGTGAGCCACTCGACGCCTGCCTCGTCACCCGTCACCTGCGCTTTTCGCTGCCCTATCGGGCCATCTTCAGTCAACGTATGCAGCCCGACACCGCCCGCCGCGTCCTCGATGCGCTCGCCGTGCTCTTGGTCCGCCTGCACGTCAACGGGGTTTTCTGGGGCGACGTGTCGCTGTCCAACACGCTCTTTCGCCGCGACGCCGGCGACTTCGCGGCATACCTCGTCGACGCCGAGACGGCCTCGATCTATCCACAACTCAGCAACGGACAGCGCGCCCACGACCTGCAGATCGCCTACGGCAACCTGGCCGGCGAGTTGATGGACCTCGAGGCGGGTGACTTGCTCGATGAGAGCATCGACCCGGTCGAAACGGCCAACCGGATCATGCACCGCTACGAACTGCTCTGGCAGGAGCTGACTGCCCCCGAGCGCTTCGAGAGCGGCGACCGTTGGCGCGTGGAGGAACGCATCTCGCGGCTCAACAACCTCGGTTTCGACGTCGACGAACTTGCCATCACCACCGACATCGACGGCACCCACATCCAGATCCAACCCAAGGTCGTCGACGCCGGCTACTACTCGCGCCGGATGATGGCGCTGACCGGCCTTGACGTGCAAGAAAACCAGGCCCGCCGACTACTCAATGACCTCGATTCCTATCGCGCAGCCATGGACCGGCAGAACGACGACGAGGCGCAGGTCGCGCACGACTGGCTGTCCAAGATCTACGAGCCCGTCACGCGCACGGTCCCGGCGGAGATGCGCTCCAAGCTCGAGCCGGCCGAACTGTTCCACGAACTGCTCGAGCATCGATGGTATTTGTCCGAGCGGGCCGGACGCGACATGACCATCGAGGACGCCGCCCGGGACTACGTCGCCACGGTGCTGCCCGAAAAGCCCGACGAAGCATCCGTCCTGGGTGTGGACACTGACGAGATCCCCATCCGCGCCCCTCTGCCTCGCTGAGCACTCAGGACCGCTGAGCAGTAAGGACAAATGCGCACTTACGACCCGCCGAACGTGACGCGGTATAGCTCGTCCCAGTTTTTCCCGGTCACCATGAATGTGCCGTCACGATCGTCATACGCTATGCCGTTCAGGACGTCCTCGGCCCCGTCGGGGGCCTGCTCGGCCACGACGTCGCTGAGGTCCAAGACAGCCGCGACGTCGCCGGTCTCGGGCTCGATCTCGAGCACGTCATTGCTCTTCCAGACGTTGGCGTAGACCGTCCCGTCCACGCACTCGAGCTCGTTGAGCTGATTGATCGGCCTGGAGTCGCCACCCTCGGTCTGGACTGTGACGTCGACCGTGCCGAGCACCGACAAGTCCGCGACGGCCAGCGAGCGCAGCGTTGAGGACCCGTCGGACTGCCAGAGCAGATCGCGGGTCTCGTCGTAGCAGATCCCCCAGCCCTCCCCCTCGATCTGCAGGGTCGGCCCCTCGACCAGATCAGGCAGGCTCCAGGTGTGCACGGCACCTGATTTCCACGTCAGTTGGTATGCCGTGGGGCCAGGCTGGTAACTCGCCGTCCCAGTCGCGCCGGCCGGAACGACCGTCACCCCCTCACCGAACTCATCTGCGGGGAGTTCTGCGCTACGGATCACCTCACCGGAGGCCGACAGGATGTCGATGCCGGACTCGCCGTACAACCCGCGGCTATGCACCATCGTGCCGTCGTCGAGCACTTCGAGTCCCTGGGTGAAACTAGGCTCTCGATCCAGGGCTTCGAGGATGGAGACACCGCTCGCGTCCTCACCCTCTGACGCTTCCGCTGATGGTGTCGGGTCGGCTCCGGCGCAGCCGCTCAAGAGAGTGGCGGCCACGCAGAACCCCCAACGCGGCCTCATCAGGCGTTCAGACCCGCTGCTGCGAGATCGCGTACAACGTCACGGCGGCCGCGATCCCGGCGTTCAACGACTCGGTGCTCCCGCTCATCGGGATCGACACGATCTGATCGCACGTTTCACGCACCAACCGCGACAACCCTTTGCCCTCGGAGCCCACCACGACAACCAGCGGTCGATCAGCGAGCGCCAGACCGGGCAAAACGACATCGCCGTCCGCATCCAGGCCGATGATGAAAAACCCCGCCTTTCCGTAGGCCTCGAGCGCCCGCGTGAGGTTGGTCGCCTGGGCCACCTTGACGCGTGCCGCCGCACCAGCCGAGGTCTTCCAGGCAGTTGCGGTCATCCCCGCCGAACGGCGCGAGGGCACCACGACGCCGTGCGCCCCGAAAGCACCGACCGAGCGCAGGATCGCGCCGAGGTTGCGCGGGTCGGTAATACCATCCAGGGCCACGATCAGCGGTAGTCCCGGCATCTCGACGTCGAGCAGGTCCTCGGGGTGGAGGTATTCATACGGCGGGACCTGCAGCGCCAATCCCTGGTGGACGGCACCATCGGTCAGCCGGTCGAGCTCCCCGCGGGGTGCCTCCAAGACGGCGATGCCCCGCTCGGTGGCCAGCGAGATGGACTCGCGGATCCGGTCATCGGAGTCGATCCGGGACCCGACGAACAGCGCCGTGCCCGGGATGTGGCTACGCAAGGCCTCGACCACGGAGTTGCGTCCGGCCACGATCTCGCTGCTCGCCTTGTCTTTTCGCTGCGGCGCGCGGCCACGAGGCTTGCCGCGATCGCCGCCCCTGCCACCCCGATCGGTTGACTTGCCGCCCCGATCCGTTGACTTGCCGCCTCCATCCGTCTTCCCGCCACGGGCTGCGGGATGGTTGGGGCGCTCTTCGGCCTTAGGGGTCGGGCCACGGCCTTCGAGTTGCTTGCGGCGTTGGCCGCCGCTGCCGACAACCGCACCCTTCTTCTGAGTCTTACGAACGGCGCCGCGGCGCTGGGAGTTGCCGGGCATGCGGCATACCTCTATTTCTGGGTCAGTGGTCCAGCGCCCACCGGGCGCCTTGGTGGGTGTCTTCGATCACGATGCCGAGGCCGGCGAGGTGGTCACGGATGGCGTCCGCAGCGGCAAAGTCCTTGGCCGCCCTAGCGGCGTCACGCTCGGCCAAGCGTTCCGCAATGAGGGCGTCGAGCACCTCGTGCTCTGAGTTGTCGGCGGCGTCACCGGCCCAACGCGGGTTCAGCGGGTTGATCCCCAGGACGTCCGTCATGGCGATGACCGACTCAAGGATTTCGGGTATGCCGCCGCTGCCCTCGCCCTGCGCCGCTTCACCTACCGTCGTGTCGTCCAGCGCGCGGTTGCCCTCGCGCACCCGGCCGAAGATGACGGCGAGCGCCTCGGAGACGTTGAGGTCATCATCGAGCGCCTCGACATAGGCCGAAGGTAGGTCAGATCCTCCGGCGGCGTCCAGGACTGCCCCGGGCGAGGAGCCCGTCGCCGCCATCGCGCGCGAGACGAACGACTCGATCCGCTCCACCGAGGCCTGGGCTTCGGCCAGCGAGTCCTTGCCGTATTCGATGACCGAGCGGTAGTGCACGGCACCGAGGTAATAACGCAACACCAACGGGCGGACGCTTTTGGTCATCTCCGAGACGATCATCGAGTTGCCGAGCGACTTGCTCATCTTCTCGCCGCTGATCGTCAGCCAGGCGTTGTGCATCCACCAACGTGCGAACCCCAGCCCAGCAGCCCGCGACTGGGCCTGCTCGTTTTCGTGATGCGGGAAGCGCAGGTCAACACCTCCACCGTGAATGTCAAAGGTGTCGCCGAGATATTTGCGGGCCATCCCCGAGCACTCCAGGTGCCAGCCGGGTCGACCGCGACCGTATGGCGTGGGCCAACTGGCGGTCGGCGGCTCCCCCCCTTTGGCCCCTTTCCACAGGGCGAAGTCACGAGGGTCACGCTTGCCCCGCGGATCGGCGTCCGCTGCCGGCTCCATGTCGGCGATCTTCTGCCGGGTCAACTCGCCATAGCTCGGCCAGGACTGCACGTCGAAGTAGACGTCGCCGCTGTCGTCGGCTGCCGGATAGGCGTGACCCGCCTTGATAAGCAACTCGATGAGCTCAACCATCTCGGTGATGTGGCCCGTGGCGCGCGGCTCGTAGGTCGGAGGTAGGACTCCCAACGTGTCGAGCGCATTGGTAGTGGCCCGCTCGTGGGTATAACTCCAGGCCCACCAAGGCCGGTCGTGATCCGCAGATTTGCGCAGTATCTTGTCGTCGATGTCGGTGACGTTGCGGACCAGCGTCACCTCGTATCCGTGACCGCGAGCCATCCACCGCCGCAGGATGTCGAAGGCGACCGTGAAGCGCACATGCCCGATATGCGGGGCCCCTTGGGTGGTGAGCCCACAGATGTAGATGCCGACCTTGCCCGGCTCCAGCGGCTCGAAGTCGCGGAGTTCTTGGGTGGCAGTGTCGTACAGGCGCAAACTCACCGGCCTAGGCTATCTCGGCGAGAGGCCTCACCCTTGCGTCGTCGTTCTTGAGGCCGATGACAGCCTGCCGCAGGATAGATACGTGTGATTGGTGTTGATCGCCGAAGAGTTCTTGCTCTTGTCCATCGGGCCAAGTGCAGGAGGGGCCCAAGGGCAAGATTGAGGTAGTTGACGTGAGCCCAACCGGTGACGCACTGCTCGATTCCGTCATGACGGAGTTTGCCGCGAAGCAGGGCAAGAAACCGGAGTCGGTGACCCCGCCTCGGCGGCCAAGAAATCGCCAGCGCAGACTGGGCCAGCACCGCCGTCAAGAACACACTCGAGGCCAACTTGATGACCGTGATGTGAGGGTCGCCCAGCTAAGGCTTCCAGTCGTTCCGGCCAGCGGCCTCGTCGCCGATCGTGGTCGAGTCACCGTGCCCGGTGTTGACCCGCGTGGTCGATGGCAAGGTCAGCAGTCGGTCGGTGATCGACTCGACGATAGTGTCGAAGTCGCTAAAGGACCGTCCGGTCGCGCCCGGGCCACCGTTGAACAGTGTGTCTCCGGTGAATACCACCCCGAGATCAGCAACGTAGAAGCAGCACGCGCCAGGGGTATGACCCGGAGTGTGCAGCACCTCGATGCTGACCCCGGCCACCTCGAAGCGCTGACCGTCGGCCAATTCGTGGTCGGGGCCCTCGGCATACACCCGGTCCCAGAGCATCCGATCGTCAGGGTGGAGGTATGTCGGGGCACCCGTAGCCTCCGCGAGCGCGCCGGCCGCGTCGATGTGGTCGTCGTGAGCGTGGCTGAGCAGGATGGCCTTGGCCTCACGCCCATTGACGGCTTCGATGATGGCTTCGGCGTCGTGCGGAGCATCGATGACGACGCACTCAGTGTCGTTACCGATCACCCAGACGTTGTTGTCGACTTCCCATGTGCCGCCGTCGAGGCTAAAGGTGCCCGAGGTGATGGTGTGCGCAATACGCGCGTCCTCACTCACTGTCGGCCCCAGACATCACGACGACCGAGCGCAGGACTTCGCCGCGAGCCATCTTCTCGATGGCCTCCTCGACGTCATCGATCCCGATCTCTTCGCTGACGAAGCCGTCGAGGTCGAATTTGCCCTGGCGGTAGAGGTCGATCAGCATCGGGAAATCGCGGGAGGGCAGGCAGTCGCCATACCAACTGGATTTCAGTGAACCACCCCGTCCGAAGATGTCGATCAGCGGCAGCTCGATGGTCATTTCGGGGTTCGGCACCCCGACGAGCACGACGGTCCCAGCGAGGTCGCGGGCATAGAACGCCTCCTTATAGGTCTCGGGCCGGCCCACTGCGTCGATCACCACGTCGGCACCGAACCCACCGGTGAGCGCTTGGATGCCTTCGACCGCGTCAACGTCCTTGGAGTTCACTGTGTGCGTGGCACCAAATCGCTTGGCACCCTCGAGCTTGCGGTTGTCGATGTCGACGGCAATCACGGTGCTGGCTCCCGCGAGCGCCGCCCCCGCGATGGCCGCGTTGCCCACTCCGCCGCAGCCGATGACAGCGACCGAGTCACCCCGGGTCACGCCACCGGTGTTGACGGCCGCACCGAATCCGGCCATCACGCCACAGCCGAGCAGGCCGGCCGCCACCGCCGAGGCCTCACGGTCCACGATCGTGCACTGACCGGAGTGAACC
>JBGTGC010000050.1:0-8147 GCA_041746935.1 Dermatophilaceae bacterium
GGCCGACGACGGTCAACTAATGTGCCCGCGAAGCGCGCCTGATGCCTCAGTTGAGAATCGCCCGCGAAACCGGGTGCGGGCGGGGCATCCTGGAGCCCATGGATGGTGGACTGTCGATGGCGAGCAGAGTGGAGATCACCCGCAAGTACGCACGCGGGGGATGTCCGGGCAGCCAAGAAGGATAAGGGGGTCTGCCCAGCAGCGCGTTAAGTGCGACAAGTGCAGAATTCCGCCCACTGGGGGCGCGTCGACAACGTGCTGCTTACCGCCCAGTTAGACGCGGGTCTAAAACGCCCCGACCTGACGACTTCCGGAACCCGCCCGCAGGCCCGTGCGGACACCGATGAAGGCCAACCGGACTGCTGGACCAATAGGTGACATCTGATCTGCCGAGTCTTCGGGTTGGGCTGGAAGGATGTTCACTGTGACCAAGCCTGCCCGCATTGGAGTGTCATCTGGGTCGGTGACATGCTGGACGCGTTTGGAACTACCGTCGCGATCATTGTCGGATACTCGATGGGCGACCCTTGGGGGTTGCACTTGGATCGGGCTTCCCCGGAGGGTGTCCGTGGGCTCGTCGTGCTGGGCACGAAAGCGCCGCTTCCGGTTCGGTTGCTGGGCGCACCCGGGGTGGGTGCGTTGATCATCCGGCAGCGCGAGACCTCAGCCTCGGCTTCGCTTCGTGCAGTAAGTCGGCGAGGAATCGACGATCAGCGATCATCCCGAGTCGGGATCCCATGGCTGCCATGGGCAACGACCCGGTGGCAGGTAGAGCCATACGGGTCGTCGGTGGGTTTTGCGTTGTTGAGCCGAGCGGGCTTCCGGAGGGATGCCCGGACCGGGGACGCATACCTCTGCGAACTCCGGATGCCGCTGCTGCTGTGGGGAAGGATGGCCTCTTGGGGGCGAGGCCGTGGCGCGCCGCATGGGAAAGGTCATCGCCAACGTGGAGCTTCAGGTCGTGCCGGGTGGTCACGCCCCCCTGGCTGGGCGAGGCCAGCATGCTCGCTACCGCGCTGGTGGCTGGGAGTGGCTGTAGCGTCTTTCGTGCGCTCGTCCCGCGTACGCTCACTGCGGTGCATCTATACGGACTCCGGACTCGGTTCGCTTTCCGAGATTCTGTCACTAGAGCCAGTCGTTGTACCTGCGTGGTCATCGTCAGCGTCTTCTTCGGCCAGGCGTAACGCTGTAGGCACGGCGAGCCACACGGCGAGCAGCATTGCCAAGACTCCGGCCGTGAGTTTGCCCACGACTAGCGGGACGACCATGTTGGGTTGGAAGTTGGCCATGAAAGCTAGGTGGTCACCGAAAGTGAACGCCGCACACACCGAGAATGCGATGACGAGGACGCGTTCCTTGGGTGGCATCATCGGAATCAGGCGGAACATCGCAAGGATGTTGGCGGCTGCGGCAAGGATGCCCGCCATTCCTTCTTCACTAATGCCGACTTTCCCACCGGCAGCTTCGAGTGGTCGCGCGAGGTACTTCTTGATCGCGTACACCAAGGGGAATGCTCCGGCCAGCATGATCCCGATGTAGCCGGCGATCTCGAGGGCGCGGAATTGATCGACCTCGTCGGCGATAATGGGAGCAAAACCCCATCCGGTCCAAATAGTCGACAAGACGCCGGTGAAGTACTCGACGATGACTAGAGCGAGAACGATCTTAAGGGCCGCGTCCAGGAGGCGCCCGAAGATCAGGAATGCGCGCACCATAAAGCCGGTGGCAAAACGCAACAGGAGGGCCAGCGCAATCACAAACAGAACAATGGGGAGGAGATTGCCGATGATCTCCAACGGTCTGAGGTCGACTGCTTGGGTGGACTGTGACGACGTAGAAATGCCGGTGCGCAAAGGAGTTTGGGTGAAGTTGAGAATTAAGGTGGTGATTAGGACACCGATCGGAATGGTGAGGACTCCCGACATCACCCCCAGCGCGAGGTATTTGTGGTGGACCTTGTCCAGCATCGCCAGGCCAACGGGAATCGAGAAAACGATCGTGGACCCAGACATGAAGGCGGTGGCGCTGGCCATCACCCAACCGCCGTGCGACAGGGCTATCTCTTCGGCGAGATTGAAGCCGCCCATATCGCCAGCGATGAGGGCACCAGCCGCCATGGACGGGTCGGCGCCGACGATCTCGAAGGCCTTGCCCGTGATCGCCTCGATGAACAGTGACAGGTAAGGCACTGAGGCCATAATCCCGGCTACAGGCAGGAAGATCGGTCCGATCGAATGAATACCTTCTTTGAATTCCCTACCGATTCCGTTCTGATCGTCGCGGATCGCTCCAATGGCGCCGATCACGACGAACGCCATCATGACCCAGATGACCACATCTCCGATGATTGCCATGATCTGCTCCTAAGCTCAGGGTTCGTGTCCGCTTAGCGGAACAGGGCCCGGGTGTGGTCGTTGAGAAAGACGCCATGGGGGTCAAGCTCTCGTCGCACTTCTAGGAACGAGGAGAACTCCGGAAAGAGGTGCTCGGCGCGATCGCGGGTCAGCAAATGAATCTTTCCCCAATGCACGGTTGCGTCGTATCCCTGCAACAGCTCATCGACGTCGCGTAGGTAGGGCCAATAGCTGGTCCCCGGCTCACCAGAGACAGACAGGCTGACCTTGTCCTCTTTGTAGAACGGCGAAATGTACGCGTCGTCCCCAGCGGTCCATCGGGTCTCGATCGGGTATTTCTGATCGGGGTGCTCGTTCTCGATGAGGTCCTTGAGTGCGACCCACGCTTCTTTAGCGCGGCCGACCCCTACGTAGTATTCCAATTCATGGAACGGCAACCCGAAACCACCCGGATAGATCCGGTAGGCGCGGTCCTGCCGCTGGCCTTCAGTGGTGTCTATGTCGACGTGCTCATCGAGGTCAGCGGCCCAGTAACGCTTGGTGTAGGCCCGCCCGACCATGTCCAGATTCTCCGGCGTCGGCAGTTCGTACAAGCCAGCCGATTCAGGTGCTTGGCACCACAGGAAGGAGAAATGGCGAGAGTCGGCAGGGTTGGTTTCCCAATTGCCCAGCAACTCTTCGGTGGTTTCGTAGGTGATCTGCTCACGCAGGTGGTGGGCCGATGTGGCCTGGAGCTCCACTTCCACAATGACGCCAAGAGTACCCACGGCGACTCGTGCGGCCCGTAAACGCCTCAGGTCCGTTTCGTCGATCTCGATGACCTCGCCGAGGCCAGTCACCAGCTTGAGCCAGCGCACGCTGGAGGAGAACGATCCGAGTTCGATGCCGGAGCCGTGGGTGCCCGTGGAGACGGCGCCGGCGATCGCCTGAACATCGATGTCGCCTTGATTGCTCAGTGATAGCCCTGCGTTCCAGAGTGGCTCACCGAACTCGCTGATGGCCGTGCCTCCCAGGGCGCGAACCCGTTGACGCTGGGTGTCGATACCGGTGACCTGTTGCATCGATGACAGGTCGAGCATCATGCCGCCAGTCTGGACGATCGGAGTAAAGGAGTGGCCGGTGCCAGCGACGCGCACGGTCAGCCCTTCACTGATGGCGTATCGGACCGCGTCGATGACTTCCTGCTCGGACTGCGGCTGGACAGTCAGTGCTGGGGTGCACACTTGATTGCCACCCCAGTTCGTCCACTGCTGCTCGGTGGTGGCGTTGGGGAGGGGGGCCTGGGCCATGAAAGGACTCCTGCGATCGGCGGTACTCGACGTTGAGCGCCGCGGTGGGAGGGAAGGGGTGTTCAGCGGGCGTGGTGAATGGCGAGATGTTTGGTGCGGGTGTAGTCATCGAGGGCGTAGGCAGAAAGGTCACGGCCGTAGCCGCTGCGCTTGAACCCGCCCCAGGGCATCTCCGTGGGCAGGGGAAGGGCGGTGTTGACGTTGACGCTGCCGAAGTCGAGAGCCCTGCTGAGGTTCACCGCGGCTGCGACGTCTCGGGTGAAAACCGACCCCGTGAGTCCGTACTCGATGTCGTTGGCACGCTCGAGCGCCTCATTGACGTCGCTGAAGGTCTCGATGGACACGACAGGCCCGAACACTTCAACCCGAGTGATGTCGGTCCCGGCCGCCGCCCGCAGCACGGTCGGCTCGACCCAAAACCCTCGGGAATCATCGACGCGCCCTCCCAGCAAGACCTCCGCACCTGACTCGATCGCCTCGGCGAGCATGCCGACGACACGTTCATAGTGAGCGCGGGAGATCATCGGGCCGAGAGCGTTCTCGATGTCGACCTCGGGTTCGGCGAGGGTCTTTTCGGACACCGCTGAAACAATCTTGACCGAGAGCTCTTCGGCAACGGACTCGTGCACGATGACTCGGCACGCGGCCCCGCACTCCTGGCCGGAATTCCAGTAGCCAGCCTCAGCCACGGTCTCCGCCACAGCGTCAAGATCGGCGTCCGCGCACACCACAACAGGTGCTTTCCCGCCGAGCTCGAGGTGAACCCGTTTGAGGGTTCTCGAGGCAGTTTTGGCTACCGCGGATCCGGCCCGAGCGCTGCCCGTCAGCGCCACCATGTCGATGTCTGGGTGGTCGCTGATCGCTTCCCCAACGATAGGCCCATCGCCCAGGACCACGTTCATCACACCTGGGGGGAGGACGTCGGTTGCGAGTTCAGCGAGGCGCAGCGCTGTCAGCGGCGTGACCTCGCTGGGCTTGAGCACGACCGTATTGCCGGCCATCAGCGCGGGCGCGAGTTTCCAAGCGGCCATGAGCAGGGGGTAGTTCCAGGGGGTGATCAGGCCGACGACGCCGAGCGGTTCGCGCAAGATGATCGACAGGGTGTCCTCGACGTAGTCGTCGGCTGCGGGGGCTGCGGTGGCGCGACCGGCTCCCGCCATAAATCGGAACGTATCGATGGCGCTGGTCACGTCGTCCTCGGTGACCTCGGCTGGCTTGCCGCAGTTCAGGGCCTCCAGGGTCCGCATCCGGTCGAAGTCGGTCGCGATCGCGTCGGCAAGGGCGTGGAGGTGCTCTGAGCGTTCTCGAGGCGTGAGCTTGGCCCACCCGGGTGCGGCGCGCCGCGCGGCCCGGACTGCGACATCGACGTCCTCCTTCGTGCCGAGCGGGATAGAGGTCAGGGTGACGCCGCGGGCAGGATCGACGATGTCCACGGTGTCGCCGCTGCTCGGGACGGTCTTCCCGTCGATGTAGTGGCCGATGGCGGGGAGGTCGGCGACAAAGGGGCCTTGGGCTCGGTCGATGTGGATGTCTGGGGTTGTCATAGGGCGGCGTCCTCGGGTTGTCGCGGATGTCCCCCAAGGAGGAGACGAAGTGTCAAACACTATAACCTTCAGTATTAAAGGGTTCAAGGCTTCAAAGGGGTGCCCTTTGAGTCAACCGCCTGAGGGCAATCGTCGGTCAGACAGTCAGGGCATGCGGGCGGTATGCCACCCCAGCCCACCGAGCTCGGGCCAGTCCGTGGGTTCGATCCGAGCAATCTCGCGTGCCGCCCCAGCCAGCATCACATCACCGGGCATCAACCCCGGGGCGGCGCTGGCCACGACTCGTTCGTGAGCGTCCAACAACAGAGGTGGGTTGCCTTCGCGGGAGTCGGCATCGGCGAAAAAGATCTCGCCGATCCGCCCAAGCCGTAGGTCAGCACCCAACACACTCCCGGAGAACGCCGAAGTCGTGACCGGCAGCGACACCGTGATCGTGACTCGCTCAATCCCTCCGCGGTCGAGGTATGGGCCGTGGGCGCTGAAGGCACCCGTCCGCAGTGGCTCGGTGAACCATGCCATGCGCGTGTAGTCGTAGTACTGCAACGACGCATTGGAGAAAATGTGACTCTTGAACGCCAATCCCTCGGAGTTGCCACTGTCCCACCAATCCATCCACAGCAGCCTCCCTGTGAGCATGTCCGGCGCGTAGGCGATCCCCGCCCCGCGGACCAGGTCATAGTGTGCCTCGACGACGTCGCAAAAGAGGGTGTTGAGTGCCACAGCACTGCCACTGCGGGTGGGCAACAGATGGCGCAACTCCTCACTGACGTGCTCGAGAGCGACCCGAACCTCGTCCATGCGCTGGACCAGCCTGTCGAAACCACCAGAGCAGCGCCCAACCTCTGCATACCGGCGTACCCGTCGTGTGACGAGATGCGACGTAAGACGTTCCCCGTGCTCACGAGCCCGTTGACCGGCTTTGTCCGGTTGGGAGTCGCTGATGGCACCCAGAATGTCCGTGGCATCGCTGACCATCTGGGCGTACAAGGAATCACGCCTATCGAGCCACAACATGGACTGCAACTCCCCAATGACAGGCACCAAGATATCCATCAGTGTCTCCGAACGAGCAGCCGAGGTGACTGTGACTACGAAGAGTGTGCTCGCCCGACAGCGAACAACGGGAGCCTCAGTATCGGCGAGTGATTCAAGCGATTCGAGCGAGTCACGAAGGCGTATGTCGTCGAAGCGGTCGTGTCGCAAAGCAGCTAACCGAGCGCTCTGAGAGAATAAGGCTGCGAAGGTTGTCCCCAGGTCCGCGATATCCGCTGCTGAGGTCGATGAAAAGACGGCTTCTGCGAGAGCTTCTAGATCTGCCGGGTGGGGAGATATTACGGTTCCACCACCGCGGCCGGGCCGCGTCGTTACAAGGTTACGAACACGTAGTCGGTCAAGTGATTGCCGAAAAGTTAGTCCCGAGACGCCTAAAACCTGAGCCATGACCTCTTCGGAGGGAAGGCGATCCCCTGTTTGCAGGAGGCCGATCGCTATCGCTGTCGAAATACGGTATTCCAGTGACTCCGCCAGTGTTGCGGGGCCCCGTGGCGGAGCCAAGCGGCTTACGATTGCGAGCACGCTAGGGTCCACGATACCCCCGACGGGTGCTGACGCTTCAGATGCAGTCACAGCAGAAGACTAGCCAGCGGGTAAGTTCTCCTTTCAGCCGGTGGGGGCCAGAGTTAAGGGATGGTGAAGTGGCGCGGCCTCGGTCCCGAGTGAGCCTTTCGCGCTGTTTCAGGCCTTGCGCGGTAGCAACGGCCAACCCGTCTTGGGTACTGACGAGGCGAGCGCGAGAGGGCCGATATCCCGGTGGGATTGTCCCGCGCGTCGATAGACCCAGGCAGGTCGTCATGTGGTGGTTGTGCTCCAGGGAACGCCTAGTAGTCCCCAGCGCTTCAGGATGGGGGAAGACACCGGAGTTGATTCTCTTCGAACTGAACGGGGCGAGAGGGAAACCATTCGGAGATGACGATGAACCAGGCTGATGGGGTCACGGATGATACTGGTGTCGCCCCCGAGGTGAGCGACCCCAGCGGTGGAGGTCCTCCACGGAGCTCAAGGCGGCGATCGTGGCCGAATATGAGGCTTCCGAACATGGTGAGCAGGGCGCGATCTTGCGCCGAGGGGCTGTACTCCCTCGCGCATCGTTGAGTGGCGCAAGGCTGAGCTGGCCCGGTCCGCGGTCGCGACTGTGATCAAACCCGATGGTTGCGCGACTCGCGGAGTACACCGGTGTGGTGGCCCACCCGGTCAATGCTGGCCGCTCCCCTGGGCGAGAGATCATCAGAGTCACACCGGGCACCGTCCGGCCGCACCTCGATCGTGGCGATGATGGTGCGTCACTGCGCCCAGATAGGGCGTGTCCTAAACCTGCTGCTTTCGTAGCCCAGATGACTCGCGCATCTGCTTGTTGTGCAGGTGACCTTCTACGAGATTCGGACCGGCCGCTGTGGCTACCTGTCGGATCTGGAAGGCCATGTGGTGTCTGTGCCGTACCTTTCAAACGGACGTGAGCAACAGCCGGTAGCGGCTCTCCGAGACGATGCAGCGACGGCCCTCACAATGACGACCGACAGGGTCCACCAGTGGGACGGCACCCGAGCCACGCTCCCGCCAGCGGGCAGCCGAGACCCTGAGCCTTCCGAGCCTTACTCCGACACGGCAGTCGACCTCGACACGTATATCGCAAGTGTGCTTGGCACGAGCCCGGGCAACGAGGCCGTCCACCGTTGAGGTTGTCATCGTTCTCGGCCCGAAAACGAGTACGACCCCAGCGCGATCTCCGTGTCGATGTCCGTGCGGTTCGACGGCACAACCGAAACCTGCCATTGGGGTGCATCGATGAGGAGGATCTGTACGCCTTCGGCGAGCCAACTTGGCCGACCTAGCTGTCCAAATACGTCAGCCCGCGTCAGCAACCGCCGTGGTCATTGCACCTGGGTGTCGATGCATACCGAGGC
>JBGTGC010000051.1:0-45129 GCA_041746935.1 Dermatophilaceae bacterium
CCGATGGCGGTCAGCGCCCCGATGACCCGAAGCCCGCCAAACGGGATCGGTGCCGCAGGCCCCCAGCCTTGCCGATCCACCACCAAGGCGCTGACGCCTTGGCCCGCCACCACGGCGATCAGGAAGGCCGCCACGCCCACTTGCGGGACGGCATACGTCTGGGTGGACACCAAGAGCCCTCCCCCAATACCGCCGAGCACCTGCCACCACCTCAACGTGCGACCGCGGATCGCGGCCGGCACCGCGCGCAACGCCCGGCGAAACGACGGAAGGGCAATCAGCGAGGTCAGTGCGGCTAGCCCCGTCACGAAACTGACTCCGGCAGCCGGGAAGGAGCCGAGGGAGGTGGCCAGCTCCCCGTTGATCCGAGACTGGACCGCCACCATGGCACCGCTGATCACCGCGATGACGAGGGCAGCGGCGAACGCCCGATCCCTCGTGGGCCCGTTCACCCGCCGCCGTGTCTGATCACTGCTTGTCTGATCACTGCTTGTCTCATCACTGCTTGTCTGATCACTGCTTGTCTGATCAATGCGCGAAGTGACGGGTGCCGGTGAAGAACAGGCTGACGCCAGCCGCGCTCGCCGCGGCGATCACTTCGTTGTCCCGGATCGAGCCGCCTGGTGAAACTACCGCCTCGACCCCGGCGTCGAGGAGGACCTGCAGCCCGTCGGCGAACGGGAAAAACGCATCCGAGGCCGCAACGCTGCCAGCGGCGCGCTCCCCAGCCCGCTGCACCGCCAAGTGGCAACTATCGACACGGTTGACCTGTCCCATGCCGATGCCGACGCTGGCTCCGTCGTGGGCCAGCAGGATGGCGTTGGACTTGACCGAACGGCAGGCGCGCCAAGCGAAGGCCAGATCTCCCAACACCGCCAACGTGACCTCTGGGCCAGCCACCTGCCGCCAGTGCGCTGGATGATCACCGCCATCAACAGTGAGGGCGTCGAGCTGATCACGTCGTTGAACGAGCAACCCCCCGGAGATCAAGCGACCCTCGAGACTCGGCCCCTCGGCGGGTGCCTCGACCCGTAGCAGGCGCACATTCTTCTTCGCACGAAGGATGTCCAGAGCGTCTTCGTCGAAGCCGGGAGCGGCGATGACCTCGGTGAAGATCTCGGCCAATGCCCGGCCCATGGCGGCGCTGACCGGCCGGTTGCTGGCCACGACCCCGCCGTAGGCCGACACCGGGTCACACGCGTGGGCGAGTTCGTGAGCCTGGGCGATGTCGGTCCCCACGGCAATCCCGCAGGGGTTGGCGTGCTTGATCACGACCACCGTGGGCTGATCTCCTTGGTCATAGGCCGCTCTCACGGCAGCATCGGCATCGACGTAGTTGTTGTAGGACATCGCCTTGCCGTGCAGCTGCTCGGCACCGGCCAGGCCCGCGCCACCACCGAAGGGCCCAGCGGGATCGGCGGCATACACCGCTGCGTCTTGGTGCGGGTTCTCGCCGTAGCGCAGCACGTCCGCCCGCTGCCAACTGGCGGTGGCCCACTCACTCGACGCCTCGCCCTCGCTGGCTGAGGCGGAAGGAAACTGTGCCGCCATCCACGAAGCCACTGCTGCGTCATACATCGCGGTATGCCGATAGGCCAGGGAAGCCAATCGCTGTCGGTCTGCGAGGGTGAACCCCTCACCCTGGACGGCGGCGACGACCTGCGCGTAGGAACCGGGGTCGACCACCACGGCCACGCTGCGGTGATTCTTGGCGGCCGCTCGGATCATCGCCGGGCCGCCGATATCGATCTGCTCGATGCAGCTGTCTTGATCGGCACCTGAGGCCACGGTGTCGGCGAACGGATAGAGGTTGACCACCAATAGATCGAAAGCCTCGATGTCGAGGGCGGCGATGGAGTCCAGGTGGTCGGCGTTGGTGGTGTCGGCGAGCAGGCCGGCGTGGACCGCGGGGTGCAGAGTCTTCACCCGACCGTCGAGGCATTCGGCAAAGCCAGTCACGTCTTCGACGGGGGTCACCGGCACGCCGGTGGCCTTGATTCTGGCCGCCGTCGAACCCGTGGAGACCAAGGCGACCCCGGCGGTATGCAGCGCAGCAGCCAACTCCTCCAGCCCACTCTTGTCGTAGACCGAGACCAGGGCGCGGCGAATCGGACGGGTGTTGTCATCGTGGGCGCTCACGCGAGGGTGACCTTTCGTGGGGACTGGGTGAAGCCGTGGGTGAGAATGCGATGGGCCGTGCGGACCATCAGGTCGCGCTCGACCATCTTGATCCGTTCGTGCAACGACTCTTCGGTGTCGTCGGCCCGGATGGGCACCGAGCGCTGGGCGACAATCGGGCCGGTGTCGGTGCCTTCGTCGATGAGGTGCACGGTGGTGCCGGTGACACAAGCCCCGTGGGCCAGCGCGTCGCGCACGGCATGCGCCCCTGGGAAGGCCGGGAGCAGAGCAGGGTGGGTGTTCAGCACGGTGAAGGTGTCGAGGACCTGGGGACCGAGCACCTTCATGAATCCAGCGCTGATCACCCAACGACGGCCGTGCTCATCCGGGTTCGGCAGCCATTGGCGAAGGCGCTCTGCGAGGTCAGCGTCCCAATCGGCTCGGCTCGGGTAGTCCTTGAGCCGCGCGACAAACGTCGGCACACCGGCACGCTCGGCTCTGGCGAGACCTTCGATGTCGTCGCGATCTGCTCCCACGGCCACGATGTCCACCCCGTAGTGAGGGTCGCCGCTCGCATGGATCAGGGCCTGGAGGATGCTGCCGCTGCCGGAGACCAAGACCACGACTGGGGTGCGTGGGTGAGGGGTGTGCAGCACGCGCCGACTGTAGCGCCGAACCCCCGGCGGCGCGTCATACGCGGTGCGCGGACCTTAACTGTGACCTGGCGTGCGGGCGTTCAGAGCGGCTGCGGAGCACCAACGAACCGATCACCGCCGCGGGCAGCAGCCCAGGCAGCGTCCAGAAGTAGTCCTCCAACCCAAACATCTTACAAGCGGCGTCGCGTGATGTGGATGCCGGTGACCATCACGATGGCCCCAAGGAGCAACTCGGCCAGCAGAGTTCCCGCCACCATCAGAGGGGCCGTGCCGATGGTGCCCATCAAGCCCGGCGTCAGACTCCCGGTGGCCAGCCAGCTGAGCACGAGTACAGTGACGCCAACCCACGCGCACGCCGAGACCGCAACGCGAGCCTTGGTCCACCACGACGCCAACCGAGGAGCCGAGCGTGCACTGCGAAAGCCCAGCCACGCGCCCACCAGCACCGGGAACAGCACGACGGCCCATAGGCCCGGCGGCAACAAGCCGGGCTCGGGCAATGCGCCCAAGACCGGGATCAAGGGCAAATCAGCTGCGGTCGTCTGCGTCCACCCGACCTGCACCGGACCAATCGCCATCCCCGCACCGGCGATCCAGCCCAGCGCCCAGATCACCATGTTGGGCAACAACAAGAACTGCCCGAGCGTCAGTACCGCGATGCCCACCGGGCCTGCATCTAACGCGGCATACAGGGTGCCGATCCGCTCCGCCCGAAAGGCCAGCAAGGCGACAAGGACAAGCAGAGATCCAACCGCCAGGGCCGACAGCGCCTCCCCGGCGGGAGTCAAGCCGCGCCGCGCGAGCACCGGGATGCGGTTGGTGAGCCACCGCAGGGCTCGGGCAATGGTGGGGTTCTCTTCGCGCCGATGCTCTCGGATCAACGCCAGGGCGATCCCGGTGGCGGGCACGAGAACCAAGCCCGGAAGGACGAGCCAAAAAGAGGCTGGGGTGGCTCCTAGTCCTGATCCCAAGCAAATGGTCAGGCCAATGGCGAGATAGCCTGCGATGAAGGCGGCCAGGTCGTTGCCACGCACCCCATCCCACGCTGCGCGGAACCCGCCGATCCGCTTGGGACGCGCCGAGTCCTGATCATCGGTCAGCACATGACGAGCGGCGTAGCGGCACAGCAGGACGGGCAGGGCCGTGAGCAACAACGGGGTCAATTGCAACGAAACCTCGGTGGCATCTACGATCCCACGGTGGGCCAAGGCCCAGGCCGCCGCCCCCGCGCCCAAGGCTTGCCATGCAGAAACAGTCGAGAGGGGGTCGGCGAACCATGCGATCACCACCGGCACCGCGATCAAGAGCCAAGTGACCACGCCAGCCAAGGCCCCCGCAATCGCTGCACCACCGAGGGCCTTGAGTCGTGGAATCGACCACCACTGAGGGGATGCGGACGCCGCAGCAGCCACGGTGGAGCCGCGGCGCGGACTTCGGGTAGGCCGATCCTGGACAGTCATAGCGTGACCATCGTTGCTGGCGGGCGGCACCAAACCGCGAAGGCGCACCGACGCGGGCCGTCACATTTCGGCGGCCCACGGGGTGAATCAGTCCTGGCTGATGATTTCTCGCATCAACTCGGCCGCCTGAGAAGGAGTCTTGCCGACCTTCACGCCAGCCGCTTCGAGAGCTTCTTTCTTGGCCTCCGCGGTGCCCGATGAGCCGGACACGATGGCCCCGGCGTGTCCCATGGTCTTGCCCTCAGGAGCGGTGAACCCGGCGACGTAGCCGACCACGGGCTTGGTCACGTGCTCCTTGATGTAGTCCGCTGCGCGCTCCTCGGCGTCTCCGCCGATCTCACCGATCATGACGATGGCCTCGGTGTCTGGGTCTTCCTCGAAAGCCTTGAGGCAGTCGATGTGCGTGGTCCCGATCACCGGGTCACCACCGATGCCAACGCAGGTCGTGAAGCCGATGTCACGCAGTTCGTACATCATCTGGTAGGTCAGCGTGCCTGACTTCGACACCAAACCGATCTTCCCCGCGGTCGTGATGTCGGCCGGGATGATGCCCGCGTTGGACTGGCCGGGGCTGATCAAGCCGGGGCAGTTCGGCCCGATCAGTCGGGTAGTGGCAGCGGCTGCTGCGTAACTGTAGAACTCGGCCGTGTCTTTGACGGGAACGCCTTCGGTGATGACGACCGCCAGGGGTATGCCGGCATCCACCGCTTCGATGACGGCGGCCTTGGTGAAGGCTGCTGGCACAAAGATCACCGACACATTGGCACCAGTGGCCTGCATGGCCTCGGCAACGGATGCGAACACCGGCACCTGCACGTCATTATCGAAGTCGACGTGCTCTCCGCCCTTCTTGGGGTTGACGCCGCCGACGACGCTTGCGCCGGAGGTCAGCATGCGCTGGGTGTGCTTCCTCCCCTCACCGCCGGTCATTCCTTGGACGATGATCGTGGAGTCCTGATCGAGAAAAATCGCCATGTCGTGTGTCCTTCGTCCTCAGCTGGAGTGGTTGGCGGCGAGTTCGGCAGCCTTGCGGGCTGCACCGTCCATGGTGTCGGCGAGCGTCACGAGCGGGTTATTGGCCTGGGCCAAGATGGCGCGGCCTTCGTCGACGTTGTTGCCGTCCAAACGCACCACGAGGGGTTTGGTGGCCGAGTCCCCGAGCAGTTCGAGTGCCTGCACGATGCCGGTCGCGACCGCATCGCAGGCGGTGATCCCACCGAAGACGTTCACCAACACGGATTCGACCTGTTCGTCGCCCAGGATGACCTCGAGGCCATCGGCCATGACCTGCGCTGAAGCGCCGCCACCGATGTCCAGGAAGTTCGCTGGGGTGGCCGTGGGCTCGCCGTCGCCCCTCAGGTCCTGGCCGGCATACGCGACGACGTCCAGGGTGGACATGACCAGGCCGGCACCGTTGCCGATGATGCCGACGTTGCCGTCGAGCTTCACGTAGTTCAGACCCTTGACCTTCGCCTTGGCTTCCAGTGGGTCACTCGCTCCTTCGTCGACGAGGGCGGCGTGGCCCTCGTGCCGGAAGTCCGCATTTTCATCCAGGCTGACCTTGCCGTCCAAGGCGATGATCTGGCCGTCGCGGGTCTTGACCAAGGGGTTGACCTCGACCAAGGTTGCATCCTCGTCGCGATACACCGTCCACAGCTGAGTCAGTACCGCAGCGATGGCGTCGGCGTCGCTGCCCTCGAAACCGGCCTGGGTCACGATCTCTTGGGCAACCTCGTCGGTGATGCCCACCAGTGGGTCGACTGTGACTCGGGCCAGCGCCTCGGGTCGCTCGACCGCCAACGTCTCGATCTCGACGCCGCCCTCCTTGCTGCACATCGCGAGCAGGGTCCGGTTAGAGCGATCCAGCAGGATCGAAAAGTAATACTCCTCCTCGATCTGCGCCCCGGCCGCGATCATCACGGTGCCGACAGTGTGGCCCTTGATGTCCATGCCGAGGATCGCTTGGGCCGCCTCGGAAGCCTCTTCGGGGTTTTTGGCCAGCTTCACCCCGCCGGCTTTGCCTCGCCCACCGGTCTTGACCTGCGCCTTGACGACGACGACGCCGCCACTGTCCGCACCGATCCGCTTAGCGACGTCACTGGCTGAGGCGGGTTCGGTGATCACTTCCGCTGGGAGCACTGGCACGCCGTGCGCCTCGAACATGTCCCGCGCTTGATACTCGAACAGATCCACGAGTGATTTTCCGATCGTTGATGGTGGACGGTTAGTGTTGCGAAACGGCTAGATCAGGTGTTGGCGAGTTCGTTGTGGACCCACGAAGTGATGTCCATGGTCGTAGCCCCTGGGGTGAACACGCGGGCCACCCCCATCTGTGTCAAAACCGGGATGTCGGCTTCCGGGATGATGCCCCCACCGAAAACCACGATGTCCTCAGCGTCCTTCGCCTTCAGCAATTCGATCACCTTGGCGAACAACGTCATGTGCGCCCCGGAGAGCACCGAGAGACCGACCGCGTCGGCGTCTTCTGCGATGGCCGCCTCCACGATCTGCTCGGGCGTTTGGTGCAGTCCGGTGTAGATGACTTCGACCCCGGCATCGCGGAGCGCCCTGGCGACGACCTTTGCGCCCCGATCATGCCCATCCAGACCGGGCTTGGCCACGACCACGCGCAACGGTGAGGAGGACATGTTGGGCAGGGTAGCGCACCCCGATCGGCTCCCGCCTGCGCCACCGTTACCAAATTGATACACCGGCCAGTGGTGCGCTACCGTTATTGAACGTTCTTTGCTCGGACTGTGACCGCAGCAAAGACAGCCTCCCGTGATCTTGATCTGGCTGAAACTGTGTCACTGCCCGACGGAAAGTTCCCATGACTTCTACCTCCCAACCGGCTCTCGGGCGTCATCGCCCAGGGCCGACCGCCAGCCATGCCGGGCCCAGCGCCATCCCCGCAGTAGCGCGGTCCACATCTGCCGACCCCCGCATCGACCTCCCGATAGCTATGACGCGCGCTGCCCATCGGGGTCAGGTGGGGGCCCCCAGACATCGTCGCGATCACGCGACTGCGGTTTCCACCCACGCCGCCCGGACGGTTACTGCTGCCGTGGTTGCCTCCATCGGGTGCGTCTTGGTGCTCGAAACAACCGTGGTTGGCCCTAGTAGCGCGCAAGTCGATGTCACCGGCCGCTCGACGGCCGGCCTGATGCAGGCCGTGCCGATCAGTGAGCGTGAGACGCCGGCAGCATCTCGATCCAGTGAACGCCTCAGCGCTCATGCGCTCGACATCCGCAGCGGGTTCGTCGGCGCGCAGGCAATGGTGGCCGGGGGAGCCGTGAACGAAGCGGTCCTCACAGCAGGCGAAAGCGCGCTGTCGATCCAAGAGTCCCTATTCCCGGCATACGTCGCGCCTATCACCGGAGCCAGGATTACCTCCGGCTTCGGGTCGCGGTGGGGTCGGATGCACAACGGCCTGGACTTCGGTGCCGAGGTCGGCCACCCGTTGTCGGCTGTGGGTCATGGGACGGTAACCACGGCTGGATACAGCGATGGCCTGGGATATCACGTCCAGATCGCTCTGGACGACGGCACAGAGGTGATCTACGCCCACATGTCGGCCATCGGAGTCGACGAGGGAAGCACCGTTGAACCGGGCGACTCAGTCGGGAAGTTAGGCAACTCAGGTCGCAGCACCGGACCCCACCTGCACTTCGAAGTGCGCGACCCCGACGGTGTGCCGATCGACCCCCGCCCTTGGCTTACCGAACGTGGGCTGCTCGGCTGACGAGGCCGCGCCACCCTGTCCTTACAGCTTCTCCAGCGGTGCGAATCGCAGCAACAGTCGCTTGATCCCGTTGTTGCCGAAGTCCACGTGGGCCATGGTGTTGTCCCCGGTGCCTTCGACTCGGACGACCGTGCCCAAACCAAACGAGTCGTGGGTGACCCGATCTCCGGCCGCAACGCTGATGGGTGCCTGAGCAGTGACGCTCCGGGTGGTCCCGCGAGGGTTCAGACGAACCGCGCCGGGACGCGCTGAGGCGCTGCCGCGGCCCGAGAAGCTCATCCGATCAGCGTCGGTGCGCTCCCAGGACAGCAATTCCTTGGGGATCTCATCCAAGAACCGCGACGGAGGATTCCACTGCGGCGAACCGAAGGCCGAGCGGCTCCCGGCCCGCGAGATGAACAGCCGCTCACGGGCCCGGGTGATGCCGACGTAAGCCAACCGGCGCTCTTCCTCCAGCTCGGCTGGGTCGTTCAGCGAGCGCATATGCGGGAAGGTGCCGTCCTCCATACCGGTCAAGAACACCACCGGGAACTCCAACCCCTTCGCGGTATGCAGTGTCATCAGCGTGACAACTCCGCCCGCACCATCGGCGTCCGGGATCTCGTCGGCGTCCGCCACGAGCGAGACTTGCTCCAAGAACTCCACGAGAGTGCCCATGGGGTAGTTCTCGTCGAACTCGCGGCCCACCGCCACCAACTCGGCGAGGTTCTCCACGCGTGTTTCGTCCTGCGGGTCAGGGCTCGCCCGCAGTCCCGCCAGGTAGCCCGAACGGTCGAGGATCGCTTCGACGAGGTCGCCGACCCCCTGCTCGGGGTCTTCGGCAACCTCCCGGATGGCTTCAAGCAACGAGGTGAAGGCCTTGATGGCCGCCACTGACCGGGTGGCGATCGCCGGGGCATCCTCGGGACGGCCAAGTGCCGCGACAAACGGGATCCGCTCGCGGGTGCTCAGGGCGGCGATGCACTCGACCGCACGGTCACCGATCCCACGTTTGGGAACGTTGATGATCCGGCGCAGGTTGACGTCATCGGCCGGGTTGGCGACCACGCGCAGATAGGCGAGCGCATCTTTGACCTCACGACGCTCGTAGAACCGCGTGCCGCCGACTACCTTGTAGGGCACGCCGGTGCGGACCAGGACCTCCTCCAGCGCCCGCGACTGCGCGTTGGTGCGATAGAAGATTGCGACGTCGGCTGGACGCACCCCGTGCTCGTCCCCTAACTTGTCGATCTTCTGCGAGATGAACGAGGCCTCGTCGTGCTCGTCGTCGCCGACGTAGCCCACGATCTGCGCACCTGACCCCGCGTCGGTCCACAGTCGCTTCTCACGTCGGCTGCCGTTGCGCGAAATGACCGCGTTGGCGGCCTGCAGGATGGTCTGGGTGGAGCGATAGTTTTGCTCCAACACAAACGTGCGCGCCTGCGGATAGTCCTGCTCGAACTCCACGATGTTGCGGATCGAGGCCCCCCGGAAGGCGTAGATCGACTGGTCGGCGTCACCGACAACGCACAACTCGGCGATCGGCATAGCCTCATCGGCCGTGCCGACCAACTCCTTGATCAAGACGTACTGCGCGTGGTTCGTGTCTTGATATTCGTCCACCAGCACGTGGGCGAAGCGCCGCCGATAGTGCTCACGCACCGCCGGGAAGGCCTGGAGAATACTGACGGTCATCGAGATGATGTCGTCGAAGTCGAGCGCGTTGGCCGAGCGCAATCGCTGCTGATACATCGTGTATGCCGAGGCCACCATCCGTTCGTAGTGGTTGTTGCCGACTCGCGAAGCAAAGGTCTCTTCGTCGATCAGTTCGTTCTTGGCGGTGGACACCTTGGCGGTGAAAGCCCGAGCCGGATAGCGCTTGGGGTCGAGATCGAGGTCGCGGATCACCATAGCCATCAGCCGCTGACTGTCGGCGGCGTCGTAAATCGAAAACGTCGACTTCATCCCGATCGTGGTGGCCTCCCGACGCAAGATGCGCACACACGCGGAGTGGAAGGTGGAGACCCACATGGCCCGTGCCCGCGGCCCAACCAGGTCCGCCACCCGCTCACGCATCTCCGCAGCAGCCTTGTTGGTGAACGTAATGGCCAGGATCTGGCCCGGCTGCGCACCACGATGGTCCAGCAGGTGGGCGATGCGGTGGGTCAGCACTCTGGTCTTGCCCGACCCTGCGCCGGCCACGATGAGAAGCGGCGTGCCTTCGTGGGTCACCGCGTCCCGTTGCGGCGGGTTCAGCCCCTCCAGCAGATCGGCAGCGCTGCGACGGGCAACGCCGCCAAACGATGCGTGCTCGCCGGAAGGGCCATCGACGAACGGAGGTGCCGCGTCATCCCGCCGAGCCCAGTCGGGAACACCTGCCTCATCGACCACACCTGAGGTCGCTAAGGTGCCATTCGGGAAGTTGGCGATGGGGACGTCGTCAAACAGGCTGGCCATGGTCGGCTCAGTGTAGGTGGGGCCACTGACCGGCCTGCCGAGCACCGTGACATTCGGCATACCCTTGGCTGGTGATTCGCCCCGCGACCGAAGATGACGTGCCTGTGCTGTTGGCGCTAGTGGCCGAGTTGGCCGCTTACGAAATGGAGCCCCAGGCAGCGACCGGGACTCGCGCGGACTACGTTGCCGCCCTGTTCCCCTCAGACCATGCTCCAGCCGTGACCGCGTTCGTCGCCGAATCCGATGGCGAGGTGGTCGGTATGGCGATCTGGTTCGTGACGTTCTCCACCTGGACAGCTCGGCATGGACTCTGGCTAGAGGACCTCTACGTCAAACCGAAGCATCGCGGGAAGGGTCTGGGGGCTGACCTGATGTCCGCGCTCGCGCAGGTCTGCAAGCAACGCGGCTACCCCCGGATGGAGTGGACGGTGTTGGACTGGAACACGCCGGCTATCGAGGTGTATCGCCACCTCGGCGCGGAGCCGATGAGCGAATGGACCACCCAACGGTTGACCGGGTCGGCGCTGGCTGACCTTGCAGGCCGATGATCGGGGCGACTCTGGCCACCGCTGTGAGGGCCGCCACGACCACCTCGGATCCGGTTAACTATCTCGACGGCTGGACGGCGCTGGCTTTAACGGTCGGACTACTCGTCGCGGCGTTGTGCCTCATCGCTGGCCTACGTGGCAACCCGCCGGGATCCATCACCATCACGGCCACCGTGTTGCTGCAGTTGACGATGATCGGCTATCTCCTGCGGTATGCCGTGGCTCTAGCCGGCGGCGAGTCGTCGGTCGGCCCGGCGTGGGAGTTGTGGGCCTACCTGGTGACCGTGTTGATGTTGCCCGCGGTTGGCTTGCTGTGGGCCAAGGAAGAGCACTCTCGTTGGGGCACGCTCGTGCTGGCCGTGGTCGCCTTCGTGGCCGCGGTGATGTGCGCCCGCGTTGCCCAGATTTGGTATGGAGTCGGCTTCTCATGAGCGAGCGGACCCGCGGTCCCGGACGGGTCATCCTGGCGTTGTACGTGGTGTTCGTGATCGGATCTGTGTCTCGGGCGACGGCACAGATCCTCACCCAATACGACGAGGCACCGTTGGCCTACAACCTCTCCGCGCTGGCTGCGGCCATCTACGTGGTGGCCACCATCGCCTTGGCGCTTCCCGGCGAGCGGGCTTGGCGCGTGAGCGTGGTGGCGATCAGCATCGAACTCATCGGGGTGCTCGCGGTGGGGACGTGGAGTTTCCTACGGCCCGAGGCGTTTGCCGATGCCAGCGTGTGGTCACATTTCGGCCAGGGCTACCTGTTCATCCCGCTAGTGCTCCCCGTTATCGGCCTATGGTGGCTGGCTAAGTCCAGAGCACCGCAACCGCAGCGTTAGTCATCGCCAACGCGCCAGCGGCGTGCACCATACCGGCCGGCACTACTTCAGAGCGCCGAGCCTTCGCGGAACCCTTTTCCACCAGCCAAGCCGCCACGAGGGCAACGAGCAGTTTGACCCCGATCTTGACGTGGTTCAGTTCGTTGTCCAGGACGGCCTCGGCCAGGCCGACCATGGCTAGACCCGTGATGATCTGGGCCCGGGCTCCCCACACCATGACCGCCGAGGGCACGAACCGCCCACCACTGCGCGAGGCAGCCGATACCGCGAAATAGCCGCCGATCAGCGCCGAGAGCCCGAGGACGTGGGCGTAGACCAGAACGTTGTAGACGGCATCCATGCAGACCACCATCCCACCTCGTGCCTCGATCCCACCCGTCCGCCGTCCCGCGATGGCCGAGAATGCTGGTCTGTGATCCGGTCAGGCCAGGTTCACAGTCGGCCCGTCCGCCACATCAACCAGCGGACCAGCAACATCGCGGCGAACGCGCCCCAGCCCCACACCACCGTGAAGAAGATCGCGAGTTTCCCGCTCACCCGATCGGTAGACCCCGACCAGCACAATGCCCGCGACGGTCAACCGCAGCGCTACCCAGTGATCCGGATACTCACTCGTTGGCTCAATGTGTGGGTGGAGTCCTCGTCAGACTGATCGTCACTCATCCTGCTCCCCTCGAATCTCTTCCGCTGCGGCGATGGCTCCCAAGGCACCGTAGACGATCGATGTCACCATCATCAACGAGCCAGCGAAACGTGCTGCCCAACCGACGACGGTTCCCCCTTGAATGGCCCCGAATACAAAGACTCCCACCCCTACTGTGAAGCACATGCCGGCTGGAATCATAAAGACCCAGAGCAACCGTGGGCGCATCGGATTCCACGCCTCAGGGGACACTCGCGGGAAACCTAGATACAACCACAGGCCTCCAAGCACCATGATCGACGTCTGGACTGTGTCGAGCAGCAGACTCTCGGACACGACGTCTCCCGCTATCAGCAAACGCGGACCGATCGAGCCAACGAAAAAGATCCACAAACCTACGCGGGCACCGACTGAGGACGTGCCGCATCACTGCCTCGTCACATGGGCTCAGAGCCGTTCTTGCTTGAGGACCCCGTTGATGACGTTCCGCCCCCACGGCTGGAGCGGCGGCTTAGAATCCAGTTGGCCGATCGGCACCCACGCCGCTTCGGCGGTCGATCCGCCCACGTCATGGACCACCGGATCGACCGGATCGGGGCAGTGCGCGGTGTAGATGAGCCGCACAGCGTGGTAGTCCTCGAAACGCCCAGCCGGCGATGGCCCCACCCAATGGTTGCTGTCCACCGAGTGCGCCTTCTTGACGGAGATCGTCTGCCCCGTCTCCTCCCACACCTCGCGATGCAGCGCCGCGATCGGCTCCTCCCCCTCATCGATTCCGCCGCCAGGCAACCCCCAGTGACCGGTACGCGAGTTGGTGAATGAGGTCAGCAGCAGGCATCGCTTGCCTTCAACGGGGGCGATCACCACGGCGTAGGCAGCAAGACGTTGAAAGGGGTGTGCCGTTTTGCCGGGGCTGACCGCATACCGCAGGACCACCTCGGTCTGTCCGTCGTCACCGGTTTCGCGGTGAGCACCGAGCCAGCGCCGCTCCCATCCGCTGGCGGCTAACGTGCGGTTCGGGTCTTCGCCGTGGCCCAACACCGCGCCATACAAGACCGTGCCATCGACGCCGGTAGCCTCAATGCGGACTCGCATGCTCATCGCGACACCATAATCCGCCGATACGTCTGCAGCGTCGCTTCGGTGACCGCAGTCCAGTCGTGAACGCCCAATGGGTGCGCTCGGTGGTGGGTAGCCATGGCGCTGAGTCGCTTCGGGTCGCTCAGCAAGGCGGTTAGCTGTCCCACCATGTCGGCGTCATTGACCGCAAGGATGCCCCCTACGCCGTGCTCGACCAGGTCTGATGCGCCAGCGGCGGCGTAGGCAGCAACGGGCAGGCCAGCCGTGCGTGCTTCCAGCGCAGCGATCCCGAAAGCCTCGTGGTGAGCGGAGGCGACGTACAGATCGCTGTCCCGATAACGCTCGGCCAACTCTTCGCGAGGCACTCGGCCCGGCAGGTCGACCCAGCCCCCCAACGAACTACGCGCCACGACCTGGCGCAGCGGCAGCAGCCACGACCCATCACCCAGGATCGTGAGCCGAGGGCTGCCAAACTCCGGCAGGGCGGTGTGCACCGCCGACATCATCCAGATCAACCGTAGGGGACGTTTGCGGGCGGCAAAGCGCATGGCGCTGATCACGCGCATGGGCTGATCACCACTCGTCGTGACACGGACTCCCTCCACCGGGCCGCGCCAACATTCGAGGTCCAGGCCGTTGCGCAGCACCTCGACGTCCCCGCCGCCCAGCGCCAGCGAGACCTGCTGCGCCGCTACGGTCGATACCGCCGTCGGCACCGCGCCCGCCTGCACCCACCGCCGCCACGATCGACTCAACACCGGAGTGAACGCCGAGTCGGACACCAGGCTGTGCCAGGTCAGCACGACCGGTAGCCCCAATTCTGCCGCGACATTGGCTGCCATCTGCGCAAACGGTGCCAGCACCCCGAGATGGATATGCACCACATCGGCTCTGGCCAGCACGGCGCGCAACTGACGCCCAGCCCAGGGGTTGACGGGTACGCCCAGTGCCAAAGGTGAGTCGAGGCGACATACCCCCGGTTGTGTCAGGCCACTCGTCGCGGTGATGACCAAGACCGTGTGGCCCGCCGTTCGAAGGTGCTCGCCCAGATCGGCGACCTGCACTTCGATGCCCCCGAGTCGCGGCAGGTAGCAGTCCGAGACCAGCGCGATCAACACGTCGGACAGCCTGCCACGTCCCGTATCGTGACTCGCGGCGCTTCGTCCAGAAGGCTCTACTGAATCGAACCGTGAGGGGACAATGTGCCGCTGACTGTGGTCGCCGTGAACGCGCACCCCGACGATGAGGCGATCCTGATGGGCGGCACCCTGGCTCGGATCAGCGCGGCGGGGCATCGCGTGGTGTTGGTGACCGCGACCGACGGTGACGCGGGAATTTCGAGCTCGTCGTATGCCGTCGGCGGGCTGGGCAGGCGTCGGTTGCTGGAGTTGCGGGCCAGCGCCATGGCTCTGGGTGCAGTTGAGGTCATCGACCTGGGATACGGCGACAGCGGGATGGAGCCCACCGACGTGCCGCCGTCGTTAAAGCGGCCACGGCTGCATACGGTGGCGGTTGAGGCTGTCGCGGCCCGAGTGACTCAGATCTTGACCGAGAAAAACGCTGACATCGTCATCGGATACGACGCGGCCGGGGGGTACGGGCATCGCGACCACGTGCAGATCCATCACATCGTGCGCCGCGCCGTGGAGATGTTTGGACAGGAACCCACCGTTCGACTCTTCGAGGCGACCGCGCCACGCGAGCCTCTTATGCGCGTCGTGAGCCTGGTAGGTCGCCTTCGACTCTTCACGGGTTTCGACCCCGAGGGGTGGACCGATGGCTTCACTCCCTCTGGGCAGATCACGCATCGCGTGGACGTCCGGAGCCAGATCCACGCTAAGCGCGCCGCCCTCAAGGCTCACGCTTCGCAGCACAGTTCCGATGGTGGCCCCCGCACGATGGCCTGGGCGTTGCGAGCGCCGACGCCCGTGTTTCGGCTGATCCTGGGACGGGAGTACTTCGTCGAACCCGCTCGCGCCACTTCGCTCCCCGATGGCGTCGACGCCTTCGCCGATCTGGTGGGCGACGCCGTATGAGCGAAGCCACCACGCCGGACGAAGTGCCAGAGGTCGAGCCCGATCCCGGCACCGCCATACGATCACTGGGTTGGAAAGAGCTCGTCCAGTCGCTCGTCGGCTTCTCTGTCGCCATCGCTTTGCTCGTTTTCGGTCTCCCCCGGATCGCCGGCACGACGTGGCCGCAGATCGGCGACCAGATGGCCTTGGTGGGTGTCGTCCCGGCCATCGCCATGGCCGTCCTGCTGGTGACGGGGCTCTACTGCTACACGTTCACGTTGATCGGCTCGCTGCCCGGACTGAGCCATCTGCGGGCGTTGATGGTCAACGCCGCCGGGTCCATGGTCAGCAACGTGCTGCCTGGTGGTGGTGCCGTCGGAGTTGCCCTGAGCTACGTCATGTTCCGCTCGTGGGGCTTCACCCGCCGGGCTATTTCGACGTCCATCGTGGTGACCTCGATGTGGAACTTGCTGGCCCGGCTGACCCTGCCGGTGCTCGGCGCGCTGGCGGTCATCCTCGGGCCCGTCGATGCCCCGCGTCCAGTGGTGGTCGCGGCGCTGGTGGCCACGGGCATCGGACTGCTCTTGATCGGCTTCTTCCTCGGCGTTGTCTTCTCGGACACCATCGCCCACGAGGTCGCCGGTGCGCTCAAGACGCTCAGCTCCCCGCTGGCCAAGCGCTTCGGCCGCTTGAAGAACCTGGACTCGCTCATCGCCGATCAGCGGACCCGGATCGAAACCGTCGTGCGCGGAAGCAGCATCCGGATGACCCTGGGTTTGGCCGGGATGTTCGGATTCTTCTTCATTCTGTATTGGGTGTCGGCCCGGGCCGTCGGGCTGGAACTGGCCGTGGTGCCGCTGTTCGCGGCATACACGTTCCGTCAGTTCTTGACCGTCGTAGCGATTACCCCGGGCGGACTAGGCGTGACCGAGGTCGGCACGGTGGGCATCCTGGTGGCCTTCGGCGGCGACCCCTCGGCGGCCTCGGCAGCAGCCCTGTTGTATGCCCTCTTCACCCACCTGCTCGAGGTGCCGCTCGGGCTGGCGGCCTGGTTGGGCTGGTGGTTCGGTCGTAGAAAGACGGCCAAAACTTAGAGTGCGCTCAGGTGCGTCCGGCCGGAACGAGTCGGGACACCTGACGGTCGTGAGCCTGCAACGACGTCGAGTCATCGATGTTTGCCGGGACGAAGTCGCCGGTGACTGCGCGGCAGGCGATCTCCAGCAGACCATCGGCTAGCGCTGGGTTGGCGGGCAGCACCGGCCCGTGCAGATAAGTCGCGACGACGTTGTGGATCCTGGCACCCTCGACCTTATCGTTGCGGTTGTTGCCGTTGCCGTGCAGCACCCTCCCAAACGGCAACTGACCGTCACCGAGCAGCGTGGAGCCCGAGTGGTTCTCATAACCGACAACGACACCGAAGTCGGTGTCGAGCACCACCGGCCCGATCATCCGAGTGTCGTTGCCCTGCGTGGTGACGTCGAGAATCCCCAGGCCCGGCAGGCGTTTGCCTTCCACCGTGATGAAGGCCTTGCCAAAGAGTTGATACATCCCACACACCATCAGCATCGGGATGCCTGCGAGCGCCAGATCGCAGAGTCGGTCGGCGTGCCGATCAAGGTCTTCGGTGACCCGCACCTGGCCGGAGTCCTGGCCGCCGCCACCCAAGATCAGGTCGGCGCGCTCGGGCCAAGGGTCACCAGGGGCATGATCGTGCACCACCGGGGTGTAGCCGTGCCAGCGCAGCCGCGCGGCCAGGCACCGCGTGTTGCCGAGGTCGCCGTAGATGCTCATCTCCCGTGGATACAGGTGGACGAGATGGATCTCACCCTTGTTGGCTGAGCTCATCCGGCTTCCTCCCCGAAGCGGGTCACGTCGAACGTCAGTGAGAGTCGGCGACGCAAATGCATCATCGCGGTGTAGGTGCAGAACAACCGGGTGGGCTGGCCTACGTACTGGGCGAGGAAGGTGTCTAGGGCAACGTCGAGATCGACCTCGGTCGCATCGACCGGCACATCGTCATACTGCAGACGCAGCGCCATGTCCCACCCGCGGACCCCGCTGGTCATGGCCACGCCGCGCTTACGCAAGCTGGCGAATGAGACGTCATACAGCCAGGAAACGTCGCGGCCATCGGCGTAGTTGTCGTTGATGGCGATCATGGTCGCCTCAGGCTCGGCGTCGTAGGTGCCTAACGCCACCGTGAAGCCAGCCGGATTCTTCACCAGCACCAACTCCAGTGGAGCACCGTTGATGTCGATGACCTCTCCGCGACCGAAGGGCGGTTGGACCGCCGATAGCGCGGCGAGAGTCGTGGTGGACGAGAAGTCGTCTTCGAGGAGAACCCGAGCCATCGTGCTCGCGGCGGTGGCGTTGATCATCGCGGCCAATCCGCGCTGCTTGAGCCGTACCGGGCCCACGTCTTCACCACCGGGATAGCGCACCGTGAAGGAGTGCGCGTCGTGCGTGAGGAGCAATCCATCGCCGGTGGACATGGTCGGGGCATCCCCCGGATCGTCGAATCGGACATCTGCCTCTTGGATCTCCGGCAGCCGGGCAGCGATCGAGGGATCGACGCCGAACCAGGTCACTGCGACGTCGTAGGCCAACGAGGGACCTATCCGCGACACGAAGGCGTCGTCCGCGTTGAGCACGACCGCATCGGTGGTCTGCTCGGCCAGTGTGGTCAACAGCCCTGCGGTGAAGTCAATCTCGGCAAACCGGTCCAGCTGATCGCGGGCAACATTGAGCAACAGCGCATGGGTCGGCGGCACCAGCGCCGCGAAGTGAAGCGCGTGGGCCTCGTCCAACTCCAGCACCGCAACGTCGGCCTCCAGCGCCCCCTGCCAGTCAACCTCCGAGAGCAGCGCCGAGATGACGCCACGGGTGAAGTTGCTGCCCGTCGGATTGGTGAACACCCGCAGGCCGTGCTCACGCAGGATGGCAACCAGCATCTTGGTGGTGGTGGTCTTGCCGTTGGTGCCGGTCACCACCACGATGCCGCGCGGGACATAGGCCAACGTATGCCGAAGCACGCTCGGGTCGATGGTCTCGGTGACCAGCCCGGGCAGCGCAGAGCCGCCACCGCGGAAGCGCGACACGACTCTCGCCGCCTTCCCTGCAGCCAGCGCTGCCGACAGCCGGGCTTGGGTCCACGGTTTCATCGCGGTGCCTTCATCTGTGCCCCGTGGCCCGCATGCTCATTCCCACTCGATCGTGCCCGGGGGTTTGCTGGTGACGTCGAGCACCACACGGTTGACTTCTTCGACCTCGTTGGTGATGCGAGAGGAAATGAGCGCCAGCAGGTCACCGGGCAGGCGGGTCCAGTCGGCCGTCATTGCGTCCTCGCTGGACACGGGACGCAAAACGATCGGGTGGCCGTAGGTCCGCCCATCGCCCTGCACGCCGACAGAGCGCACATCCGCCAGCAAGACCACTGGACATTGCCAGATCTCGCGGTCCATGCCCGCCTTGGACAGCTCTTCACGGGCGATGGCGTCGGCCCGGCGCAAGATGTCCAGTCGCTGGGCATCAACTGCGCCGATGATGCGGATCGCCAAACCCGGGCCTGGGAACGGCTGACGCCATACGATGGCATCCGGCACCCCCAGCTCGAGACCGACCTGGCGTACTTCGTCCTTGAACAGCGTGCGCAGCGGCTCGATCAGGCTGAACTGCAGGTCATCCGGCAGGCCGCCGACGTTGTGATGGCTTTTGATGTTGGCGGCTCCGGTGCCTCCACCGGACTCGACCACATCCGGATAGAGCGTGCCCTGCACCAGGAACTTGACCGGATGGCCTTCTTGGTCGGCGCTGCCCGCGATGTCTCGAGCGGCCTGCTCGAAGACCCGGATGAACTCGCGTCCGATGATCTTTCGCTTGGCCTCCGGGTCCGCGACGTCCTTGAGTGCGTCCAGGAAGCGCTGCTGGGCATCGACGACGACGAGGTCGACGCCCGTTGCCGCGACGAAGTCCTCCTCGACCTGCTCGGCCTCACCCTCGCGCAGGAGTCCGTGATCGACGAAGACACAGGTCAACTGGTCCCCCACCGCCGCGTTGACTAGGGCCGCAGCCACCGAGGAATCGACGCCACCGGAGAGTCCGCAGATCAACCGGGCATCGCCGACCTCGTCCTTGATGGTGGCGACCAGCTCGGCCGCAACGTTAGCGCTCGTCCAGTTTAGTTCGAGCCGAGCACCCCCACGGAGGAAGTTCTCGATGACCCGCTGGCCAAACGTGGAGTGCATCACCTCGGGGTGCCACTGCACGCCATACAGCCGGCGTTCGTCATCCTCGAACGCAGCGACGTGCGCGCCAGGGCTCTTGGCGGTCACGCGAGCACCGGGAGGGGCCTGGGTGACCGAATCCCCGTGCGACATCCACACCGGCTGGGTCGGCGGTTGACCGCCGAAGAGGGTGCTGTCGGTGTCCGCGATGCTGGCCCGGGTGTCCCCGTATTCGCGCATGCCGGTTTTGGCGACCTCTCCGCCGAGCGCGTCCGCCATGACCTGGAAGCCGTAACAGATGCCCAGCACCGGCACACCCGCTTGCACCAGCTCAGCGTCCAGCTTCGGCGCGCCCTCGGCATACACCGAGGCCGGTCCGCCCGAGAGCACCACGGCAGACGGCTCTTTGGCCAGCATCTGCTGCGCCGACATGGTGTGCGGCACGATCTCGCTGTAGCGACCGGCCTCGCGGACGCGGCGGGCGATCAGTTGGGCGTATTGGGCACCGAAGTCGACGACAAGGACGGGATGCTCGACGAGCGGGTCCGGATGAGCGTGAGACGTTTCGTCGGGGTGGGTCTGCTCATGGCAATTCTCCTCGGTGCGGGTCACGTTCACCCGGTTAGGTTACCGGCGGCAGCAACCCGGCGACCCAACTGAGCCTTGGCCGCGCGCGTCACGTTGTGCTCCACGTAGAAGGACAGGAACGGCACGACTCCAGCCAACATCACGCCCACCATCACAGGCAGCGACCAGCGCAACTCGAACCCGAGCATCGCCACACTCACGAGATAGACCATATAGAGGAAGCCGTGCGGCTGGGCCCACCAGTCGAGCAGGTGGTTGTCGAATCCATAGCGCAACACCATATGCAGGGTCAACACGAGCAGGGCGACCCCGACGATCATCGCCATCACCTGGAAGAACTTCAGCTTGTTTGTGTCGCTCACGTGGTCACTGTAGATCTCGTTTCGGCCGCGACCTCACGGGGATGGGCGGCCTCGCGCAAGAAGCGGTAGTACATGTAGGCCGCGAACCCGGCAAACACCCACCACTGCAGGGCGTAGCCGAGGTTGCGCCACTCGATGCCCGAGGAGGTCAACGAGGGAGGCGGCACCGGAACTACGTCGCCTGCTTGGACCGGCGGCTGCTCATCGGTGGCGAAGATGAACGCGTTGTAGAGGGCTTCGGGGGGCCACGCGTTCGCGAGCGTGGCCAGGTTGATCGAGCCCAGTTCGCCCGGTGCCGGGTCGCCCTGGTCTGCGTTCGCAGACTCCCCCGGCGCCAACGTCCCGGCCACGGTCCGCACCCCGCTGTCCGGTATGCCGGCCGCCGCCGGATCGTCGACCCACCCCCGCAGGACGGGCAGCAACGCGCCGTCGGCAGTCCGCAGACCCGTCACCACCCACCAACCCTGCGCTCCGTCGAGCACCCGCTCGGGCACCAAAAATTGCAGCTCGGGATCGTACTGACCAGTGACCTCAACCGGATAGTTCGACCCGTCGTCCGGGAATGGCTGACTGGGTTCGAGGACATCGGCCAACGGCTCGGTCTCGCGCTGCGCCGCAGCCTGCAGCATCTCTTGGGTGTCGCGGTCCTGCGCACGGGAGAGTTGCCACAGGCCTAATTGCCCGAACGAGATCAGGATCGCCACCAGAAGGGCGAGCAGGACCAGCCATCGAGGTTGGAGGGCGAGGCGCAGCACCGGATCAGCGTACGGCGGCGGCCTGATCGTCGAAGACGTAGATGCTGCCGCCGTAGCAGGCGACCCAGACGTGGTGGGTGACCGGGTCGTAGGTCAGCCCGATCGGGTTGGCGTCGGTGGGCTCCTTTTGCATCACCGTCATGTCCTCGGTGCTGATCTTGGCCACGGACGGCTCGTAGTAGTTCACGACGTACAGCGCGGTCCCGTCGGACGATAGGGACATGCTCCGCGGCTCTCGCCCGGAGACCACCTCGTCCACAATCTGCTCAGTGGCGGTGTCGATCTTATAGATCGTGTCCGCGCCGCTGACCGCCATATAGAGATAGGCACCGTCGTCGGAGAGATTGAGGTGCCGCGGCTTGCGGCCCGTCTCCATCATGACTTCACTCTCGCCGGTCTCCAGGTCCACCTTGAACAACGTGTCGGCATACATCGCGGCGACGTATGCCGTGCGATTGTCCGGCATTACCTCGATTCCCCGCGGGGCAGCGGCAATCGGGATGACTTCGACTTCGATGGCGCTCTCCCGGTCGACCACCGAGACCGTGGAGTCACACCAGTTGCTGACCAGGACGCGGCTCTGGTCTGGGGTGATCGCGACGAACTTCGGGACCGCCCCAACCTTGATCACCTGATCCCAGGCCATATCTTCGGCGTCGAAGCGATACAGCAGCGAGGGGCCCACGCCATCAGCCGGCGTGCAGTCGTCGAAGCCGGTCTTCCCGAAGCCCTCGCCATACATCGTGTATTGCGAGACGTAGGCATATCGCCCGTCGTCGGTCCACGCTGCCTCAACCGGTGCCCCCTTGGAAATTCCAGGATGCCCGGGCAGGTCGAAGTCAGCGAGGTCGATGCTGTCGTCCAGCGTGGCCACAAGTTCGCGGGTCGTGCTGTCGTAGACCGTCGAGCTGTGGCGATACATCATGTTGTTAGCGATCACGAGGCCCGCGCCGGAGGCGACCACCGACTTCGGCGTGATGTCACCGGTGATGTAGTCGATTCGCTCCATCCGGCTCTGATCCGACGTGATCGGCGGTGGCGTGAGGACCGGCACCGCTGCGGCCTCGCCATCCGCAGGGTTCGCGTCGCCCCCAGCTGCATCTTCGCCGGCACCACTTGCGCGGTCATCACTGTCGCCGTCATCACTCTCGCCGTCATCGCTTTCGGCGTCAACGGCACCGTCCTGCGCCACAGCCGCTGGCTGCTCGGAGTCGGCTTCATCTGGCCCTTGAGCCAGGCATGCCGTCAGAGCACCGGCACTGAGCAGCGCGACCACTCCGGTCGCCAAGCGGCGTCGGCGGCGGTGGAGCGGGGCGGTGGAGAGATACATAGAGGTCAGACCCTTTCGACGTTGACCAGCACTTCATAGTAGGTCCCCGCGATGCCGCCTCCAATTAGGCTCGGCGCAGTTATTCGATGGCAGAGCAGCAGGACATCGACCTATCGTGGTTCAATCATGCGCACGGTGATGCTGGTCGATCACGGCCCACCCGACACCCGCAGCCCCAACCGCTTCTTGTGGTGGATGGCTCGCGGACAATGGCGCTTGATCCTGCTCAACATGGCGGTCTGCACCATATGGATGACCACCGGGGCGCTGCTCCCGACAGTGCTGGGACTCGCGATCGAGCGCGGCATCGTCGGCGGCGATCAAGGCGCACTGGTGCGGTGGTGTCTGGCCATCCTCGCGCTGGCGGTCCTCGGGGCCATCTTCGGTACCACCTGGCACCGGGTAGCCGTGACGAACTGGATGCGCGCGACGTTTCGGGTCATTCGCCTGGTCGGGGATCATGTGCTGCGCGCGGGACCGGCCCTGCCGGCCAAGGTGCCCACCGGTGAGGTGGTCTCGGTCGTGGCCTCGGACGCGATGCGCATTGCGAACGTCTACGAATCCGCCGGTCAGATCGCTGGCGCACTCGTCTCCTACGGCGTGATCGCCTCGATCCTGCTCGCCCGCGACACGACCCTAGGGCTGATCGTGCTGCTCGGCGTCCCGGTGGTCACCCTGATGCTGGCCAGCGTCCTGCGCCCGCTCCAACGTCGGCAGAACGCGGCCCGCGAAGCCGCCGGGGCACTGACCACCTTAGGGTCCGACACGGTGGCCGGGTTGCGAGTCCTGCGTGGCATCGGCGGGGAGGAGACTTTCCTGCGCCGGTATGACGAACAGTCCGCTCAGGTGCTGCGGCGAGGGTGCCGGGTTGCCCCCGTCCACGCCGCCTTGGACGCTGCCCGCGTGCTCTTGCCGGGGATCTTCGTGGTGATCGTCACGTGGCAGGGGGCGAGCGCGGTCCGAAGCGGGGCCTTGGAACCTGGTGACCTCGTGACGTTCTACGGAACGGCGGCCTACCTGGCGATGCCGCTGGGATTCGCGACCCAGTTCGTGAGCCACTACATCCGGGCTCGGGTCGGCGCCGCCAAGGTCATCGCGATCCTGAGCGTGCGCAGTGACACCGAACGCAGTGATACCGAAACTGGCGCGGGACTCGATGAGGTGACACAGACGGAGGAGGCTTTGGCCCCCGACGGGCCCGCCTCGATCTGCGACCCGGTCAGCGGCGTGCGCGTGGAGCCAGGGCAGTTCACCGCCGTGGTCACCTCCACGCCCCGCGATGCACAGACGATCGCCGACCGACTCGTTCGGTTCGGTCCGACAGCGTCCCCGGCCCAGTGGGGTTCGGTAGCCCTGGCCCAGGTCTCGCTGGAGGAGGTCAGGTCGCGGATCGTGCTCGCGCACGGGGACGCCACACTGTTCACCGGCTCGCTGCGCGAGAATCTGGTCGCTCATCACGGAGCCGACGACGACGAGCTGCGGGCCGCACTCCACGTGGCCAGCGCGCACGATGTCATCGCCGGGCTACCTGAAGGCTTGGATGCCGAGGTCACCGAGCGCGGCCGCAACTTCTCTGGAGGCCAGCGCCAACGTCTGGCTCTGGTGCGAGCGGTGCTGACTGACGCCGAGGTGCTTATCCTCATCGACCCCACCTCGGCCGTCGATGCCCACACCGAGGCTCGAATCGGTGCACGCCTGGCTCCTGCCCGCGCGGGTCGCTGCACGGTGGCCTTCACGACCAGTCCCCTGCTGGCCGAACACGCCGACACGGTGATCTTCGTCCAGGACGGGCAGGTGATGGCCCGGGGTTCGCACCGCGACCTGCTGGCCACCGACCGACGGTATGCCGATGTCGTGCTGCGTGGGTCTGCGCGAGAGGTCTCCGCATGAATGTCGATATGCAGCCCATCGATCCTCCGCCCCTCGATGGGGTGACCCGCACGTTGCCGATCGCGTCGGCGTCAGTGGTGTGGCGGCATACCCGATTTCTGCTGCGCGAGCATCGTCGCGGGCTGGCCGGGGTGCTCGCGTGGCACGTGCTAGGGGCGATCGCCGGCTTGGCCGGTCCGCTGGTGATTGGTCGCCTCGTCACGCTGCTCGTCACCGACCCCGGCCCGACGCAGGGGCAGCTCAACACCTGGATCGCAGTCTTGGCGGTGGCCGTGATCGCTGAGTCCATCTTTTTGTGGGCCGGAGTGCGGGCCTCGTTCATCCTCGGTGAGTCCGTGTTCGCCCAGTTGCGCGAACGGTTCATGCGGGACGCCACCGCGCTGCCGCTGAGCACGGTCGAGCGGGCCGGCACCGGGGATCTGCTGGCACGGACCACCAACGACATCGAGGCGCTGTCGCACGTCGTGCGCTTTGCGGTGCCCACGATCGTGGTGTCGTCGGTGACCGTCACCCTCACCATCGCGGCGGCCTTCATCGCCGACCCTCTCGTCGCGCTGGCGCTGCTGGTCGCGGTGCCCTTCGTGCTGTTCTCTACCCGCTGGTTCCTACGCCGAGCGCCGCGCGCCTATCAACGAGAGCGGGCGGCATACGCAGCGGGCAACGGTGTTTTCACCGAGAACATCGAGGGGGCCCGGACGATCGAGGCGTTCAATCTGCAACCGGCGCGCCGGGGTCAGTTGCATGGTGCCATCGCCGACATGGATGCTGGGGAGCGTCGCACCCTGTTCCTGCGCTGCGCCTGGTTCCCGGCGCTGGACTTCAGCTTTGTGTTCCCGGTGGCGGTTGCGGTGGCCTGGGGCGGCTACCTGATCGCGCAAGATCTGAGCAGCGTGGGCACCGTCACCACGGTGGCCCTCTACGCGCTGCGCGTCAGCAACCCGCTGGACGACTTGCTGATGTGGCTCGATGAGTTGACGGTCGGCGCGACGTCGCTGGCACGCATCCTCGGCGTCGCTGAAGTGCCGCCTGATCGACACCCAACTGCAATAGTTCCTGCAGCTGGCCCCGGCGGAAGCGTGGTGCGGGTGCAGGACGTGCGATACGCCTACCGAGAGGGCATGGACGTGCTGTCCGGCGTGTCTCTCACGTTGCGCCCTGGCGAGCGGCTGGCCATCGTCGGCCCCTCCGGCGCGGGTAAGTCCACTCTCGGCCGACTCCTGGCCGGGATCGATGCCCCTCGCACAGGGTCGGTCACGGTCGATGGCGTGCCCCTGGTCGATCTGCCGTTAGACCAGCTACGCCGGGAGGTGGCCTTGGTCACTCAGGAGCACCACATCTTTGTCGGAAGCGTGCGTGACAATCTGCTGCTCGCGCGACCTGATGCCGAGGAAGCTCAGTTGTGGCAGGCCCTGGACGCCGTCGATGCCATCGACTGGGTCGCCGGGCTCCCGGAGGGGCTCCAGACCCTGGTGGGCAGTGGTCACGCTTCCCTGAGCGAACCCCAGGCTCAGCAGGTGGCGCTGGCTCGCTTGGTGTTGGCCGATCCGCACACCCTGGTGCTGGACGAGGCGACGTCGTTGCTCGACCCTCGCGCGGCCCGACACCTCGAGCGTTCCCTGGCTGCTGTCGTGCGAGGCCGGACGGTGGTCGCGATTGCGCACCGCCTGCATACCGCCCACGATGCTGACCGGGTCGCTGTGGTCGAGGATGGCCGGATCAGCGAGCTCGGCACTCACGATGAACTGATGGCGGCCCAGGGTCCGTACGCCGACCTCTGGCACCAGTGGAGTCACGACTCACCCTGAGCGCACCAGCCCACCCCGCACGCTAAACCCACCACGCGCCGAGCCCTCCTCACGCCCAGCGGACCTCATACATCTCGCCCTATCACCACCGCGGGCACTCAGACATGCAAAACTCCGCGCGAACAGGCACGACGCGCGCCAGAGGCGCTTTGCATGTTTGGCTGCTCGCTCAAACCTGACCAACCGGCGATGCGCTGTGCGGCAATGGAGCCTCAAGCAGTGCCGATCAGTATGGGGACGCGACGATCTCGACGCGCTGGAACTCCTTGACGTCGGTATAGCCCGTCGTGGCCATCGCCCGGCGCAACGCGCCCATCAAGTTCGTGGCACCGTCGGCGTCTCGCCCGGGCCCCAACAGAATCTCCGCGAGCGTGCCGACCGTCCCCACGTAGACGCGCTCGCCGCGCGGCAGGAGGTGGTGGTGGGCTTCGGAGCCCCAGTGGTAGCCGTGACCCGGCGCTTCCTGAGCTCTGGCCAGTGCAGCACCGATCATCACCGCATCGGCACCGCAGGCCACTGCCTTGACGATCTCGCCGGAGTTCCCGACGCCACCGTCGGCGATGACGTGCACATAGCGTCCGCCCGACTCATCCAAATAATCGCGCCGTGCAGCGGCGACATCGGCAATCGAGGTGGCCATCGGCGCGTCGATGCCCAAAGTAGTCCGCGTGCGATGGGCCGAGCCACCGCCGAAGCCCACCAGCACTCCAGCGGCTCCCGTGCGCATGAGGTGCAACGCAGCCGTGTAGGTGCCAGCCCCGCCGACCACCACCGGCACGTCCAATTCGTAGATGAAACGCTTGAGGTTCAGCGGCTCCGACTGAGATGACACGTGCTCAGCCGAGACGGTGGTCCCGCGGATGACGAACAAGTCCACGCCGGCGTCGACCACGGTCCGCCAATACTGCTGGGTCCGCTGCGGTGACAAAGCGCCGGCCACGGTCACCCCCGCGGCCCGGATCTCCTGCAGCCGGGCGGTGATCAACTCCGGTCGGATCGGTGCCGCATACAACTCACGCATCTGCTTCGTGCACTGGTCGGGGTCAAGCTCGGCGATCTGGCTCAGTTGCTGAGTGGGGTCCTCGTAGCGCGTCCACAGACCTTCGAGGTCGAGCACACCCAACCCGCCGAGTCGGCCGATCTCGATGGCGCTGCTGGGGCTGACCACCGAGTCCATCGGCGCGGCCATCAACGGCAGCTCGAAGTGGTAGGCATCGATCTGCCAGGAGATCGACACCTCCTCCGGATCCCTGGTCCGGCGCGAGGGCACGACGGCGATGTCGTCGAACGAATACGCGCGGCGGCCGCGCTTGCCCTTGCCGATCTCGATCTCAGTCACCGGGCAAGGGTACAAGCCGGCCACGCCGAGGCGGCTTCACCGAGTCACAACGGCAACGCGGCGACCCAGAATCCCTACCGCGCAACGTAGTTCGGTGCCTCCACCGTCATCTGTATGTCGTGTGGGTGTGACTCCTTCAACCCTGCGGCAGTGATCCGCACGAAGGTGCCACGTTCTTTGAGCTCACCGATGGTGCGCCCGCCGACGTAGAACATCGACTGACGCAGCCCGCCTATCAGTTGATAAGCCACCGCGGCCAACGGTCCGCGATAGGGCACCTGGCCCTCGATTCCCTCGGGGACGACTTTGTCGTCATCGGTGACGTCACCTTGAAAGTAGCGATCCTTGGAGTAGGACACTCCCCGACCCCGCGACTGCATTGCGGCCAGGCTGCCCATGCCGCGGTAGGACTTGTACTGCTTGCCGTTGATGAAGACCAGATCACCCGGTGACTCCTCGCAGCCAGCCAGCAGCGAGCCCAGCATGACCGTGTCGGCTCCGGCTACCAGCGCCTTGGCGATGTCCCCCGAATACTGAAGGCCGCCATCACCGATGACCGGCACGCCGGCCCGCTTCGCCGCTCGGGAGGCCTCGTGAATGGCCGTGACCTGAGGGACGCCGACGCCGGCCACGACACGGGTCGTGCAGATCGAGCCCGGACCGACACCGACCTTGACCCCGTCAGCGCCGGCATCGATCAGCGCTTGGGCACCCGCCCGGGTCGCGACGTTGCCCCCGATGACGTCGACGTGCGCGGCACGTGACTCCTGCTTCAGCCGGGCAATCATGTCGGTCACACCGCGCGCATGTCCGTTGGCGGTGTCGACCACCAACAGGTCGACCCCCGATTCGACCAGGGCCATCGAGCGCTCCCACGAATCCCCGAAAAAGCCGACGGCCGCGCCCACCCGCAGCTGGCCCCCGTCGTCCTTGGTCGAGTCCGGGAACTGCTCGGTCTTCGTGAAGTCCTTCACGGTAAACAGGCCGCGCAATCTGCCGTCGGCGTCGACGATCGGCAGCTTTTCGATCTTGTTGACCGCTAGCAGCTGCAACGCATCGTCCTTGTCGATCCCAACCGGTCCCGTCACCAAACCCGTTGCGGTCATCACCTCGGCCACCGACCGGCCATGGTCGTTCTCGAACCGGATGTCCCGGTTGGTGATGATGCCGATGAGAGCGCCCTCATCATCGACGACAGGCAGGCCCGAGATCCGGAACCGACCGCAGAGGGCGTCCATTTCGGCCAACGTCGCGTGCGGCCCGATGGTGACCGGGTCAGTGACCATGCCGTTCTCGGATCGCTTGACCCGGTCGACGTGCGCGGCCTGATCAGCGATGGCCAGGTTGCGATGCAGGATGCCCAAGCCACCCTGACGCGCCATGGCGATGGCCATCCGCGATTCGGTCACCGTGTCCATCGCTGCCGAGACCAACGGCATACGCACGGTGATGCGGCGGGTCAGCGCCGTGGTGGTGTCGGCCTCGCTGGGGATCACGTCGGTCTCACCGGGCAGCAACAGCACATCGTCGAAGGTCAGCCCCACCTCCGCAAAGGTCGCAGGAGAGTCGAGGTTCGCGGCACCGGGAGTCATGCCCAAAGTCTAGGGCCGCGTGTGCTCTCACCCCTTCGGGTGTTTCAGCAGTGCCGGTCATGGGTACTACTTAGAACACACAGCCTCACCCCCCGCATAGAGGAGCAATTCGTGACCGAAACCGCGAGACAGCCAGGACCCATGGCCGAACTGTGGGAATGGCAGTACGTCGGTTCGTGCCGCACGGTGAGCCCCGAAGTGTTCTTTCACCCCGAGGGCGAGCGGGGGCCGGCCAGACGGCGCCGCGACGAGCGTGCCAAGCAGGTTTGCCTGTCGTGCCCGGTGCTCAAGGAGTGTCGCGAGCACGCGCTACGCGCCCACGAGCCCTATGGCGTATGGGGCGCGATGACCGAGAGCGAGCGCACCCTCATCATCAGTTCACGCGCCTAAACCGAGTATGCCGATGGCCCGGCCCCACTGTGGGGACCGGGCCATCGTCGTGCTGCGATGTGATCAGCCGCGAAGACGGATCAGTCACGAAGACGGATCAGTGACTGCTTCGATTAGTGGCCATGCCCATGGCCGCCGGCCGCAGGCTCCTCGTTCTCAGGCTTGTCGACCACCAGGGTGTCGGTGGTCAACACCATGGCGGCGATCGAGGCCGCATTGCGCAGCGCCGAACGGGTGACCTTGACCGGGTCGATGACGCCGGCGCTCATCAGGTCGCCATATTCGCCGGTCGCGGCGTTGAGGCCTTGCCCAGCCGGCATCTCGCTCACGTGAGCCGTGGCGACATAACCCTGCAAGCCTGCATTCTCGGCGATCCAGCGCAGCGGCTCCATGGCCGACTTGCGCACGATCGCGGCACCGACGGCCTCGTCACCGCTGAGGTCGAGGTCATCCAGCGCGCTGCTTGCGTGAATCAGCGCCGACCCTCCGCCAGCGACGATGCCCTCTTCGATGGCTGCCCGGGTAGCCGAGACGGCGTCTTCGATTCGGTGCTTCTTTTCCTTCAGCTCAACCTCGGTGTGCGCGCCGACCTTGATGACGCAGACACCGCCGGACAGTTTGGCGACCCGCTCCTGCAACTTCTCGCGATCCCAGTCCGAGTCGGTCGCAGCCATTTCGGCGCTCAGTTGCGCCACGCGAGCGGCAACCTCATCGGCCGAGCCCCCGCCGTCCACCACGGTGGTGTCGTCCTTGGTCAGCACGACGCGTCGCGCTGAGCCCAACACCTCCAGGCCGACCTGGTCGAGCTTGAGACCGACCTCTGCGGTGACGACCTGTCCACCGGTCAGGATGGCCATGTCCTGCAGCATCGCCTTGCGACGGTCACCGAACCCGGGGGCCTTGACCGCCGCAGCGTTCAGGGTGCCGCGGATCTTGTTCAGCACCAGCGCCGATAGCGCCTCGCCGTCGACGTCCTCGGCCACGATGAGCAGGGGCTTACTCTGCGAGGCGACCTTGTCCAGCAGCGGCAGTAGGTCGGCCACGGCCGAGATCTTGCCCTGGTGCAGCAGCACGTAGGCGTCCTCCAGGACAGCCTCCATACGATCGTTGTCGGTCACGAAGTAGGGCGAGAGGTAGCCCTTGTCAAACTGCATCCCCTCGGTGAATTCCAGGTCCATCGCGGTCGTCGAGGCTTCTTCGACGGTGATGACCCCGTCCTTGCCGACCTTGTCGAAGGCATCGGCGATGAGCTCACCGATCACGGTGTCCTGAGCGGACAGGCTCGCGACCTGAGCGATCTCGTCGCGACCGTCCAACTCACGGGCGGTCTCCAGCAGACGAGCCGAGACGGCTTCGACAGCAGCGTCAATGCCGCGCTTGAGACCCGAGGGGGCGGCGCCGGCGGCCACGTTGCGCAGACCTTCCTTGACCATGGCTTGGGCCAGCACCGTGGCGGTCGTCGTGCCGTCACCGGCGACATCGTTCGTCTTGGTGGCCACTTCCTTGGCCAGTTGGGCGCCCATGTTCTCGAACGGGTCGTCCAACTCGACCTCGCGGGCGATGGTCACCCCGTCGTTGGTGATCGTGGGGGCTCCCCACTTCTTGTCGAGCACGACGTTGCGACCACGGGGGCCCAGGGTCACCTTGACCGCGTTGGCCAACTGGTCGACTCCGCGCTCCAGTGACTTACGCGCCTGATCGTTGAACTGCAATTGTTTTGCCATGAACAGCGCCTTTCTTGATATGTGAGGCTGAGATGTGAGGCAGGGGGATGAATGACGCCCCGGTCACCCCGCCGATGGCGGGACGCCGGGGCGTCAGGTCACGAGTCAGTCACCGACGACAGCAAGCACGTCGCGCGCGGAGAGGATGAGGTAATCCTCACCGGCGTACTTGATCTCGGTCCCGCCGTACTTGCTGTAGATCACGCGGTTGCCAACGGCAACGTCCATCGGGACGCGGTTGCCGTTGTCATCGATGCGACCCGGGCCAACGGCCAGGACTTCGCCTTCTTGGGGCTTCTCCTTGGCGGTGTCCGGGATGACCAGGCCAGAGGCGGTGGTCTGCTCGGCCTCGACGGCCTGTACAACGATTCTGTCTTCGAGCGGCTTGATGGAAACCGACACGGCGGCCATTCCTTTCGTCGTTGTCGACTAGCTGGGTCAACTGCTTGGGTACTCACTGAACCGGGGGCGTTCGCCGTCGCGGGGGTCGAAGTGACCCGGATCTGGCACTTGCGTGCCACGAGTGCTAAAGATGAATCTAGGCGCGGATTAGCACTCGGTCAAGCGGAGTGCCAGGCGTGTCTCAGAGCAACGGTTGCAGCGGTCGCAGTACGCGCTCAGCTACCCGGTGACGCAAGGTACGATCAGCCCAGACCTCCGCTGTCATCTCCACGCAGTTACCCAGATCTCGCGCAAAGACATCCTCCATCACGGTCGCCTGGTTCGGACCGACGACTTCGAGGTTGACCTCGTAGTTCCCCCGCATCGAGAGCCGGTCGATATTGGCCGTACCGACCGTGGTCCAGTGACCGTCCACGGTCGCGGTCTTGGCGTGCACCATGGCGTCTTGATAGAGAAAGAGCCGCACGCCACCCTCGAGCAAGGCGGTGACGTAGCTGCGGGCCACGATGTCGGCCACGATGTGGTTCGACCGCTGCGGCGTGATGACCCGCACGTCGACTCCACGAGAGGCAGCAGCCAACAGCCCGTGCAGGATCTCCCGATCCGGGATGAAGTAGGCCTGGGTGATGTAGATGTGATGCGTGGATCGGTCAATGGCCTCGAGGTAGATGTTGCGCACGGGGAAGACCACCCTCGAAGGCTCGTTGCGAGCGGCCCGCATGGGGTAATCCCACCGCGGAGCACCCGTGTCGGGAAGCTCCGGCTGGGCGTTCTTGCGGTGCCGGTTCCAGAAGTCGACGAAACAGTTGCTGAGTTCCCAGACCGTGTCACCCTCTACTCGCAGATGGGTGTCCCGCCACTGGGTGGCGTAGGCAGACCCGATGTTGTAACCCCCGACGAAGCCGATCGTCCCGTCGACCACGAGCACCTTGCGGTGGTCTCGCCCGGTCCGGCGCACGTCCAGCACGCCCCCTCGCAGCGTCGGGAACTGCATGACCTGGACATTCTCCGGAAATTCCTTGAACGCCCCGGGCACGACCAGGTTTGCGAAGCCGTCGAAGACCACGAAAACCGCCACGCCACGGTCAGCGGCCGCGATGACGGCGTCCTTGAACTGCTGCCCGACCGCGTCCCCCTTCCAGATGAAGCTAGCCAGATAGACATGATCGGTCGCGCCGTTGATCGCCTTGAGCATCGCCGCGTACAGATACTGCCCGTAGGTGTAGGTGGTCAGCGTGTTGCCGGACACCACGGTCTGCTGCGGTGCGCTTTCGGGGGCTTCGTGCACGTGGGTCGTGCGTCGTTTGCGGAGGGCATCGACGCCGGTAATGGTCGCTGCCGTGACCACGGGCACCGACACACCCACGGCCGCGATTCGCGCCAGGCTGGCGGGAAGGCGATTGACAAGCCCTCTGACCGTGCTCATGTGTGCCTCGCTCCAGTGGACTTCGCTGATGAGTATCGCCGGGAGGGCAGCGAGCTGAATCGCTCGACGTTCTCGGTGGTGCCGGACACGACTAACTCGTCGCCCTCGTGCACGACGGTCTCCGGCACGGCATACGTGAAGTCTTCCCCGGTGCGCTTGATGCCGACCACGGTGACGGCGTAGTGGCTGCGTACGGCCGACTCGGCCAGGGTGATGTCCCACGTCTGCCGGGGGGCATACGTCCGGACGATGGCGAAACCATCCTCGAACTCCAGATAATCCTTCACCCCGCCGGTCACCATGTGCGCCACGCGCTGCCCCATCACGTATTCCGGATAGATCACGTGGGTGGCGCCGATATTCTGCAGGATCTTGCCGTGTTTGCGAGTGATGGCCTTGGCGTAGATGCGCTTCACCCCCGCCTCGACGAGGGTGATGACGGTCAACACGCTGGCTTCGATGTCCGATCCGATGGCGACCACTGCGCTCTCCAACTGCTTGACCCCCAACTGCCGCATGGCCTCGCCGTCAGTGGCGTCGGCCTGCACGGTCAATGTGAAGTCGTCGGCATACCGCTGCACGCGCTGAGCATCCTCATCGACTGCCAGGACCTCGACCTGTTGCCGCATCAGCGACTCGGCCACCGCTGAGCCGAAGCGGCCCAGCCCGACCACCAACACGGTGCTGCTATGCACCGGGCGTGTCTTGCGCTTAGCCAACAATGGGTCGCTCCTCGGGAAGTCGGTAGTGCCGGTGCCTGGTGTTGATGGCGATGGCTGAAGCCACGGTAATACTGCCCACCCTCCCGATGAACATCAGCGCCATCAACACGACTTGCGCGGTCGGCGGCAGATCTGCGGTGATGCCGGTCGAGAGCCCGACGGTGGAAAAGGCCGAGACCACCTCGAAACTGACGTCGATCGCGGGCAAGTCCGTCACGATCATGGTGAGCACGATGGACAAGGCGACCAGGCCGACGGCGAGCAGGGAGACGGTCAGCGCCTGCCGCTGCACCGACTCACTGATCCGCCGGCCACCGACGGTGACGTCCTGCTCGCCCCGGATCTCGGACCAGATGACGAATCCCAGGATGAAGAACGTGCTCACCTTGATGCCCCCGGCTGTGCCCGCACTGCCCCCACCGATGAACATCAGTCCCGTCGTGACCGCCTCTGTCTCGTCCTTGATGACTGCGTAGTCCACGCTGTTGAAGCCAGCGGTTCTCGGGAACACCCCACCGGCCAGCGAGCCGAAGAATTGGCCACCAGGCCCCGCCGACTCCAGCGTGCCACCTGAAGACGTCTCGAAGATCCAGAACAACACGGTGCCGATGACCAGCAGGATCGCACTGCCATAGACCGTGAGGCGGGTATGCAGCGTCCAACTCGAGGGAGTGCTCCAGCGATGACGCAGCTCACGCAGCACGGGGAACCCGAGCCCACCGGCGACGACCGCCGCACAAATGGTCACGATGATCACCGGGTCGGTCACGAATCCGGTCAAGCTGTCGCTGAACAGCGCAAAACCGGCGTTGTTGAAGGCCGATCCGGAGTGAAAGATCCCGTTCCAGACGGCCTGGGGCCAGGACTGCGCGTAACCGAAGCGAAAACGGAAGGTGAGCACGAGCGCCACGATCGATTCAATCGTGGCCATCATGAGGACCACTCGGACCAGCACCCGGCGCACGTCGCCCAGCGCCGTGGTGTGGGTTTCAGCTTGGGCCGCCATGGTGGTGCGCAACCCGAGCCGCCCGCGCACCGTCAAGGTGAGCAGCGTCGCCATCGCCATCACGCCGAGTCCGCCGATGTGGATCAGCACCAAGATCACGGCCTGGCCGAATGGCGTCCAATAACTGCCCGTGTCCACCGTCACCAGTCCGGTCACGCAGACCGCCGAGACGGTGGTGAAGGAGGCAACCATCAGGTCGGCGACCGTCCCTGGGGTGCGCGAAATCGGCAACATCAACAGTGCCGTGCCGATCACGACGGCCACCGCAAAGGCAACGGTGACCAATCGAGCCGGATGCCCGAAGAAGGCACGGCCGTTCACGCGCGGATCTGCTCTATCGGCTGGGAGGAGTCCGCGGGCATGTCCAGTGCCGATGGGTCGCGACCAGCCGCGACCGCCAGTGACCCCCACGCCGCCACCATCGCGCCGTTATCGGTGCACAACCCTGGACGGGGCACCCGCATCGTGATGCCTGCACCCTCGCAGCGCTCCTGCGTGATGACACGCAGCCTGCTGTTCGCCGCCACGCCCCCACCGATCAGCAGGTGGTCTACTCCCTGGACACGGCAGGCATCCACGGCTTTGGCGCTGAGCACGTCGACGACGGCCTCTTGGAAGCTAGCGGCCACGTCGGCGACGGGGACGGCTTGCCCCGAATGCGCGCGCAACTGGACCCACCGGGCGACCGCAGTCTTGAGACCGGAAAACGAGAAGTCGAATCGGTGACGCTCCGTGGCCTTGCGCCCGGTCAGGGCCCGCGGAAAGTCGATCGCGACCGTGCTGCCCTCTCGGGCCAATCGATCGATGTGTGGCCCCCCGGGAAAAGGCAGGCCGAGAAGCCGTGCCACCTTGTCGAAGGCCTCACCGGCGGCATCGTCCATGGTTGCACCCAAAGAGGTCACGTCGTGAGTGACGTCCGGCACCATCAGCAAGTTGGAGTGACCGCCGCTGACCAGCAGGGCGATGACTGGCTCGGGCAGGGGCCCATGCTCAACCACGTCGACCGCTACGTGTGCGCTCAGGTGGTTCACGCCATACACCGGGATCCCCAAGGACAACGACAACCCTTTGGCGGCGGCCACACCCACGAGAAGTGCGCCTGCCAATCCGGGGCCTGAGGTGACGGCGATGGCATCGAGTTCACCCAAGCGCACGTCAGCGTCCTCGCAGGCGCGCGCCACGGTGGGGACCATCGCCTCGAGGTGTGCGCGACTGGCGACCTCGGGCACCACTCCGCCGAAGCGAGCGTGCTCATCGACGCTGCTGGCGATGGCATCGGCCAGCAACGTGTGGCCGCGCACGATGCCGATGCCAGTCTCGTCACAACTGGTCTCCACGCCGAGCACCAACGGCTCGTGCGAGGCCGGTGATGACACCGCCATCAGAGTTGCCCCCTCGGTGCTGCGATCAGGGCCGCACGCAAGATGATCGCGTCGATTGCGCCCGGTTGATAGTACCCCCGTCGCGTGTGGACGTGCTCATAGCCAGCCTTGGCGTAGAGCGCCTGGGCCCCTGTGTTGTCGGCGCGGACTTCCAGCAGGACGGCGCGGACTCCCCGACCCGCTGCGCTCGTATGGAGATCGCTCAGCAGCGCTGACCCCAACCCCGTCCCGCGTTGTGCGGGGTCGACCGCAATCGTCATCACGTCGGCATTCTCTCCACTCACGTCGAGTCCGGCATACCCAACAATGTCGTGTCCCACACTTTCGCGCGCACCAGCCTGGGCGACGACGTAATGGCGCCTCGGCCGCAGAGCCAACTCTGCCCACCAGGTGTCCAGAGACCACGGGTTGGCGGGATGGATCTGCGCTTCTAGAGCAGCGACGGACTCCAGATCGCTCCAGTGCATCGGGCGAATGGCGTGCTCGGCCACCATCAGGGCGCCGCCGTGGTGAAGGCAGGCGGCGGTGCACTGGGGGTGGCGTCGGGTCGCCGCAAATATAGCGGTTCGGGAGGCAAGAGCGCCGACGCATGAGCAGTCAGGGCACCGAGTGCGGCAGGGGAGACGTCCAGTGGCCCAGACGTCTGTGTCAGCACATCGGGATACAGCACCGGCCCCCTCCCGACGGCCGGCAGCGACCGGATATCGCCACTGAGGTCGGCTGGCCGGCTCACCGCAGGCTGGCCGATACGAGTGGCAAGGCCATCGCAGACCGCATACCGAGCCCAATAGACCTCATTGCGACGGGCATCAGCAGCCACCAGAAACTCCGGCCAACCCCACTGCCCTGCTGGCCCCTGCAGCGCCTGAGCGGCCAGCGCATCCAAAGAACACACCCCCACCACGGGTATGCCGAGGACGTGCCCCATGACCAGGCCCGTAGTGATGCCCACGCGTAGTCCCGTGAAAGGCCCCGGCCCGACCCCCACGACGATCTGGTCCAGGTCACCCACGCCCCCACCGCAGCGATCTAGGGCCTGTTGAATCGTGGGTGCCAACAACTCACCATGTCGGCGCGCGTCAGACACGGTGACCTCACTGAGCACCTCGTGAGCGCGTAAACAGGCGGCTCCGACCAGCGTTGTGGAGGTGTCGATCGCGAGCAGCACAGGCTCAGGCTAACGTGGGAGTCCCAACCGTTCACGGAAGGACAACACATGCTCACACGCTTGTTCTCTCATCTTGGCTCGCGCATCATCGACGTCAGCGCTCACTGCGACTTGCCGTGCGGTGTCTACGACCCGGCCCAGGCCCGGATCGAAGCGCAGTCGATCAAAGGAATCATGGAAAAGGTCAACGCCAGCGATGACCCGGAGATGAAGGCGCGCGGCTGCATCATCAAGGAAGAGCGCTCGGAGTTGGTCAAGCACCATGTCGCCGTGCTCTGGACCGACTACTTCAAGCCGCCGCACTTCGAGCAGTACCCGCAGTTGCACATGCTGGTCAACGAGGCCACCAAATTGGCCGGCGCCTCGGGCACCAAATCGTCCTGGGACGTTGCGGTGGCCGATGAGTTGCTGAGCAAGATCGACGAAATCGCGGAGATCTTCGCCGAGACCAAGAAGGCCTGAGACCTATTGGGTCATGCTCGCGCCTGGGTGCGTGACGGCCAGAGCTCGAGGGACAGCAAGTCCTCTCGGGAGATCTGGCCGTCGCGCACCAGGACGCGGCACAGTTCGCGCAACACGAGTGGATCGTAGTCGTAACCCATGCCCAGGCGCAACCGCTGGAGCGCCCGCATCCGAGTGACGGAGTCCAACGAAACGCCGACCAGGTCGTCGTAGGCGTTGGCGACCCGCAGGATACGGCTCGCTATGGGGATATCACCCAGTTGCTTGAGTCGCCAGTAGGGCGTGGCCTGATGGGCGACCACGGTTGAGACCTTGGATAACTCCGCCGTTCTTGCCAGCAAAGCCGACCCGGCGGCCGCTACTCGGCGCTGGTCCAAGGCCGAGGTATGCGTGGTCGCCCCTCCTGGGATAGGCCGCTGTAAGGACAACTGTCCCAAGTCGTGCAGGAGAGCGGCATACTCCAGGTCCCGCAACGCTGGCTCGGACAAGCCGACTTGGCGACCGACCGGCACCGCCAACCGAGCCACTCGGGCTGCATGGCCAGGATCGGTGAAACCACCTTGATCGGTGAGCTTCGACAACGCCCAGACCGTCTGCCGCTGCCCATCGGCAACGTTGGCTTGCCTGCGCACCGCAATCATCAACAGCAACAATGGCACGACAAAGATGGCCATCGCCGCTGGCCCGACTGCGCGCGTCGCCAATGCGGTGGACACTGCTCCGCTGACCACGCCCATGCCAATCGGACCCACTGCTTTGATCTCGTCGGCTAACGCGTGGCGAAGCACAGTGTGCTCCTGGGCAGCGCGCTCGTAGCTCCAGAACAGCATCTGCAGACCCAGCCCCGAGGCGGCAATGGCTGCAAGCGCTAGAACCAGCGCCCAGTGATGCACCGATTCCCAGGTCACCAAGGCAGTGGCCAGGGACTGCCCGCCGGGCCAGGTGTACTGCACGGTGGTGGCCACCAGTCCCGTCACCATCACGCGCATCGCGATGTCCGAGGGCGCCGGCAGGTGCCCGAAGAGCGCCAGCCGCCGGGTTGCGGCAATGGTCGAGCCGAGGCCCGCAATGAGCGCGATGTAGCCGGGGCTGACGTCGACGATCACCGGATCCGGGTTACCGGGCAGGACGGTCGTCATGGCCATGGCGATGCTGACGGTCATCCCCACCGGCTCCACCTTGCGACCATTGACGATCGTCATAGGCCGGGAATCCGCCACGATGATGACCAGTAAAGACACGACCAACCACACGATGACCGAGCGCGATGTCGTGGGTGGCCAGCCACCGTCGTGCAGCAGCATCGCCACGAGGAACACGATCGAGGCGAGGGTCAATCCGTTGGTGACCCAGTGCGAGCCGAATCTGACCCTCATGCTCTGACCTCGTCGCTCTCGGGCTGCCAGGCCGCATACTCATCGCTCACCGCGGGGTCATCGTGGTCATTGACATCGACCGCCGACTCCAACATGGCTTCGCTGATCCGGGTGGGCTCCCAGGGTTGCTCGGTGAGGGCATCCGCGAGGGCCTGAACGACATCCGGATCAAGGTGGGTCCCCGCTCGCTCCCACAACAGAGCCAGCGCCGCTTGGCCGGTGACTTCGTCACGATAGGAACGATTTGTCGTGAGGGAGTCGAACGCGTCGGCGACGGCGATCACCCGCGCAAAGATCGGGATCTTAGCCCCGATCAAGCCCGTGGGATAGCCCAAGCCGTCGTAGCGCTCGTGGTGGTGCAAAATCCCCGGCAACGCCGGGGCTAAGAAGTCGATGTCGGCCAACATATGGACGCCCGCCTCCGGGTGCTCCTGGATGGCGGCGAGATAACTGACGTCGCTGGGGCCCGTGCGCCGCGGCACCCGAGGCGAGGTCGAGACCAGCCCGAGGTCGTGCAGCAGCGCAGCAAAGTGCAGCGTCTTGGCGGACTCACCCGTGATGCCCAGACGCGGCGCCATCCGGTCGGCAAGCTCGGCCACTCTCGAACTGTGCCCGATCGAGTAGGGAGTGGCTACTTCCAGCGCCCCCATCAGGGTGCTCACCGTGCGCGTGTGGCTGCGACGCTCGGCGGCATCACGGCTGAGCGTCCACTGAGTCAGCAGCAGCGGGATGACAATGAGCACGGCACTGAAGGGCCCGACGCCAACGGGCTGCCACAAGAGCACCAACATGATCGCCAGCAACACATGCACCATGTAGGCCGGGCCAAGACTTCGAACCACTCCCGCCGCCACAGAGAGCACGCTCTTGCCCTGCTTCAGCCGAACCATCACGCCGATCAGGAGCGCGTTGAGGGCAATCGAGACGAGGTATCCGGCCACCATCGGCAGAGCGACGTAGAGCAGAATCCGCAGCGGCCCCACGTCTGAGGCAATCGGGTTAAGACCACGTGTCAGCAAATAGACCGCACCCCCTGCCCCCGACATGAACGCCGTCATGGTGGCGTTGAACAGGTAACTCTGGAGCGAAGAAGTTCGGAAATCGAACAGGAAACTGAAGAACCCCACCATCACTGCACCCGTCGGCCCCGCTAGGACCATCGCGGCCGACAACACGACCACGGTGAACGACACCCCCAGACTATCTCCGAACTCACGCTCCCGGAGGTTGGTCCCCAACGCCCCCAAGGCCGACAACACCACCACGGCCTCCCAATCGATGGGATGAGGCCACCGAAACCCCAGCCACCCCAGCACCACGCTCATCGTCATCAACACCATGATGGCGACATAGATGCGCCACGCGGCGGGGGGCGGTTTCACGGTTGAACCGCCCCCCGCGCTGCGTGGGCGCGTTGGGGTGCCGGCAGGCTCCTACTTCTTGCCTTCCCAGGACACGACGTCCGTGACGGCCTTGCCTTCCCAGGACACGACATCGGTGAAGGACTTGCCGGACAGAACACGAAGCAGTGAAGCGAACATGAGAAACCTCTTCTACAGTCCGGTTGGTCGACGAGACGTCCCCAGTTTGAGGAAATCATCCGGATGCATTTCTATGCTCGCATGCGTGACAGGCAAATGCGGCCATGTAAGCGCTTTCAGTAGAGATTTGGTCAATATTTTACCCTCGCTTTGCGCCCCGCTGACGCAGGGTGCGATGAGCCTCCTACGACACCATAGATCACCGGGTCGACTTGGTGCGCCTCCAACGATCCGTTACGCTGTTATGTTTCGGCATCACACAACAGACCAGGAGCAGCCATGAGCAAGCGAGCCCGCAAGCGTCGCGCCGGCAAGAAGAAGGGCGCGAACCACGGCAACAAGCCAAACTCTTAGTCCAGCAATGGATTAGGCACGCGAGAACCCCCACGCCCATTGGCCTTGGGGGCTCTTGCGTCGGCGGCGTGTGAGCCTGGCGCGTCGGTGCCACCGCCGTCCGGACAGGCATGGCCGATGTTTAACCGCTGCGCGCCGACCGACCACCGTGGACTATCGTGGCTGCGTGCTCTCGACAGTGATGGATGTGATTCTCGAGATGACCTGCATACGCAAAGTGCTCGGTGCTCGCTCGGAATGACATGCGCGCCGTACTAATGATTTCAGGAGCAGATCCCGCTCGTATTCACGAAGGCAGGGACCGCACTCATCTAAGTGTTCTTTGATGGTCGCACAGTCTTCTGGACCTGCTTCATTGTCGACATACTCGAACAGTCGGAGAATCACCTCCGCGCAGTCCGAGCCGTGTGGACGAGGGCTCTGCGTGCTGGTGTGGTCGCTCACTTCTGCACCGCCTCGCTGTTGATGAATCCCCGTTCCAGGGCGTAGTCGGTCAGCAGATCTCGCAACTGGCGTCGGCCGCGATGCAATCGCGACATCACGGTGCCGATGGGGGTCTGCATGATCTCGGCGATTTCCTTGTATGCGAAGCCTTCGACGTCCGAGAGGTAGACCGCCATACGGAAGTCCTCCCCGATCGAGGCAAGGGCGCGCTTGACGTCGGAGTCAGGGAGGTGATCGAGCGCCTCGACCTCAGCCGAGCGCAGTCCCCGCGAGGTGTGCTGTTCGGCCCGTGCCAACTGGTAGTCCTCCACCACAGCGGCGTCCGACTCCTTGGGCTGACGCTGCTTCTTGCGGTAGGTGTTGATGTATGTGTTGGTGAGGATGCGATACATCCACGCCTTGAGATTCGTCCCGGGACGGTACTGGTGGAAGGCGGCAAACGCCTTGGCGTACGTCTCTTGGACCAGATCCTCAGCGTCGGTTGGATTGCGTGCCGTGCGTAGCGCGGCACTGTACATCTGGTCGATCAGCGGCATGGCTTCGCGCTCGAACCGGGCAGCGCGATCTCGAGCCGATTCCGTACTCACGTCGACCGAGGCGTCGAGCTCGGCTTGGCTAAGGGTGGAGGCCTTCGTGTTGTCAGTCATCACAGACCAATTTAGCCCCTCGAAGCCTCCTGACTGCGGGCGACCTACGGGTGCCTCCACGGTGGCCATCATCGACATCGTCCTTCTCGCTCGTCTCGGGAACTACCTGAGACATGTCAACGGGCTTCGTCCGCGCCTCATTCCCGTCCGACATAGAGCACTTGCCGGCTCTCACGCGTGAAACGATGTCTGGGTGAACGCGACTACTCTCGGCAGCGCTGCCGGACTACGCCCCCTGAAGCAGTCCAAGAAGCTGCAGAACGTCCTCTACGAGATCCGCGGACCCGTGGCTGCCCGGGCGGCGCAACTAGAGGCCTCCGGGCACCGGATCCTTAAACTGAATATCGGCAATCCTGCGCTGTTCGGCTTCGACGCCCCTGACGCCATCCTCCGTGACATGCTAGCGGCGCTCCCTCAGGCGCAGGGCTACTCGGAGTCGCGCGGCATCCTGTCGGCACGCCGCGCTATCGTCGCCCGCTATCAGGACGTGCCAGGGTTTCCAAATTTCGATGTCGACTCGGTGTATCTGGGCAACGGCGTTTCCGAGTTGATCATGATGGTGCTCTCAGCATTGTTGGACACCGGCGATGAGGTGCTGATCCCTGCGCCGGACTATCCGCTATGGACCGCCGCAACCAGTCTCGCCGGCGGAACCCCCGTGCACTATCTGGGGCAAGAGAGCGAGGACTGGAATCCGGGTATCGAGGACATCCGCGCCAAAATCACGCCCCATACCAAGGCCATTGTTGTCATCAACCCGAACAACCCGACGGGGGCTGTCTATTCGCGTGAGGTCTTAGAGCAGATCGCGCAGGTGGCGCGGGAGCATTCCCTGCTCATCCTGAGCGACGAGATCTACGACCGGGTGCTGTATGACGACGCTGAACACATCAGCATGGCCCAGGTCGCGCCCGACATGATGGTGCTGACCCTGAACGGCCTGTCCAAGACGTATCGGGTGGCCGGCTACCGGGCTGGATGGCTGATCATCACCGGTCCGACTGCCCACGCTTCTGGCTTCCTCGAAGGCATCGAGCTACTCGCCTCGACCCGACTATGCCCGAACGTGCCTGCTCAGCACGCGATCCAGGCTGCGGTGTCCGGCCACCAGAGCATCCACGACCTGACCGGTCCCGGCGGCCGGCTAGTCGAGCAGCGCGACGTGGCCGTGTCAATGTTGCAGTCGATGCCCGGGGTCAGTTGCGTCGTGCCCAGGGGTGCCTTATATGTCTTCCCTCGCCTTGACCCCGAGGTCCACGAGATCCACGACGACGTCCAGCTGTGTTTAGACCTGTTGGAGCAAGAGCACCTATTGGTGGTGCACGGCAGCGGATTCAACTGGCCTGCTCCCGACCATCTACGGATCGTGACCCTGCCGTGGTCCGGTGATCTGCGGGCCGGTTTGGAGCGACTCGGCAACTTCCTGGCTGGATATCGCCAATGAGGCTTCGCTCCTGGGCACGACAAATTCGGCCCGCCCGAGATGGCCTCTGATGTGTGGACGGTATGCCTCCAGTGCCGATCCGGATGACCTGATCGAAGCGTTCGAGATCAACCATGACGCCATGGCTGAGCCGACGCGGTCGTTGCTGGTGAAACCACAAGAGCCCCCGCCGGGTCAGCCTGACTTCAATGTCGCTCCCTCCAAGGCCGTCCCGATCGTGCTCGAACGCGAGCCCGGTGAGCGTCAACTGCGTTCCCTGACGTGGGGGTTGGTGCCCTCCTGGAGCAAAGATGCCTCCAGTGGCGTCCGGATGATCAACGCCCGCGCCGAGACGTTGCTCAGCAAGCCCGCATACGCCAAGGCTGCTCGGTCTCGTCGGTGCCTGGTCCCGGCGACCGGCTGGTATGAGTGGCAAGTCTCGCCCACCGCGACGGACGCGAAAGGGAAGCCGCGCAAACAGCCCTTCTTCACGCGTCGCGCCGACGACGTGCCGTTGGCGATGGCCGGGATCTACGAGTTCTGGAAAGAGTCTGATGCGCCCTCAAGCCAGTGGCTGGTGACCTTCGCGATTATCACGACAGCAGCGGAGCCCGGGCTGGACCGGATCCACGATCGTCAGCCGGTCGTGCTCGACTCCGATCGCTGGCAGGCCTGGTTGGACCCAGCCCTGGATGACCCCGCGGAGGTTGAGGAACTGCTGCGAGCCCCCGACCATGGCCGATTCACCACCTGGCCGGTCAGCACAGCCGTCAACGCCGTGGCGAACAACGCTCCGGATCTGATGGGGGCCATTCCTGTTGAGGATCTCGTCGGGGTCGTCGACCCATCGACCGGCGAACTACTCGGCTGATCCATGGGACAGCCCAGCCTGCGAGAGATCGATACCCGCGGTGGACCAGGGCGCATTCAACTCTATGCCGCTCGGGGTTCTGAGCCCGCCCGCGGCACCGTGTTGTTGGGCCACGGGGCAGGCGCTGGCGTGGAGTCAGCCGACCTCCAAGCCCTGGTGGAACTGAGCGACTACGGGTGGCACGTGGCGCTTCTCGAGCAGCCCTGGCGAGTTGCTGGCCGACGTATCGCCGTGGCACCACCCAAACTCGACGAGGCCGCGAGCGACATACTCGATGCTCTCTCCCGTGGCCCCGATCCGCTCCCCCGACCCTGGGTGTTGGGTGGCCGCAGCGCTGGGGCTCGAGTGGCCTGCCGGCTGGCCGACCGAGCCGAGGCCCT
>JBGTGC010000052.1:0-2375 GCA_041746935.1 Dermatophilaceae bacterium
GCAGTTGCGGATGCCCTCTGGTGAGATTCGCAACGTCGATGCTCGTTGTCGCGCTTCCGTCGGTGAGGTCGGCAATGCCGAGCAGAGCAACATCAACTGGGGTAAGGCCGGCCGCATGCGCTGGAAGGGCAAACGCCCGACTGTGCGTGGTGTCGTGATGAACCCCGTCGACCACCCGCACGGTGGTGGTGAAGGTAAGACCTCCGGTGGACGCCACCCGGTTAGCCCGTGGGGTCAGCCTGAAGGCCGCACCCGTCATCCAAATAAACCAAGCGACAAGATGATCGTGCGTCGCCGCCGCAAGAAGCGCTGAGTAGGGAGTTCGCGAAGTTATGCCTCGTAGTCTTAAGAAGGGTCCCTTCGTTGATGACCACCTGAGCAAAAAGGTGGACGCCATGAACGAAAAGGGCACCAAATCTGTGATCAAGACCTGGTCACGCCGTTCGATGATCACCCCTGACATGTTGAGCCACACGCTGGCCGTCCACGACGGCCGCAAGCACGTCCCGGTCTTCGTGACCGAGTCGATGGTGGGCCACAAGTTGGGCGAATTCGCTCCGACTCGGACCTTCAAGGGCCACGAGAAGGATGACCGGAAGGGACGTCGTCGATGAGCACCAGTGAAGTCGAACTAGACGACAGCCAGGCGCGAGCGCAGGCTCGCTTCGTGCGAATCACGCCGATGAAGGCACGGCGTGTGGTGGACCTGGTCCGCGGCAAGCGCGTGCCCGACGCCGTGGCAATCCTGCAGTTCGCGCCTCAAGCGGCCAGCGAGCAGGTCCTCAAGGTCCTGCAGTCCGCCGTGGCCAACGCGCGGTACCGCGCCGACGCCACCGCGCAGGCTTTCGATGAGGGCAACCTCATCGTGACCGAAGCCTTCGTGGACGAAGGGCCGACGATGAAGCGCTTCCGTCCGCGGGCCCAAGGCCGGGCCAGCCAAATTCTCAAGCGCACGAGCCACATCACCGTGGTCGTGGGCGAATCCGCTACTCGCGCCAAGGGAGGTGTTCGCTGATGGGTCAAAAGATCAACCCGAATGGTTACCGCCTGGGTATCACGACTGATCACCGTAGCCGCTGGTTCGCAGACTCCACCAAGGTTGGGCAGCGCTACCGCGACTACGTCAAGGAAGACGTTGCGATCCGCGCATTGATGTCCACTGGTATGGACCGCGCTGGCATCTCCAAGGTCGAGATCGAGCGCACTCGTGATCGGGTCCGCGTCGACATCCACACCGCACGCCCCGGAATTGTGATCGGGCGTCGTGGAGCCGAGGCCGACCGCATCCGCGGTGAGTTGGAAAAGCTCACGGGCAAGCAGGTGCAACTGAACATCCTCGAGGTCAAGAACCCCGAGATGGACGCCCAGTTGGTGGCTCAGGGGATCGCCGAGCAGCTCGCCGCACGTGTGACTTTCCGTCGCGCTATGCGCAAGGGTATGCAGTCCGCTCAGCGGGCCGGTGCTAAGGGCATCCGAATCCAGTGCTCAGGTCGTCTCGGTGGCGCGGAAATGTCGCGCTCAGAGTTCTACCGCGAAGGCCGCGTGCCGCTGCACACCTTGCGCGCCAACATCGACTACGGCTTCTACGAGGCCAAGACGACGTTCGGCCGCATCGGCGTGAAGGTCTGGATCTACAAGGGTGACCTCACCGCCAAGGAACTGGCGCGCGAAGAGGCCACCGCTGCTCCTGGTCGTGGTGCCGCTCGCGGTCGCCGTGACGGCGATCGTCCCGGTGGCCGTCCGGCTCGTCGTGGCGATCGCCCCGAGCGAACCGATGCACCAGCGCGAGTTGGCGGCGGTGCAGAGACGTCAGGGAACGCCTCTGCTGCCGAGCCTGTTGCCGTGGCCGCCGAGGCGTCGACCGCGGCACCAGCAAGCACCAGCACCGAGGGAGGTCAGTCCTGATGTTGATCCCACGTCGAGTGCGTTATCGCAAGCAGCACCACCCCGGTCGCAGCGGTGCAGCCAAGGGCGGCACCAGCATCGCGTTCGGTGACTATGGCATCCAGGCTCTGGAGCCGGCATACGTCACCAACCGACAGATCGAGTCCTCGCGTATCGCGATGACCCGTTACATCAAGCGTGGCGGAAAAGTATGGATCAACATCTATCCGGACCGTCCGTTGACGAAGAAGCCGGCCGAGACCCGGATGGGTTCTGGTAAGGGCTAGCCGGTATGGTGGGTGGCCAACGTCAAGCCCGGTCGCATCCTGTTTGAGCTCTCCGGAGTCTCCGAAGAAGTTGCTCGCGAAGCGATGCGCCTGGCCATGCACAAGTTGCCGATGAAGTGCCGCTTCGTCGCGCGTGAAGGAGGCGACCTCTGATGGCAATCGGATCCAAGGACCTGACGCCAGAGCAGTTGCGCGGTCTGGAGA
>JBGTGC010000053.1:0-22379 GCA_041746935.1 Dermatophilaceae bacterium
TACTCCGGGTGGGCATGGTCGACATACAGCCGGGCACCGTTGGACAATACCGAGTTGGCCAGTGTCGGGTCGTCGACATCGGTCAGCTGGCTGACGTCGGCCAGCTCGCGGGCCATTTCGTATCCGCGGGCATCCCGCAGCGGGGCCTCGTCGGCGTAGTCCCAGCCCGCGCCCTGCGGCAGCGCCCCCATCGGACCCGCCGCGTCGGCATACGCCCTCACGATGACCCCAGCCAGGTGGATCGGATCGGCTCGCGGGTCGCTGGGCAGCGTGATTCCGTATTCGGTTTCGAGTCCCATGACCCGACGCGCACTCATGACTCCCCCCCGCCGCGCGCGTCCAGTCCCACGGCACTGCTGAGCAAGGTGGGTCGCTTACAGATACTGACCGGGCGTCCCGCGGTCGAGGGTGCGGCCCGGCTCGATGCCGTCCTTGCCCGCCACGAGGGTGCGGATATAGACGATGCGCTCGCCCTTCTTGCCCGAGATGCGCGCCCAGTCGTCGGGGTTCGTCGTGTTGGGCAGATCCTCGTTCTCCTTGAACTCGTCCACGCAGGCCGCCAACAGGTGCTCCACCCGCAGGCCGTGCGATTGGTTGGTCAACCAGTCTTTGATGGCCCGCTTCTTGGCCCGGTCGACGATGTTGTGGATCATCGCGCCGGAGTTGAAGTCCTTGAAATACAACGTCTCTTTGTCGCCGCCGGCGTAGGTCACCTCGAGAAACTTGTTTTCCTCAAGGGGCGAATACATCCGCTCGACGCTGGCCGCGATCATCGCCTCCAACGTTGCTGCCCGGTCCCCGCCGTGGGCCGACACGTCGTCGGTATGCAGTGGCACGTCGTCGGTGAGGTACTTGCTGAAGATGTCGTGCGCGCTCTCGGCGTCTGGCCGCTCGATCTTGATCTTCACGTCGAGGCGTCCCGGGCGCAGGATTGCGGGGTCGATCATGTCCTCGCGATTCGAGGCCCCGATGACGACGACGTTTTCCAAGCGCTCCACCCCGTCGATCTCGGCCAGCAGTTGAGGCACGATCGTGGTCTCGACGTCGGAGGACACACCCGACCCGCGCGTGCGGAACAGTGATTCCATCTCATCGAAGAACACCACCACAGGTGTGCCGTCGCTCGACTTCTCGCGGGCTCGCTGGAAGATCAGCCGGATGTGCCGCTCGGTCTCCCCGACGTACTTGTTCAGCAGCTCCGGGCCCTTGATGTTCAGGAAGAAGCTTTGCGGCTTGGCCCGTCCTTGAGCAGCAGCCACCTTACGGGCCAACGAGGCCGCAACGGCCTTGGCAATCAATGTCTTGCCACACCCCGGAGGCCCATAGAGCAGCACACCCTTGGGCGGTCGCAGCTGGTGCTCGGCATACAGATCAGGGTGCAGGAACGGCAACTCGACGGCGTCCTGGATCTGCTCGATCTGGCGTCCCAGCCCGCCGATGTCGGCGTAGCTGATGTCCGGTACCTCCTCGAGCACCAGCTCGCTGACGTCGGGCTGGGCGATCCGTTCGTAGACGAAGGCGTTGCGGCTGTCCATCAGCAAGGCATCCCCTGCCCGGATCGGCACGTCATCCAGGGACCCGGCGATGCGGCATACCCGCTCGTCTTCTCCGCGAAGGAGCACCAAGACGCGGTCATCGCCCAACCGCTCTTTCACGGTCACCACGTCACCGGCCTGCTCGTATGCCGCGACCCCCACGATCGACTGCGACTCGTTCAGCAGCACCTCGCGGCCCGGCACCAACAGCGCATCCGGCACGTCGCTGAAGGCCGCCACTCTGGTCTTGCGGCCCGCGGCCAACACGTCGAAGAGCGGCCCGCTCTGCCCTTCCGCAACCTCGTGCCGCTGCAGGAGCACGGCGAAGGTGAGCGGCGGAGAGGAAACCCGATCCAGGTCTTCGCGCAGCGCGATCAGGCGATCTTTGGCGCTCTTGAGGGTGCTGGTCAATCGCTCATTCGCCGCGCTGGATTCGCCCAACCGCTTCTGCAACTGGGCGACTTGCCGTTCGAGGGTCCGGACGTGCGCATCGGTCATCCGCTAACGCTACCCGCCTCATCTGCGGAATGACTGTCAGGTTCGCCCGGCAATCCTCCTCCAGGTGCTCGCTCACCCGTCGCCGTCCGTTCAGTGACGATATCTGCGGCGGCGATCACGTTGCGACGGGTGCGGCGGACCCGCTTGTCCGAGATCGGGCGCTCCCCCACGTCCCCGCCGGTCCATTCACGTTGCGCAGCTAACTGCTCCTCGTAATCCGGGCCATAGGCACCCGGTGCCGGGCGCTTCTTGAGCCGCGGTGCGCTGGTCTTCGGAGCCAAGGTCCGCATTGAGATCAGGAACCCGGTATGGCCGTGCATCCGGTGCTCCGGGCGCACCGCCAACCCCTCCAGATGCCACCCGCGCACCATCGACTCCCAGGCCACGGGCTCGGTGAAACCACCGTGGCTGCGGGCGGTTTCGGCCACCCGGGACAACTGGGTGGCGGTCGTGACGTAACAGATGACCAGTCCGCCTGGAGCGAGCGCATCGGCCACCACCGGCAGGCACTCCCACGGGGCCAGCATGTCCAGCACGACTCGGTCGATGCTGTGCGGCTTGACGGTCTGCGGCAACGCTTCGATGAGGTCACCGACGGTGATTCGCCACGCCGGGTGCTCGCCTGCGAAGAACACCCGCGCATTAGCAGCGGCAATGTCGGCGAAGTCCTCGCGGCGGTCGAACGAATACAGCCGCCCGGTGTCGCCGACCGCGCGCAGCAGAGACAGGCTCAGTGCCCCAGATCCGACGCCGGCCTCGACGACTCGTGCGCCCGGGAAGATGTCGGCCATCGTGACGATCTGACCGGCGTCCTTGGGATAGATGACCTGGGCGCCGCGCGGCATCGACATCACGTAGTCGCTGAGCAGCGGCCGAAGCGCGAGAAACTCTGAGCCGGAGGTGTGCATGACCACGGACCCGTCGGGAGCGCCGATCAGGTCGTCGTGCAGCAGGTGCCCACGGTGGGTGTGGAACTGCTTGCCGGCCTCCAGCGTGATCGTATGCAGTCGTCCCCGCGGGTCGGTCAACTGCACCGGCTCCCCCACCCGGAACGGCCCGCGCCGCCGCTGGGCTCCCGTCGCGAGTGGGGTCTGGTCGTCAGCAAGGTCCACAGCGTCATTCACGTCGGTGAGTGTAGGTGCCTGTCGGGATAGGCCGAAGGCTGCACGGCCACCCGCCCCACACTGTGCGCAAATCACGCTGCTGCGCGTCGATCAAGACGCGGACACGCCGCACCGTACGACGTCCCAGTCCCGCGACATTCAACTGGACGGGGCAACTGGACGGCCCTTCGATGCGTGGCAGCGAATACGCCAGCCCAGTTGTGGTCCCCAAGGGTGGCTGGGGCCCACGCGATAAGGCTCGGTGCCTCCAGCGCGGTGATGTGGTTATCGGACTGGTAGCGCTCCACGTGCGTTCCCGACGTGTAAGTCATGTTCATCACGAACAGGTGGTGAGCCAGGGGATCAGTCAACAACCGGAAGATCCGAACGCACGACATCGCGATCACCACAGACGCGCTGTATCTCCTGCACGCCTCATCCATGATGGCCCCTCTTGAATCGTTCAGGTACAGATTCGTCGTTTCTCATGAGGACGCACGTTCACGAAAGTGGCAGCGAGGGATCCCGTCCGAGTCAGCGATCCGCCAGCGAACGCCGAGTTGATCGCGGCATGTCGATCACAGGAGCCGGATATGACACCGGGGTCCGGGTGCCTTAGCCAGACGGGCATCTGTGGTTAGTAGAGCGGTGGCCTCGGTCATCTCTGCGAGGGCGACGTAAGTGGCGTCGTAGCCGCTCAGGTTGTGCCTCAGCGCCCACATGCGTGGGCGGAGCCAGTCGGCGGGAAATCTCGTGATCGTGACCGCAGTGAAGCCGTTAAGCGCCAGGTCACCTTGCTGTTCGCTGAGCCCGCCTCGATGGACAAGCCCACGCAGCACATGAATGACTTCGCTGTCGATCAAGTGGGGCGCAGCGAGCTCTTCGTCGCCCAACAGGTCAGGATCGAGGTCGCCGGCCAGCAATTCCACGATGACACCCGCGTCGACGATCCTCACTCGCCGCGACCCTCATGCAGCACTGCCAAGATCATCTCCCGCTCGGGTCGGCCTTGGACATTCTGCTGGGTCAGACGGATGCTCGCGGCGTTCTCGCGCACGACCTGTGGCCTCCCGGCCAGATGCTCGAGCTCGCGCAGCACGTACTTGGTCAGCGAGAGCCCCTGGGCCTTTGCCGTCTGCGCCAGGGCGTCATGGACCTCATCGGGGACGTCGCGAATTTGCATGATCTTGGACATGCGTAGATCATAGCGTGAGATGGGTGCAACTTGCACCCATCTCACGGTGATTGACCTCATTGGGATAGCCGACCTCAACAGCGACCGCACGGCGATGACCGCAAGACGAACCGTCACAGGCCACCGTTCCGCATACGGCGATCGGTGGACGCTCAGCGCCTCGGTGCTACTTGTTGGTCGTTTGTGGTTCCACACATGGCACCATGACCTGGCTCAGAGGTTGGCCGCCAGCTGCTCGACCGGGGCGAAGTCATCGCGAAGCACCGGGGCGTCACCGGTGAAGGCATCCACGTCGTCGACCAGCTCACCATCGTCGGGATCGATCTCGAACGCCGGTAGCGGCGTATCGGAAGCGACCAGGATCTGGTTGACCGGGCGGACGCTGGGCCAGTCCGACGGCACCACGACGGCCCGGTGCTCGAAGTGCTGGGCCAGGGTGGCCAGCTCGGCCTCGACAAACCGGTTCTGGTCGCCGTCGATCACGTTCATGACATAGATCCCGCCCGGGCGAAGCACCCGATCCAGTTCGGCCACGAATTCGGTCGTGGTGAGGTGCCAGGGCACAGCCAGGCCGCCGAACACGTCACCGACGATCAGGTCATAGGCGTCGGTTGGCAGCTCGGCCACGGTTAGGCGGGCGTCGCCGGTGATGACTTCGAGGTCGGGGCCGGTCATGAGGCCAAGCTCATCGCGACCGATCTCGACGAGGAGTGGATCGATCTCGGAGACCAGGTTTGTCGAGCCCGGGCGGGTGGCGTTCACGTACGCCGGCACCGAGAACGCTCCCCCACCGAGGTGGAGGGCGTCGATCGGGCCGTCGGGCATGACGTCGATGGCATCACCGATGATGTTGATGTAGCGGAACTCAAGATGGGTCGGATCATCGAGGTCGACCGCTCCATGACGAAGGGTGTCGAGGTGCAGGAAGCGGAGGGAGGCATCGTCTGGATCGGTCTCGACCCGACCACAGGCGTAAGCCGACTCGAACTCGCATGGCCCGGTAATCAGCGCCGCAATTCCAAACAGGACCAGGGCAGCCCCGGCCAATCCGGATGACGGCCGCCTGGCGCCACCCCTACGGAGGGTGAAGACGAGACCCCAGGCCACCAGGGCCAGGCCGACGGCCAGCACGATCGGTCGGGTGGGGGCGGCCGAGACCAGCACGAAACCGGTGAAGAAGGTGCCGAAGAGGGCGCCGAAGGTGCCGGCGGCCGACAGCCCGCCCACCACCTCGCCGGTCTCGGTCAGGCTCTGCAGGCGCAGTTTGGCCACCATGGGGCTGATGGCGCTCAGCACCATGGCAAAGGGGAAGAACCCGAAGAACGACAGCAACACGATGGCCGGCACGGCGGTCCCCACCCCGGGACCGAGCAGGGAGACCATCGGGATCGACGACCAGGCCAGCACGCCAGCAATAACCAGGGTGGGCCCGATCAGCGAATTCGGTTCATAGCGGTCGGCCAGATAGCCGCCGAGGGCCGCGCCGACGGCTATGCCGGCCAGGATCGTGCCGATGATTCCGGTGAAGGTTTCGAGCGAGACCCCCACGTAGGGGGCCAGCAGGCGGCCGGCCAGGATCTCGAGGACCAGGACGGCCCCCGAGGTGAGGAACACCAGGACCTGCGCATACCGCTTGCTCACGGGCACACGCTACTGGCCCACGCTGCTGGCCCGATCAGGTGGCTACCCTGAACAGAGCAAGCCGGGATTGCCGCGCGCGTCGATGTGCCCGTGCAGTTTCGGTGCTGTCAGTCATCAGTACTGTCCCGTCTGTTGAGGTATTGCCTCGGGTCGATCCCGCGGGTCTTCCGTGCCGTTATTCCAACGGAGTCCTGCGGGTTGATGCTCACGGTCGACACGAACCCGACGGATGGCGAATACCTGATCCGGAAAAGCTGAGCCATCTCGACAGGGGTTGCCTAGAGATCGGCCGCGAAGATGACCGCCGGCACTTGGCCATCGGCGGTGCGGATAGCCACCACCGGGCTCTGCATGGTCTGCATCGATCCGACCACGTCGAGCACCGAGTCCTCGGGCGCTCCTTCTACGACCCACCCTTGGGGTTGCCGCACCGATACGGCCGAGACGCTCGTCCTGGCCGCTCCGTAGGTTGGGACTGCGGCGACAGCCCGGTCGTCGACGATGCCGAACGGTTCGCCCCGCTCGTCGGTCACCAGCCACAGTGGAGCCTGACCCCATGGGATGTCCTCGACCGAGGCGGAGGCTGACACGTGGGCGACCGGTCTCCATACGGAGCCGATGGTGATGACCTCGAAACGGCGCCGGGAGCGGCCAGCGCGCACCGCACGACTGGCCCCCGCCCAGAGGAAGCTCGCGATCAGCGCCACCCAGATGATCCGGAAAAGTTGAGGCGATTGCCCTGCGGTCAGAGGGATCCCGACGGCGTACAAGACCAGCAGGAAGACAAGGAGTCGTCCGACCCAGCCGGCGACCATTGTGCCGATGCCCCGCGAGCCGGTGATTCTCCATACCAGCGCTTCGAGCAGGAACCCGCCGTCCAATGGCAGTCCTGGCAACAGATTGAATACGGCAACGAAGCCGTTGGCGAAGGTGAACCCGCTCAGCAGCAGCCACGGCACGCCTTGATCGAGGTTCTGCACGAGCAGCCAGCCGATCAGGGCGAGCACCCCGTTGGCCAGCGGTCCTGCGACTGCTACCGCCGCGGCGGCACCAGGCTTGCTCTGATCTCCCTGGTATGCCGTGTGCCCGCCCCAGAAGTCGGCGACGATCCGCTGCACGGTGAAGCCACACTGCCGAGCCACCAGCGCGTGCGCCGCCTCATGGACCAAGACCGAGAGCAGAAGCAACACCGCGAAGAAGGCGGCGACCGCATACCCTCCGAGGCCGATCCCGGGGATGAGGTTCTGGACGGTCGGGCCAAACAGGTAGGTGATGACGATCGCCACGACAGCCCATGAGGCACCCAGATAGACCGGGACCCCTGCCAAGGTGCCGATCTGCCATCTCGCTGGGCCACGCGCAGGGGTTCGCGCGGCAGCAGACATGCGGCTCAGCGTACGTGGCTTGTCAGACCCGCTTCATACAGTGGGGTCATGAGCAAAGCACTGTCACCGAGTCGCGCCGCCGACTTCATGCAGTGTCCGCTGCTGTATCGCTTCCGGGTGGTCGACAAGCTGCCTGAGCCGCCGAGCATGGCTGCAGCCCGGGGCACGCTGGTGCACTCGGTGCTCGAGGCGCTCTTTGACCTGCCCGCCGAGCAACGCACTACCGAAGCGGCCGTCGAGTTGCTGCCAGGTCAGTGGGAGGCGATGGTTGCCGCCGAGCCCGATCTAGCGACATTGATCACCCAGGCTGATGACTCCACCGAATCACTCGGTGAATCGGCCATGTTCGCCGAGGCCGAGAAGCTGCTCCACCGCTGGTTCACCCTCGAGGACCCGGTGCACTTGGAGCCGGCGGAGCGGGAGATGTATGTCGAGGCGGAGGTCGAGGGCTTGACTCTGCGCGGATACGTCGACCGTCTCGATGTTGCCCCCGATGGCCGGATGCGGGTCGTTGACTACAAGACGGGTCGCTCACCCTCGGAGTTGTTCGAGGGTAAGGCCCTGTTCCAGATGAAATTCTACGCGTTGGTGCTGTGGCGCATCCGGGGCCAGGTGCCGAGCATGTTGCAACTCGTCTACCTACGAGACGGCCAGATCCTGCGTTACGAGCCGACCGAGCGTGACTTGTTGGCCACCGAGCGCAAGGTCAAAGCCTTGTGGGCGGCCATCGAGAGGGCCGCGACCACCGGCGACTGGCGGCCTAGCAAGAGCCGGTTGTGCGATTGGTGTCATCACCAGTCGATCTGTCCGGCCTTCGGCGGGACTCCCCCAGAGCTGCCCGAGGACGCGATGCAGCGGGCGCTGGATCCACGCCGCAGTGGCGACCCTGCAACGGATACCGAGGACGCCGAGCGAGAGGTGGTGGCACCGGCATAGAGATGGTTTCAGAACCGTTAGGCCGGAGCGAACAGCGAGACGAGGTCCGCGAGGATCAACCCGTTCAGGCTCTCGCGGTGCTGCTGGGCACCAAGGGACTGATCGACGTTCAACAGGTGAGAGACGGCCAAGGTCTGCACTCCAGCCGTCACCGCCGAACGGACGCCGGTGGGTGAGTCCTCGATGGCGACACAGTCGCTCGGCTCGACGCCCAGGCGCCGTGCGGCCAGCAAGTATGGCTCGGGGTGAGGCTTGCCGTCGCTGACCTGATCGCCAGTGACGACCTCCCGGAATGTGCCTTCTGGCAGAGCACTCACCAGCACCCGAGCCAAGGGCTGCCACGACATCGTCACCAGGGCCATTGGCACACCAGCCGCACTCAACTCCGCGATCAGTTCGCGCGCGCCCGGGCGCCACGGCATACGTTCGTGCACACGAGCAATCACCCCGGTCTGCAACGCATCCACAATCTCTTGCGGTGACCCGGTGATCGGGGTGCGCTCAAGGAGGATCTCGGCTGAGCGGTTGAGGTCGCTGCCCACCAGTTCCAAGGCCTCTTCGTGACTCCAGGTGCCCCCGGCCCGCTCCACAAGGATGGTTTCCTCGGCCATCCAATAGGGCTCGGTGTCGATGATCGTGCCGTCCATGTCCCACAACACTGCGGCCGGAAACGCGGGCGAAGTCATGCCGCAGACTGTAGTCCTCAACCGTATGGTGGGCCCACCACCGTCGGGCGAAAGCACAGGAGGTCGCATGATCGAGCTGGAGAAGGTCCCGCCGCTGACCGATCCGATCGTCATTGCTGCTTTCGAGGGGTGGAACGACGCGGGGGAATGCGCAACCGGGGTCATCGAACATCTCGCCGAAATCTGGGAATCCACGCTCGTGGCAGCGATGGATCCCGAGGAGTACTACGACTTTCAGGTCAATCGACCCAAGGTCACAGTCGTCGAGGGTGAGCGGTCCATTCAGTGGCCGACCACCCGCGTGATGTTGATCCAGGACTCCCCCGTGGGGCGCGACATCTTGCTGATCCAGGGCATTGAGCCTTCGATCCGTTGGCGCTCCTACTCCTCTGAGATCATCGCTTTCGCACTGCACCACGAGGCCACGCTGCTGATCACCCTCGGCGGGTTGCTAGCTGACGTGCCGCATACCCGACCGATTCCCGTGGGCGTGACGTCGGAGGATCCGGAGCTACGGAAGCTGGCCGATGATATCGAGCGCAGCAACTACGAGGGACCGGCCGGGATCGTGGGCGTCATCAATGACCAAGCCCGTCAGGTCGACCTGCCGAGCCTGTCCTGCTGGGCTGCGGTGCCCCACTATGCCGGGGGTGCGCCCTCGCCGAAAGCGTCGCTGGCACTGCTAGGGCGTTTGGAGCAACTGCTCAGTTGCGTCATCGACGACACCGAGATGGTCGAGCAGTCACGGGCGTGGGAACGCGGCGTCGATGAGCTCGCCGAGTCCGACGATGAGGTCCGCGAATACGTCGAGTCACTGGAGGAAGCGCAAGACGCCGCCGAACTGCCGGAGGCGAGCGGGGACGCGATCGCCCGTGAGTTCGAGCGTTACCTGCGCCGCCGGGACGACGGCGGCCCGGTCACTGGCTGAGTCAGGCCTCGTCGGGAAGGTCGACAAGTTGTATGCCGAGCAGCGCCTCTGCGGCGCGCGGCACGAGGGCTGAGGACGGCGCAGAAGATTCGGCAGCATGCGCCCAGCCGTCGATGAGGGTCAGCGCGTCCGGGGAGTTCAGATCAGTGGCCAGGCACTCGCGCAACTCAGCAACGACCCGTTCATCGGCCTCTGTCGGCTCCAAGGACGCATCGGCGTGCGCGGCCGCGGCCCGCCATGAGGCCAACCGTTGCGTGGCGGCGGTGAGCATGTCGTCGGTGTAGGTCCACGCGGTCCGATAGTGCTGGCTGAGCAGCACGAGCCTGATCGCCATCGGGTCGACGCCCTGAGCGCGCAACGCGGAGACGAGCACCAGGTTGCCCTTGGACTTGCTCATCTTCTCCCCGTCGAGCCCGACCATGGACTGATGCACGTAGGCCTGGGCAAACGGACGCCGGCCGGTCAGCGAGATGGCCTGGATTGCACTCATCTCGTGGTGCGGAAAGACTAGGTCGTCGCCGCCGCCCTGGACGGTAAAACTCATCCCCAGATAACGCAGTGCGATGGTGGAGCACTCGATGTGCCAGCCTGGACGGCCCTCGCCGAGCTCGCCTCCGGGCCAGGACGGTTCGCCGTCGCGAGCCGCGCGCCACAGCAGCGGGTCCAGAGCGTCGCGCTTCCCGGGCCGTGCAGGGTCGCCGCCGCGGTCGGCATACACCTCCAGCATGGCCTCCCTGGTCCAGCCCGAGACCGCACCGAAGCCTTCAGTGCGGGAGAGGTCGAGGTACACGTCGCCGTCCATGACGTAGGCGGTGCCCAACTCGAGAAACTGCTCGATGGCCGAGACGTCGTCAGGGATGCCCTCAACCGCGCCGATGTAGTGCTGCGGCGGCAGCACCTTCAGGGCATGCATGTCGTCGAAGAACAGCTGGATCTCCCGCGCTGCCAGGTCCTGCCATGCCACACCCACTCGCTGCGCGCGCTCCAGCAGCGGCTCGTCCACGTCGGTGACGTTCTGGACGTAGGTCACCGACAGCCCGGCGTCCCGCAGCACGCGAATGGCCAGGTCAAACGTGACGTAGGTGGCGGCGTGTCCCAGGTGTGTGGCGTCATACGGAGTGATCCCACAAACGTAGAGACCGACCGTCCCGTCCTCGGGGTGGATGCGAAGTTCGTGCCGCGAGGCGGTGTCAAAAAGGTGGAGCGGGCCGCCGCTGCCGGGCAGTCGAGGGACCGAAGTCGCAGACCAAGCTTTCACGTGAAGCAGCGTATCCGCATCGGCCTCACCACAGCGGCCACGGCAAGGGGTAGCGGCCCCCCGGCACGTCGGGGAACACGGGCTCGATCAGGAGTGCGGCGATCCGCGTCTGCACGGCAACCAGTTCTCGGCGGGACAGCAACTCAAGCAGTTCGCCTGCTCCCCCGCTGTCGAGACGATTCGCCAGGACTTCCAGGCGGGCCATATCGCGCTGCGGGATCGGCTCTCCGGCCCATCCCCAGAGCACCGTGCGCAGTTTGGGCTCGACGTGACCGATCAACCCGTGGTCGAAGGCCCACAGGTGCCCCTGCGGGTCGAGCGCGATGTGGGCTGCCTTGCGATCCGCGTTGTTAAGCACGATATCCAGCACGCACAGGGAGGCGAGGTCTGGCTCGTCGCGGTGGACAACACTCAGCGGGACCCCGGAGTAGTCCTCGCCCTCCAAGACGGTGAGCCATCCGTCTTGGACGTCCTGGGGCCGCACGACGTTCATCAGCCCCGAGGCGGGCAGTCCGGTCGCGGACTCCTGCACGTCTTTCCACACCTGCACCGAGCCGAGTCCCAGCGGCCCGTTGCGCAGGATGGTGCGAGGGATCAGATCGAAGCCGCCCCAGTCACTGATCAGGTATGCCGCCACCTCCCTACGCCCCAGCGTCTCCAGCGGAAAGTCGTGCAAGGGGCGTTCGCCGCTGATCGGCTTGTAGACCGCCCGGTGCTCCGAAGGCTCATCGTTGATGACGAACTGCACCCGTAACGTCACGTTGGACGCCTCGGTCAGCGCACCCTCGATCTGCATCGGAGCATCGAGGAGCATGTCGTCCACCTCGACACCCTCAGGCTGAGAGGTCACCGGCGATAGCCGTTGGCCCTGGGGCAGATGTGCCCGCTGGGGTCCAACGGGCCGCCACAGAACGGGCAGTTCGGCCGCCCACCGGTCATTGCGTCTTCGCAGCGCTGGGCAAAACTGCGGGCCATCGACACGGTCATCACCACGCGGATGCCCTGTAGCCCGATCGGGTCACCCGGCTCGGGCTCAGTCGCCTCGTCGTCAGCGTCGGGGTCTCGGTCGGTGGCTTCGATGGTGACCCGGCGGCGTTCGTCGTTCCAGGCAAGGCTCAGTTGCCGGGCTCGGAAGTCCTCTTCGATCGGCGTTTGCAGGGGTGCCCGATCCATCGCGGCTTCACCCACGTCGTCCGTCAGGCCGCTTGACGCTGAGGATGTGGCCATCTCCTCGAGCAGCTCGGTCACGCTCTCCCCGAGCAGGCGGACCTGCTCTTTTTCCAGCGAGACCGTCATCACCTGGGTGCCGCTGACCGCCTGCAGGAAGAAGGTGCGCTGACCAGCGGGTCCGACGGAATCGGCGATGAAACGTTCCGGCGGGTCGAAGTCGATCACAGGCATTGGTTCAGCCTAATGGTCCCCATCTCAGGCAGCGCCCGCTCCCCCGCCGACCTGCGCCTGCTCCCCGTCCTGCTCGGCGGCGGCGTGCGCCTGCTTGGTCAGATCGAGGGGCTCGGAGCCCGTGTCGTTGGTACGCAACAAGAAGGGCTGCGTCTTGGTGTAGCGCACGATGCTCAGCGACGCAGGGTCGGCGACGATGCGCTGGAAGTTGTCCAGCGGGGTGCCTGCGGCGTCGGCCAGGATCGCCTTGATGACGTCGCCGTGGCTGACCGCGAGCCAGATCGCACCCGGTCCGTGGGCCTCTTCGATGGCGGTGTCAAAGGCCCGGATGGCGGCGACCGCTCGATGCTGCATGTCGGCCATGCGCTCCCCCGGGAAGTCATCACCCCCAGGGAACTCCACGGTGCTCGGCACTTGCTGCACGTCCTTCCACAGCGGCTCCTTGGCTAGTTCCTTGAGCGGCCGGCCGGTCCACACGCCGTATCGGCATTCCCCGATGCCGTCTTCGGTCACTACGGCGGGCGGCTCATTGACCTGCGACAACGCCAGCGCAGCCGTCTCTTGGCACCGCTGCAGCGGACTGACCAAGGCCCCGGCGATCGGCACACCGGCGAGTCGCTGGGCTACGCGCTGTGCCTGATCTTGACCGTGGTCATCCAGCCCGATCCCTGGGGTCCAGCCGGCCAGGATGCCGTTTGCGTTGGCTTGGGTGCGGCCGTGCCGCAGGAGCAGCATGATCGCCATCAGGGGTCCCCGCCGGTCACTGAGGCGGCGGCCTCGACGGCGGCTTCCAACGACTCCATCCGGGTATGCAGATCCTCACCCCACGGGGCGAGGGTGAGCGTAGTGACGCCAGCGTCGGCATACCGCTGCATGCGTTGCGCCAAGCGGTCAGCGGGTCCGATCAACGAGGTGTCATCGATGAACTGGACCGGCACGGCTGCCGCCGCCTCGCGCCACTGCTTGTCGAGGTAGAGGTCCTGGACGTGGGCTGCCGCTTCTTCGTAGCCCATCCGGGAGGCCAAAGCGTTGTAGAAATTTTGTTTCCGCGAGCCCATGCCTCCGACGTAGAGCGCCGCGTAGGGAGCGATCGTGGCGGCGCAGCCCTCGATATCGGCACCAACGGCGACCGGCACCGTGGTGTCCATCTCGAAGGGGCGGGTCGGGATGTCGGCGGTCGTGTCGCATGCGTCGTTGTCGGCGTCTGCCAACGCCCGTTGCGTCTCTGCGCGTCGGGCGCGACCGCGGTCGATGGCAGCACGCTGCTCGTATAGGTAGTCCGGGGAGGCGAAGACGCCCAGCCAGCCGTCGCCGATCTCACCGGCCAGTTCGAGGTTCTTCGGGCCGACGGCTGCCAGATAGATCGGGACCTCGCTCCGGGGGGCCGAGATGTTGAGTCGCAGGCTCTTGCCTGGTCCGTCGGGCAGCGGCAGGGTGAAGTGCTTGCCTTCGTAGGCGACCTGGCGGCGAGCCAACGCGGAGCGGACGATCTCGGCGTACTCCCGGGTACGGCCTAACGGTGCCCCAAACGGCACGCCGTGCCATCCCTCGGACACCTGTGGCCCGCTCACCCCGAGCCCGAGCCGGAACCGGCCTCCGGAAAGTGAGTCCAGGCTGGCTGCGGTCATCGCCGTCATCGCCGGGGTGCGTCCAGGGATCTGGAAGACCCCTGCGCCGAGGTCGATGGTGCTCGTGCGCGCGCCAATCCAGGCGAGCACGGTGGCGGCGTCGGGGCCATACGCCTCCGAAGCCCAGACCACGCTGACCCCGAGGCTTTCCGCGCGCTCCACGAGCGCCAGATTGTCCGCGTCTCGCGACCCCCCCTGCCCCCAGAACCCGCAGCTAAGCCCTAGCTTCACCGGCGAGGACCGCGCGCAGCGGGAGTCGACTCATCGTCGCTGCCTTCATCATCCTCATCATCGCTGCCTTCATTGTCCTCATCGTCATCGTCATCGTCATCGTCATCGTCTGAATCGCCAGACAGATTGTCGACGTCGACCCCGTCGTGGTCTTCGGCCTCAAGATCATCTTCGTCGTAGTCATCATCATCGTCTTCACCATCGTCGCTGTAGACGTCCAACGGAGTGACCTCGCCGTATGCCTCCAGGAGCGCGTCGTCGTAGTCCACGAAGGCGTTCGCGATGCGCTGGTATGCCGCCACGACTGCCGGGTCATCCTTGCCCCGCCGGTCGGCTGCCATCTCGAGGTGTCGTTCTAGTGCTGCCACCAGTTCATTCAATGCGGCGCGCGGATGACGTGTCATAGCCACGACGGTATCTCGGATCTGCGGCGCGCGGCACTGGTTTGTGGATCGAGCCCCGATGAGCCTGTTGGCTGGACATCGGCCCGATCCTCATCCACGATTCATCGTCAATGGTTGAGTACGAATATCGCACCGTCAGCTTCACGCGTGAGGACACTCGCTCCCACGTGCGATCCGTGCTGGCCGAGCAGGCTGAGTACGGCCACTGGGAGTTGCAGCGAGTCACGGTCTACTGGGGCGGCAAGCGCGATGCTTCGTTGCGTCGCAAGATCATCCGCGTCAGACGCACGGCCTGACCGCTGCCCGCATACCCACGCTCGGTGTGACTCAACAGTCAGCGATAAGCCGCTGCAACACGCGTGTCCCGAACTGAAGCGAGTCGACGGGCACGCGCTCGTCGATCCCGTGAAACATCGACACGAAGTCGAGGTCTTCGGGCAGGCGCAGTGGCGCGAAGCCATAGCCGGTGATGCCGAGCCTCGACAAGTGCTTGTTGTCCGTGCCACCGGAGAGGCAATAGGGCAGCACGTGGGCACCGGGGTCCTCCTTGAGCAAGGCGTGCTTCATGGAGTCGACGAGCTCCGCCGCGAACGGGGCCTCCAGCGCGACGTCCTTGTGCACGATCTCGATATCTACGAACTCCCCGGCGAGTCGCTCGATGGTGTCCATGAGTTCGTCACCGTGGCCGGGCAGGAAACGGCAGTCCAGCGAGGCCGTCGCAGTCTGCGGGATGACGTTGTGCTTGTAGCCAGAGTCCAGCATGGTGAAGTTGGCGGTGTCAGCGAGGGTGGCCTCAACGAATGGCCGCGCCCCGCCAAGCATGGCGAGGAAGGACTCCGGGGACTCGCGCTCCAGGCTCTCGCCGGTGATCCGAGCGACGTCATCGAAGAGTTGCCCGACCGAGGCGATATAGGTGCGCGGCCAGTGGTGATCGTTGATCCGGGCGATCGCCTCAGCGAGACGCACGACGGCATTCTGCGCGTTAGGCACGGAGCCGTGCCCGGCCCTGCCGTGAGCGCGCAGCCGCAACCACGCGATGCCCTTCTCTGCCGTCTGCAGGAGATAGGCGCGCGTCTTGGCCCCCGTTGCCGCGTCGTTCAGCATGATCGAGAAGCCGCCGACCTCGCTGATGGCCTCCGTGCACCCCTTGAACCAGTCGCGGTGGTTCTCCACGGCGTGACCTGCGCCCTTGACCCCACCGGCCTCCTCGTCGGCGAAGAAAGCCCACACGATGTCGCGCGGCGGCTTTTCACCGCTTCGCGCCAGGCTACGGAGGTTCGCGAGCAACATCGCGTCCATGTCCTTCATGTCGACCGCGCCCCGCCCCCAGATGCAGCCGTCTCGTTCTTCGGCCGCAAACGGATCGACTTGCCAGTCACTGGCTTCGGCGGGCACCACGTCGAGGTGACCGTGCAGGACGAGGCCTGCGCGCGAGGAGTCGGCACCCTCTGTGCGGACGACGACACTGGCGCGCCCTTGGTCGGATTCCGTGATCTGCGGGTCCAGACCGACCTCGGTGAGCAGTCCCATGACGTATTCGGCAGCTTCGCGCTCCCCCGGTCCGCTGCCGTCACCGTAGTTGCTGCTGTCGATCTTGATCAGGTCGCGACAGATCTGGACGACTTCATCACTAGGGTCCTTGCTCGATGTGCTTTGGCCGAGTGTCTGCTCTGAGGAGGTCACCGCTTCAGGCTAGCCGGGTGGGCCGATATCAGCACAGGCGCTTCAAGCGTGCAACGGAATTCGCACTGGGGCGTCAAACTCGCCACACGCTTGAGCGAATCTGGATAATCACACGGTGTCCGGAGGGGGACTTGAACCCCCACGCCCATTAAGGGCACTAGCACCTCAAGCTAGCGCGTCTGCCATTCCGCCACCCGGACGAGGGTGACCCAACGACATACAGCCGTGGGCAACGACGAGCAGATTATCACGCAGTAGCAGGGGGTTCTCGCCAATCCGGTGGCTCCGTAGAGCTCAGCTGCGGGTCCTCGACACGGAAACTCCTGACCTTGCCGGGCAGTGTCCGCGGACCCTCGAACCGCACGGTCACCACCCCAGAGCCGCTGCCCCATACCCATCCAGCGCCGTGTTCGGTATGCAGGACGTCCGCGCCCGTTGCCCACTCAGCCGAGGCCGCGGCCGCTTCCTCCCCGGAAGCACCGTCAGCGACGTCCGACGCAGCGGTGCCATCCGACGCAGCGGTGCCATCCGACGTGGCGTCCTGAAACGCGGCAACCGGCGCGGAGTGCATTAATGTGTTGTCGAGATCGAGCTCCCCTTGTGCGTGTGCGGTGAGGCCACTGACGCCGACGCCGAGCAACCTGAGACCACCCGCGATGTCGATCGAAGCAAGCAGCCGGTCCGCCTCCCGCGAGATAACCGCAGGATCAGCGGTGGCAAACGGCAACGACCCCGACCGCGTCACGGTGCGGAAATCGTGCCAGCGGGCCTTGATCGTGATAGTTCGCGCAAACCCGGTCGACTCCCCCAGTCGCGAGGTGACCCGCCGAGCCAACTGGTCGACCTCACGGGCCAGCACCTTCGGGTCGGCAATGTCGGTCTCGAAGGTCTCCTCGGCCGACACGCTCTTGGCACTTCGGTGCACGGTCACCTCGCGGTCATCGCGTGCTCGGGCCAACTCGTGCAGCGACTGGCCGTGGGCATTGCCGAAGATCGAGACCAGGTCGGGCAACGAGACGCGAGCCAGGTCAGCCACCGTCTCGACGCCGAATCCGCGCAGTCTGCCTGCGGTAGCGGGGCCGACCCCCGAGATAGCCCGCACCGGCATCGGGTCCAAGACCTCGCGCTCCGAGCCGGGCACGATCACGTGCACCCCGGCCGGCTTGCCCAACTCACTGGCGATCTTGGCCATCATCTTCGTGTTGGCCATACCGACGGAGGCGGTCAACCCCCCTGTGGCTTCGGTGATCCGCTCCTGCAGGCTCACGCCAAACTCTTCCGGGCTCATGGTCAGCAACGGGTTGTCCTCTCCGGCACCCGTCAAATCCAGAAATGCCTCATCCACCGACACTTGCTCGATCACTGGCGTCACCGACGCCATGACGCCCATAACCACCTCAGAGGAGAGTCGGTATGCCGAGAAGCGCCCACGCAGGAAAGCCGTCCCGGGTGGACATCGCCGCCGAGCCTCGTGCGTCGGCATAGCCGAACGGGCCCCAAACTTGCGTGCCTCATACGACGCAGTGGCCACCACGCCACGTCCACCAGTGCCTCCCACTACCACAGGTTTACCCCGTAAAGAAGGCTTGTCGCGTTGCTCAACCGCTGCAAAGAAAGCATCCAGATCAACGTGCACGATGCTGGCGTCGTGCCTGGTCAAGGGCATAGACTCAGCGCGCAGTAGGCACTTCGCGTTGTTGTTCGCAGCGCTTTCCGTGGTCCAGCAGGTCGCCACACCATGTGCGTTTTGTATGCCCAGGAGGTGGACCACCATGACCGCTGAACGGCCGAAATGGCACCGCGCCTCCCACGACTCTGCACCCGGTGATGTTACGTGCACTTGCGTGGCATGTCTGATCGCCGACCACCTCACTCTCGCCGACGGTCTGGCTATGCGCTTTCGCCGGCGAGGTGAACTTTCCGAGGACCTGACCCAGGTGGCTCGCCTTGGCTTGGTGCTTGCCGCCCACCGCTACGAGCCCGGCACCGGAACCCCGTTTGGGGGGTATGCCGCGCCGACCATCCTGGGCGAGCTGAAGCGATATATGCGGGATCATGCCTGGACCGTGCGGCCACCTCGCACCCTCCAGGAACTCCGACCCCAGTGCATGGCCACCGTCGAGTTCTTGACTCAGCAGTTCCAACGGCAGCCGCTGGTCTCCGAGATAGCCGCGGCCATGGAGGTTGCCCCGGAGTTGGTCAACGAGGTCGTCTTGCTGGACTCGGCATACCAACCGGACAGCCTTGACCAGCCCGCGCTGGGCGTGGACGACCCGGCCCTCGAGCTTTTGGCCCCCCAAGAGCACCTTGAGCACATCGAAGCCCAGATGGCGGTCGGGCCTTCACTGTCGTCGCTCCCGGAGGCCGACCGCGACGTGCTGCGGCTGCACTTCCAGGAGAATCTCAACCAGCGCCAGATCGCCGCCGTGCTGGGCGTTTCGCAGATGCAGGTCAGCCGCATCATTCGCCGTTCACTTGCTGTCATGCGCCGCGATATCGTCGACATCGCGTGACCCGCCGAGCCGATGACCGTTGTGCGCGCTCTCAGCGCGTTGGCATAGTGCATCGGCGCGCTTATCGGTCATCGGGTCACGCGACTCGAGCTCGAGAGCGGGCAAAGGCCTCAAGAATCAGATGCCTGACCCGCATTGGCGACTGAAGATCAGACCAGATGATGCGCACGACCTCGTACCCCAATGCCCTGAGGCGATCTTCGCGGACCTTCTCTTCTTGAAGATCACGGGGCGTTTGGTACTTCACGAGGCCGTCGAACTCGATGACGACACGCGCCGTTCGAAACAGGAAATCGACGCGCGCCGAGAAGCCCTGGCCGTCGTGAATCCACACCTGCATCTCGGGACTCGGGAGCCCCGCCGCTCGCATCGCCCATCTGCACCGCGACTCACCTGCCGACTCGGATCGTCCATCGGCGATGGCGGCAACAAGAGCAGCTCTCGCGGACCCGTTGCCCACCGGTGTGCGCTCGAGTGCAGCCGGGAGATCGGCATCGGGACGTTGAAGCAGCAGTCCGTCTGCGCTGACCAAACCGGATTCCACACCGAACGTGGCGGCCACTTGCATGGTCGCCACAGGAGCATCAACGACGCAGATGTCACCGAACATGACGAGATCGGCCTCGCCGACTCGGCTGTGAATCCGGGTTGCTGTTCCGGCGCGATTTGCGCTCCGTCCACGCGGCACGATGTGAACACGGTCATCCACTCCATACAGAGGTATGCCGAGGAGGGCGAGCGCGCTGTGATGGCTCAGGGCGAACGGTGCTCCACGCCAGGCTCGGGCCGTTCCGCGGGCGCGCAATTCGTGGTGCTCCCACGGAGCGGCGTCGTTCCAGGCGTGGGGCAGGACCACGACGTTGCGCCTGAGCCGGATCAGCAGACCAGCATGGACGGCGCGGTCGACGACGTGTCGGGATACGCCCAGTTCAACCAGTTCAGTTACCGAGCTCACACCGTGTTGCGCCTCCAAGCGGTCACGAATTCTCGGATCAAGGATTTTGGGGTTAATGTCCACGCCGCCACTTTCGCGCATCCAGGGGCCGAGCACCCGAGTTATCCACAGGCCAAACGACCGATATGCGCTCCCTCAGCGCGTTGGCATAGTGCGTCGGAGCGCTTATCGGTCAACGGGTCAGGGACGAAGCGCCCAGAGCATCACGGCACTGGCCGCGGCTACGTTCAGAGAGTCCACTCCCCCAGCCATCGGTATACAGACACTCAGGTCAGCCGCCGAGATGGTGCGCGGTGCCAACCCGTCTCCCTCGGTGCCCAGCACGAGCGCCAACCGTTCAGGTGGGTCAACGGCCAGTTCGTCCAACGTCACCGCGTCGTCCCCGAGAGCGCCGGCCGCCACCGTAAATCCGGATTCACGCAGCACCTCAACACCAACGGGCCACGGGTCGATGCGGGTCCAAGGCACCTGAAAAACGGTCCCCATCGAGACGCGGATCGAACGTCGATAGAGCGGATCTGCGCAACGCGGGGTCACCAGCACGGCGTCGACCCCGAGTGCCGCCGCCGAACGGAAGACAGCGCCGATGTTGGTGTGATCGACGATGTCCTCCAACACCACGACGCGGCGCGCAGAGCCCAACAACGTGGCCGGATCGACGGGCGTGGGGCGATGCATGGCCGCCAATGCTCCACGGTGCAGGCGGAAGCCCGTCATCGCTTCGATGATCTCGGGTGCCGCGACATAGACCGGTATGCCGCCCGCTCGGCAGTCCTCGATCAGGCCACGGAGATCCTCGATCCAGCGGGGTGCCATCAGCAGCGACCGCATCCGATGCCCGGCAACGAGGGCACGTGTGATGACCTTTGCGGACTCGGCGATATACAGGCCCTCGCGAGGTTCGAGCACCCGGCGCAGCGCGACGTCGGTCAGCGAGAAATAGTCGCGAACCCGCTCATCGCTGGCGTCATCGATCCACGTCGCCCCATCCGGCAGATCGATTCCAGAAGCGACATTCACCGCAGAAGCACCACGATCGCGATAATGCCGATCGTGATGATCACGCCGCGTAGCAACCACGGCGGCATTCGTGTCCCGATCCTGGCCCCGATGAGTCCGCCGAAGGTCGACCCGGCGGCGATCAAACCCACGACGGCCCAGTTGATCTGCTCAGGCTGCACCACAAGGAACACCAGTGCCGCCACGAGGTTGACCAGCAGAGTCAGCACGTTCTTGATCCCGTTGATCTGCTGCAACCTCAGCGGCAGCAGCACCCCCATCACGCCGATCAGCAACACGCCCTGGGCGGCGCCGAAGTATCCGCCGTACACCCCACCCCCGAGCACCCCGAGAATCAGTAGGGTCCACCGGGCGGGGCTCAGTCCGTCGCTGAGGTCCGCTACCCCGGCAGCATTTCGGCGCTTGGCCGCCCACCGGTTCAGCGACGGCCCGGTCACCACCAGCACCAAGGCCAGAGCGATCAGGATCGGCACGATCGTCTCGAAGGCAGACTCCGGCAGCACGAGCAGCAACAAGGCCCCCAAAATCCCGCCGGCCAGCGAGGCCGGCACCAGCTTCAGCAGGGTCGAGCGCATACCGACCATCTCGCGGCGATACCCCCACGCGCCACTAACTCCCCCGGCCACCAGGCCCAAGGAGTTCGACACGTTGGCCGAGACCGGCGCATACCCGAAGAACAACAGCGTCGGGAAGGTGACCAGGGTCCCGGAGCCCACGATGGTGTTGATGGTCCCGGCGGCCATCCCCGCCGCCGCGATGGCCAGGGCTTCCAGCAGGCTCACGAAGGCGTGCGACCGCTCGACGCAACCTCAGACTTTGTTCCCGGGGAGTCCGAAGGAACCCCGGTATCAACGCGACCTTGCTCAGCGGCTCGGGCCGCCCAACGCTCACCGTGCCGGTCCACCACCAGCGGGATGTCGAAGCAGCGCGACAAGTTCTCGGCCGTCAGCGTGACATCGATCGGCCCCGCCGCGACAATCTTGCCTTCGCGCAGCATGAGGATGTCGGTGAACCCCGGTGGTATCTCCTCGACGTGGTGGGTCACCAAGACCAACGCTGGTGCCTCGAGGTCCTCGGCCAGCAACTGCAGCCGGCCCACCAGATCCTCACGTCCGCGCAGGTCCAGCCCGGCCGCAGGCTCATCGAGCAACATCAACTCGGGATCGGTCATCAGCGCCCGCGCGATCTGGACCCGCTTGCGCTCCCCTTCGCTCAACGTGCCGTAAGCCCGGCTCGCCAACGACCCGACCCCCAACGCGCTCAACAACTCCAGCGCGCGCGCTTCGTCCTGCTCGTCATACTCCTCGCGGTGTCGCCCGACCACCGACCAACTCGCGGTCACCACAACGTCGAGCGCGCGCTCGGACGCGGGCAGCCGC
>JBGTGC010000054.1:0-7032 GCA_041746935.1 Dermatophilaceae bacterium
GGCGGCGGTGACGGCAGCTGCGGCCGGCGTGGAGGCCATCGTCCATTTGGCCGCAAAGGTCGACGTCGTCGGCCGCTGGAGCGACTACGCCGCCACCAACATCGAGGGCACCCGCAACATCGTCGCCGCCGCGCGTAGCCGCGGCGTCGGCACTCTGGTCCACATCTCCTCACCGTCGGTGGCCCACTCGGGGCACTCGATCGTCGGAGAGGGCGCGGGGCCAGCCAATCCCACCGTGTCGGGGCACTACGCCCGCAGCAAAGCGATGGCCGAGCAGGTGGCCTTGGCCGCGCACGGTGACAGGTTGGCCGTCACCGCTATCCGACCCCACTTGGTATGGGGTCCTGGTGACACCCAACTCGTGGGCCGGATCGTGGATCGGGCGCGGTCGGGGCGGTTAGCGATGGTCGGCTCCGGGGCGGCGCTGGTCGACACCACGTTCGTCGACAACGCGGCCGACGCGATCATCGCCGCCCTGGACCGCATCGAGTATGCCGGGGGGCAACCCCTGGTGGTCACCAACGGTGAGCCCCGCCCGATCGGCGAGCTGGTTGCTGACATTTGCCGGGCCTGCGGTGCACCACCACCCCGTCTGTACGTGCCCTACCCGGTGGCCTGGGGTCTTGGCGGGCTCCTCGAGGCGGTGACCACCATCAGCCAACGGTTGCCGCGGGTGCCGCATATCACGCAGCCGCCCCTGACCCGCTTCTTGGCCGGCCAGCTGGCGACCGCGCACTGGTTCGATCAGCGGCACACCCGTGAGGTGCTCGCCTGGACTCCCGAAGTGAGTATCGCCCGCGGGCTGGATACGCTGAGGGAGCACTCATCAGGCGCAGGTACGGTGGGCGGCTGATCCGACATCTAAGGGGCGCAGTCAATAATGAGCAGAGCCGAGCGGGCACGCTCGATCGCCGCACGGGCAGCCTTCGGCGGTGGTGGACTGGCGGCCGTGGGGTTGCTCGGGGTCGGCGTGCTCAAGGCCGAGGCGGCGGTTGCTCGACGCGTCATCGGCGACGGACCGGGCCTGAGCCAAGACGACAACGGGACGTATGGCGCGGGCTCGGGGGAGCCGCAGCGCATCCTGATGCTCGGGGACAGCACCGCCTCCGGCGTGGGGGCCGGCAGCCCCTCGACCACGCTGGGAGCCACGATTGCCATCGGGGTGGCCGCGATCACCGGGTGCCCCGTGGAGTTGCGCAACGTCAGCCGCAGCGGAGCGACCTCGATCGATTTGTCCAACCAGGTGTTCACCGGACTGCGCGAGGCCCCCGAGGCCGAAGTTGCAGTCATCATGATCGGCAGCAACGACGTCAAGGACCGGGTCGAACAGGCAACGTCGGTGCGTCACCTCGCCGAAACGGTCACAACGTTGAGCGAAGCGGGCCTGCAGGTGGTGGTTGGCACCTGTCCTGATCTCGGCACCATCCGCTCGGTCCCGCAGCCGCTGCGAGCCCTAGCCCAACGGTGGAGTCGCGATCTAGCCGCTGCGCAGACCGTGGCTGTCGTCGAGGCCGGTGGCCGCACAGTGTCCATCGGCGACCTGATCGGGCCCGATTTCCGCCAATCCCCGGCCGAGTTGTTCAGCGCCGACCGCTTCCACCCCTCTTCTGCAGGATATGCCCGAGCGGCCGCGGCCATGCTGCCCAGCGTGCTCGATGCGCTCGGCCAGTCCACGGCAGATTCGGACCGTTCACCGGACTATCGCCGCGGCGAATGGGTCGAGCCGTTGCCTGCTGCTGCCGAGCGGGCCGTCGCCGATCCGGGCAGCGAGGTCAGCGGCACCCAGGTCGACGGCAGCGCCCGCAGCGAGCGAGGCCGGTGGGCACAGTTGCTGCGCCGGCAGCGACCTGCGATGCCAGAGACCACCAAGGACCCTGCCACATCAGCAGTCGTGGATTCCGCCGATCACGGTGATTCAACTGAGGCTGGCGTCTCCGCTGGACCTCCTAGTGAACCGCCAGGGCATCGCTCAGACTGAGCATCTCCATCCCGTGCGCGCTGGCCACTCCCGCGTTGGTCACGTGACCGCCGACGGTGTTCAGGCCGGGGGCCAAAACGGGGTCGCGTCGCAGGGCGGGGGCCCAACCGCGGTCGGCGATCGCCACGGCATACGGCATGGTCACGTTGGTCAACGCGTAGGTCGACGTGCGCGGCACGGCGCCAGGGATATTGGCCACGCAGTAGAAGACCGAGTTGTGCACGGTGTAGATCGGGTCGGCGTGGGTGGTGGGGTGTGAGTCCTCAAAGCACCCACCCTGGTCAATGGCAATGTCAACCAGCACGCTGCCCGGCTTCATCCGGCTGACCATGTCGTTGCTGACCAGCGAGGGGGCCTTGGCACCGGGGATCAAGACCGCGCCGATCACCATGTCGGCGGCCAGCACGTGCTGCTCGAGCTCAAGCTTGTTGCTCGTGGCGGTCTTGATGCGGCCATTCCAGCGGCGGTCCAGGGCCCGCAGCTTATCCACGTCGGTGTCCAGCACGGTGACGTCAGCCCAGAGGCCAAGGGCCATGGTGGCCGCGTGTGATCCGGACACGCCCCCGCCCAGCACCACGACCTTGGCCGGGTCCACTCCCGACACCCCGCCCATCAGGAGTCCGCGGCCGCCGTTGACCCGCATCATGGCTTGCGCGCCAGCTTGGGGTGCCAGACATCCGGCGACTTCGCTCATCGGATAGAGCAGCGGGAGTCCTCGGTTGGGCAGCTGCACCGTCTCGTAGGCGATGGAGGTCGTGCCTGCGGCCATCAGTGCCTGCGTCAGCGGCAGGTCAGCAGCAAGGTGCAGATAGGTGAACAGCGTGAGGTCGTCGCGGAGGTAGCCGTATTCGCTCGCGATCGGCTCCTTGACCTTCATCACCATCTCGGCCTGCGCCCACGTGGTCTCTGCGTCCGGAAGGATGGTCGCGCCCGCCGCGACGTACTCAGCGTCCTCGATGGAAGACCCCAGTCCGGCCCCTTCTTGCACCGACACCGTATGCCCGTGCTCAACGAGCTCGTTGACGCCGGCGGGTGTGATCGCGACGCGATACTCGTGATTTTTGACCTCAGTGGGCACGCCTATACGCACAATGTCCTCTTTTCGGCTCACGCTGGCGTGAGCAATCGGGGGTAGCCCGCTCATCGTGGCGCCCCGGACCACGCCCGTACAGCCTTAGACTCGGCTGGAGTCCCGCCACCGGCTTCAACGAAGAGGAACCATGGTCGAAGCAGTCATTGTCGCCGCACGCCGCACGCCGATCGGTCGGGCCTTCAAAGGCTCTTTGCGCGACATGCGCCCCGACGATCTCAGCGCTATCGCCATTACGGCCGCACTGGCCGACCTGTCCGGCGTGGACGCCTCCATGATGGAGGACCTGTATCTGGGGTGCGCCGAGCCCTCAGCCGAGCACGGCAGCAACATGGCCCGGATCGTGGGCGTGCTGCTGGGTCAAGACTCCCTGCCTGGAAGCACCGTCAACCGGTTTTGCGCGTCGTCGGTGCAGACCACGCGGATGGCCTTCCACGCGATCAAAGCCGGTGAGGGATCGGCATTCATCAGCGCCGGCGTCGAATGCGTCTCGCGCTATCCGAACTTCGCGGGCGCTGGTGGATCGAGTATGGATGACCACAACCCTCTGTTCGCGGACGCTGGCGAGCGGACGAAGGCCACCGCGATCAGCAACGAGCCGTGGTCGGACCCTCGCAAGGCTGGCCTGCTGCCCGATGCCTACATCGCCATGGGTCAGACGGCCGAGAATGTGGCCACGATGCGAGGCATCAGCCGTCAACGGCAGGACGAATGGGGGGTGCTCAGCCAGAATCGCGCCCAAGCGGCCCTCTCTGCCGGGCTGTTCGAGGCTGAGATCGCACCGGTCACGCTGACCGACGGCACGGTGGTGACCGCCGACGATGGCCCTAGAGCTGGGGTGACCTACGACAAGGTCTCGACGCTGAGTCCAGTTTTCCGCGAGGACGGCACCATCACCGCCGGCAACTGTTGCCCGCTGAACGACGGGGCTGCCGCCGTGATCGTGATGAGCGAGGCCCGAGCCGCCGAGTTGGGTGTCACGCCTTTGGCCCGGATCGTCTCCACCGCGGCCACCGGGCTGTCGCCGGAGATCATGGGATTGGGGCCGGTCGAGGCCTCCCGGCTCGCGCTGGCCCGGGCCGGGATGTCGATCAGCGATATGGACCTCTACGAGGTCAACGAGGCGTTTGCGGTGCAGGTGTTGGCCAGTGCCGACGACCTCGGGATGGACCCGGACAAGCTCAACGTGCACGGCGGAGCGATCGCACTGGGTCACCCCTTTGGCGCGACCGGCGCTCGTATCTCGACGACCCTCCTGAACGCCCTGCGCGCGCGGGACGGTCAGTTCGGCTTGGAGACCATGTGCGTCGGCGGCGGCCAGGGTATGGCGATGGTGCTGGAGCGGCTCTAACCTGGCCTGACTTAAGGAAGTGAGCGACGGAGGTCGCCCAACCGGCACGCGAGGTCGGGCTTTTCTAGGCCGGCGGCTTGATGGTCGAACACCATGACCCGCAGCTGGTCGATCAACACGACTGGTCCGAGATCGGGCACGGTGCGATGCGGCACACCTCGGTGTTGCGCGACCTCGTCCGCGAATTTTTGGACGACGTCACGGACGTTGGGGGCAGCAGAAAGCGCGCGCTCCAACGGCAGCTGTTGCCACCGTCGGACCACGCGCTCTAGTTCTGTGGAGATGAGCTCTGTGGAACTCGTATCTGCTGCGGCTGAGCCCGCCTGTCGATTATTGGTCGGCTCAGCCGCGGACACGTCAGTCGCTCTGCAGGATCGCGAACAGACGCAGGAACTCGATGTAGAGCCAGACGAGGCTGGCCACGAGACCGTGACCCAGGAGCCAGGAGTACTTCTCCGGGGCACCAGCGCCCACGGCGCGGTCGATGGAGTCGAAGTTGATCGCCAGAGAGTACGACGCGAGAGCCACACCCAGCACCGAGATACCGATGGCCAGCATCCCGCCACCCGCGTAGACACTGCCGAAGCCGAGCATGCTGGACCCGATGTTGATCAGAGCAAAGACCAAGTAGCCCATCGTCATCATGCCGAAGATCCGGCGCGACTTGCTGGTGACCCTGATGAAGCCGACCTTCCAGGCCAGGAACATGCCGGCGAAGGTGCCGAGAGTGGCCATCACGGCTGCCGGGACGACGCCCTCAAAGGCCGAGGCGAACACCGCGCTCACGGCACCGAGGAAGGCACCCTGGAGCACCGCGTGAACCATGATCAGCGGGACGTTCACCTTCTTGGAGAAGGCAATCGCGAACGACAGACCCAGCGAGCCGAACATGCCGATCAGCCAGATCGGCATGGCTAGCGGGTTCATCTGCGTGCTGCCCGCCACGGGTTGCACGAAGATCCAGGTGGCACCGGCGACCAACAACACGAGGCCGAAGAGTCCCAGGGACTTCATGATGACGTCGTCCAAGGTCACGCGACCGGTCTGTGCCGGGCCAGCGGGTGCCTGGCCGTACATCTGGTCGAGCTGCTCGTTGGACATGGATCCGGATGGACCGGAATAACCCACAGGAGCCTGCTGAGGGGCTCCTCGGGGTGGTGCCATCTGGCCGCCACCCTGCTGTTGGGCGTTGCCGAAGCCGGCATACCCGCTGGTTTCACGGTCGATCCGGTTGAAAACCGGGTTGCTGCCCATGTGCCCTCCGAAAGTTTGGTTCAGCCGCAGTCGCGTGCTGAATCGTGTGTGCGTACATGATAGAGCGTTTGAGCGATCCGCAATGTTCCCGCGCGCTGCAGCGCGGATGCGCCTGGCGCAGCAACAGTTCGGTGTGCGGGTCTGTCACGGCTCCGGGCTAGTCTGCTTGCTTGCGCTCGGACGCTGCCGGGCGATCTGACATGGCGAGGGAGGTATGCAGTGACTCAGAGCCAAGCGCGCCCATTCACCTCGCGATGGACGACCGGCTGCCTCGCCCTCGCGGCGTGCCTTTGCCTCACAATGCTCAACGTTCCCGCCACCGCCACCGCCACCGCCACACCGGTGACCCAGCAGGTCAGTCTCGAGGCGGCATACCCACAAACGACCGATCTGCGCGAGCCAGAGGCTGACGACAGCGACGCGGCCGCATCGGTGGGGCTCACGCCGTTTCATGAGATCGCGCCGTCGCTCAATGAGGCGCAAGCAGCCTCGGACCGCGTGAGCGTGGAGGTCATCGGTCGCAGCACGCAAGGGCGCGACCTCTATCTCGTCACTGTGACCGCACCGGAGGCGAAGTCATCCTCTGTCAACAAGGTGGCCGTCCTGATCAACGCCAATCTGCACGGCGACGAGCGGGAGGGCACCGACGCCGCGTTGGATCTGATTGGCGACTACGCCTCGACACAGGAAGCTGCTGTCGAGCAGACACTGCGCTCGACCCGCATCCACATTCTCATCAGCGCCAACCCAGACGGTCGGGTGTCCGGCACGAGGGAGAACGCAGCCGGATTCGATCTCAACCGGGATCTCCTCACCACCAGCCAGCCCGAGTCTGCGGCGGTGCGCGACATGATCGTGGGGCTCTCACCAGCGATGGTGTTGGACGTGCACGGCTACGCCAACGGCACCCTGATCGAGCCCACCACCGCCCCGTTCGGCCAAAACATTGAGTTCGATCTGATCATGCGGCACGCGCTGCCCAGCGCCCTCGGCATGGAGCAGGCGATCAACGCCCTCAGCCTGGACGACGCCGATGACCTCCGGCCCCCTCAGATACCGCTGCGCGACTGGGACGAGGGGTGGGACGGTTGGGCGCCAATCTTCGCCGCGCAGTACGCAGGGCTGCACGGCGCGATCGGTCAGACCGTGGAGCTGCCGCTGCAAACCAACAACGGCAGCGAAACGTTGTCGTCGCGCGAGCTCACGAGGCGGACCGACATCAACACCCAGGTCGCCAAGGCTGCGATGCAGGCCACGATCACGTATGCGGACGGCCACCGTGCCGCGCTGGTGGGGGACCACGAAGAAGGCCTGCGGCGAGCCGTCGCCGGCGAGCCCGGCCGCGCGGCACCGTGGGGA